>JAFDDA010000115.1 GCA_019311105.1 Deltaproteobacteria bacterium
GGGCGACAACCGCCAGGGCAAGGAATACCTGGAGGTCTTCGGCGAGGGCCGCATTGCGCGCCTCGAGGACTACCGCAGCCTCGAACTCCATTCCGGCGGCAGCACCCGCAAGGAAAAGTCGGCGAATCAGGACAAGGGCTTCGAAGAGGAGATGCGCCGCTTCGTCGCGGCGGCGCGCTCCGGGGGCGAGATGCCCATCCCATACGCGCAGCTCGTCGGGACGACCCGCGCAACGCTTGCCGCCGTCGAGTCGCTCCGCACCGGCGAGCCGGTGGACCTCTAGCCGCAGCCGGCAGCCTCGGCGCATGGGGTGCGTAACGGTTGCTTTCCAGCAGGGCGCAGCGCTTCCCGCTACTCTTCCCGGTTCTTCGAACGAGGCCTGCCAAGCGCGCTCATGTGTGGAATTGCCGGATACGCCGGGGCCCATCGGCCCGATCTGCTGGAGCCGGCCCACCGTGGCCCCGACGACGCGGGCACCTGGCACGACGCCGACGCAGGCATCGGCCTCGGCCACCGTCGCCTCTCGATCATCGACCTCTCCCCCGCCGGCCATCAGCCGATGCAGAACGCGGACGGCTCGGTCTGGATCTCCTACAACGGTGAGATCTACAACTTCCCGGAGCATCGCGATCGGCTCGAAAAGAACGGCTATTGCTTCAAGAGCCACTCGGACACCGAGGTGCTGCTCGCGCTCTACGAAGAGAAGGGTCTCGACTTCGTCGACGAGTTGAACGGGATGTTCGCCTTCGCCCTGTGGGATGCGAACGAGCAGCGTCTCGTCCTCGCACGCGACCACGCCGGCATCAAGCCCCTCTACTACTGGCAGAACGGGAATCAGCTCTACTTCGCCTCCGAGATGAAGGCCCTGCTGAAGATCCCGGAGATCCCGCGGCGCCTGCACATGCCGAGCGTCGCCGACTACCTGCGCTTCCTCTGGGTGCCCGGCGAACACACGCTGCTCGACGGAGTCATGAAGCTCGAACCCGGTCATCGCCTCGTCTGGAAGGCTGGCCGCATGGAGGTGAGCCGCTGGTTCCAGCTCGGCTACCACGAGGACACCAAGCCGAGCCCCGAGGAATGGGTCGAGCAGGTTCACGAAACCTTCGTGCGCACGACCCGCCGTCAGATGGTTTCGGACGTGCCGCTCGGGGCCTTCCTCTCGGGTGGGCTCGATTCGTCGAGCATCGTCGCCTGCATGCGCGAGGCCTTCCCGGAGCGCGAGATCACGAGCTACACGGTGCGCTTCGACCCGGGTGACATGGCCAAGGAACAGGGGATCGACGACTACCCTTACGCGCGCCGCGTGGCGCGCGCCCTCGATGTCCGCCTGAAGAGCGTGCAGATCGACCCCCAGGTGATCGATCTGCTGCCGAAGATGATCTATCACCTGGACGAAGCGGACGCCGACCCGGCGGTCTTCCCCTCCTACTTGATTTCGAAACTCGCGCGCGAGGACGGCACGACCGTCTTGCTCTCGGGCACGGGCGGGGACGAAGTCTTCTTCGGCTATCGCAGCCACCAGGCCTATCGCATGTACGAGCGCTATCGCTGGCTCGGTCGGCCACCCTTCTCGTGGGCGGCGGGCCTCGCGGAGCGAGTGGCGACCAACATGCTCGGCGCTCAGCATCTGCTCGCGCGCCGCATCGAGAAGTTTCGACGCGGCCTCGACAAAAGCGGCCTCGACCGGCATCTCGCCCTGGCCGAGTGGTCGAGCACCCAGACGCGCGAGTCGATCTTCGCCCCGGGCCTCGCGGCGGAGCTGCGGCCCGGCGACCCGCCGCCGTCCCTCCAACGCTACTTTGACGAGTTCCAGGGCGAGGGCGATCTCAACTGCCACTCGCACCTGCTCGTCGAGACGTTCCTCGCCGCCCACAACTTCAACTACACGGACAAATCGAGCATGGCGGTCTCGCTCGAGGCGCGCGTGCCCTTCATGGACGTCGAGCTGATGCAGCTCTGCGCGCGCATCCCAGAGAAGTACAAGCTGCGCGGCAACGTCACGAAGTGGCCGCTCAAGACGGCCATGGAGCGCTACCTGCCCCACGATCTCATCCATCGCGGCAAGACGGGCTTCGGCGCGCCGCTACGGAAGTGGGTTCGGGAAGATCTGCGTGAGGTCATCGAGTATCTGCTCGGCCCGAGCCACGTCGAAGCGCGCGGCATCTTCGACGGCGCCTACGTGAAGCGCATCCTCGACGAAAACGCCGAAGGTCGCGTCGACCATACCTATCTGATCTACGCCCTGCTGACCCTCGAGCTCTGGATGCAGACCTTCGTGGATCAGCCCGGCGTCGAGGTCTCGCTGTAGCCGTGGCTGCGTCGGCTGAAACCGAGCTGCCGTCCGACGAATCCGTCGCGCTGGCCGTGGAAGGCCGCTTCCCCGGGCGCGTCGTGCTCGCCGAGCCCGACGGCGCGCTCTACCTCGGTCGCAACTACGAGATCCATCGTTCCGAAGATGGGGGTCGAAGCTGGCAGCACGTGACCTCGATGCCCCTCGACCCGCTGCGCCGGGTCGCCAGCCCGTCCCGGCTGCTCTGTCGCCTGGCCCGCTTGGAGGTCCGCGCGCTCTCCCACACCGACGCCGGGGGTTACGTCGCCTCCAACCGTCAGGGTGTCTTCGTCGCCGCTCCGGGCGAGCGGCTCATGCGACCCTCTGTGATCGAAGCGGGCGATCTGCCGCTGATGCCGCCCATGCGGATCACCAAAGGCCCGAACGGTGAGATTCTCTGGGGCGAATATGGCTCGCCCAAGGAACGCCGGCCCGTGCGGATCTTCGTCTCGCGAGACGACGGCGAGAGTTTCCAACTCATTCGTGCCCTCGAAGACATCCTGCATGTTCACAACGTCGTGTGGGATGCCCGCGAGGGTCACTACTGGGTGTTGACCGGTGACTTCGACCCCGAGCCGGGCATCGGCCGGCTCTCCGCCGATCTCCAACACTTCGATTGGTTCGTGCGCGGCGAGCAGCGCTACCGCGCCGTCGAGGTCTTCGACATGGGCGACCGCCTCGTCTATGCCACCGACACCCAGCTCGAGCCGAACGGTCTGATCTCCCTGGACAAGTCGACCGGTCAGACGGAACGATTGCGCGAGTTCGGGGGGAGCTGCATCTACGCCTGCCAATTCGGGGGCATCTTCGCGCTGACCACCAGCGTGGAGCCTTCGGCGGTGAACCAGAGCCAGCACTCGGAGCTCTGGCTCTCGCGCGATGCCGAGCACTGGCGTCGCGCCTGGCGCGGACGCAAGGATCGCTGGAGCGCGTACTACCTCCAGTTCGGTTCCGTGGTGCTGCCCTCGGGGCATACCGATCGCGAGCTCATCGTCTTCAGTGGGCAAGCCGTCGAAGGCCTCGACGGCCGCACGACCGTGGCACGGCTTGCGCCGGGCGCCGACCTCTAGGCGATCAAGCTCCGATACACGCTCTCGAGTTGCGCCGTCACGGTGTCGATGGAGAAGACGTTCTCTGCACGCTCGCGTGAGCGGCGACCCATGGCGAGGCGTAGCTCGCGGTCGTCGATCAGGCGTCGCAACGCCTCGGTGAGCGCGGCCGCGTCCTGCACCGGAACGAGAAAGCCCTCCTCTCCGTCCCGCACGGCCTCCGGGATCGCGCCCACCGGCGTGGCCACCACGGGGAGGCCCGCGCCCATGGCTTCGAGCACCACGTTCGGGAACCCCTCGCGCCAGGTCGGCAGCACGAAGATGTCGGCCTCGCCGTAGAGCGCGAGCACCTCCTCGCGAGGCCGGGGCAGGATGCGCTTCACGTGGCCCGCGAGCTCGGTGAGATCGCCGGACACGCTCGCCAGGAACTCCGGGTCTTCCGCGCCGATCAGGGTGAAGCGGGCCTCGGGCAGGGCACGCGCCGCCTCGAGCAGCTCGCGCACGCCCTTGGCCTCGAGCATCCAGCCCACGAACAGCACGTTCACCGGCGCGTCACCGCGCGCCGCGCGGTCGGGGAGCGGCCCGAGGTCGCGCAGCTGGATGAAGTTAGGCACGTATCGAACGTGGTCGTCACCCGCGATCTCGCCCATCAGCCGTTCGTTCGGACGCGTCAGAGCGATACACACGTCGGCCCGCCGCAGCGTGGCCTCGACGAAGCGGCGGAGCGGCCCGCGCGCGCCCTCGACGAACTCCGGGAAGTCGCCACCACGCGGGTGGATCGTCGTCTTCGCGCCGGCGAGGCTCGCCATCCAGACCGCCAGCCCGTCGCGCAGGAAGGCCCAGCCGTAGGGCGTGTTCACGTGGCACACGTCCGGGCGGAAACGAACGAGCTCGACGGCCAAGCGGAAGAGCGTGCGGAGCGCGTCGGTGGCGCGGTCGAAGCGAAAGCGGCTTTCGCCGCTCACTTCGTCGGCCCGGCTGGGGGAGCTGTTGACGACGCGGATCTCGAAGCGGTTGGCGAACTCGCTTCCCAGGAGACCGAGCGTCCAGGTGCGCGCTCAGGAGGAGGAGCTTCGGCCTGCGGGGCTGCTGGGTTTCTCCATCGCTGCTCATCCAGGCCTCCCGGGGGGCGTGACTGTACCAAGGATTCGGATTTTGGATGGGCAAGGCCATCTCCAATTCCGCCGCTGGCGGCGGCGACGGCGGCTACCTTTGCTTGCTGGAGAGGTGGCCGAGTGGTCGAAGGCGGCGGTCTGCGGCTACCTTTGCTTGCTGGAGAGGTGGCCGAGTGGTCGAAGGCGGCGGTCTTGAAAACCGCTAGGGCGCAAGCCCTCGTGGGTTCGAATCCCACCCTCTCCGCCAGCACGACCCCTAGAACACACCAAAGTGCCGCGCGGCGAAGGCGAAGCCCAGGGTCGTGGCCCAGACGGCCAGGACCAGCACGCTGAGTGCGCCCGGTCGGCCTCGCTGCCGGACCTCCGCCACGGCCGCCGTCCCGGTCAGCCAGAACAAGCCGAAGACTCCGAGGTAGGCCGTGATGCGGCCCTGCTCGAGGGCGATCAGCAGGGACCAGGCTCCAAAAACGCCGAAGTGGGCGACGAGTACGACCCAGACCGGGCCGAGCGTCGGCTCGACGATCAAGGGCACGATCTTCTCCTCGATGAACGAGCTGGGCTCGTCCGGAGGGGGCTCGGGTTCGGACACGCTGGATCGCTCCCGAAAGGTTCGCGAGCTCCCAGGGTAGCCGCGCTAGGCTTCGCCGCCGTGCCTGCCCCCCTCCGACCCATCTCTCGCCTTGGCCTCGTGGGCCTCGCTCTTTTCCTGCTCGCGGCGCCGGCGCCCGCGCTGGCCGAATCGCCCTGGGCGGGTGAAGTGACGCCGGAGAACGCGGCCCGCCGCCTGGTGGGCGGGCCCGATGCGGTCGGCGGAATCGGCGACTTCGCCCTGGGCAACGGGCTCGTTTGCGCCGTGGTGTCCCACCCGTCCCAGGCCATGGACGTCTCCCCGGGTGGCGGTTTCCTCGTCGACCTCGGCCACTGTGGTGGCGCCGACGACCACCTCTCCAACCTCGTTCCGTTGGTGAACGTCAGCCGAGCGAATGTCCCGCGCGTCGAAAGCGTTGCCGCCGAGTTCGACCCGGACGAGGCACGCATCATCACGACGGCGCGCTGGAATGGCGTCGAGATTCGCACCGTCTACGCGCTCGCGGCGGGGGAAGCCTCGCTGCGGATCGCCACCGAGGTCGAGCGGGTCGCCTCGGGGGGCCGCTTCGCATTGTTGGGCCTGCTCTCGGTCCATCCGAGCGGCAGCCTGCGTGTCTTCACGCTCGACACGGCGCTCCCCGAGTTGTCCGCCGGCTTCGAGCACCCGTCGAGCCCGGGAGAGGAGTGGAGCTCGATCTTCCGCGGGCTCGAACGCGCGGACGTCCAGGTCTTGCTCGCAGACGATGGCTTCGGCGCCGGCATCGCCTATGGCTTGCACTTCGAATCCGCCGTGCTCGAGCGCGAAGACGAGGAGCCCGTGGCGGTCCCGATGGTGGCCCTCAATGGCATCCCCTTCACGGTGCTCGGCGTGTTCACCCGCCCCTTCTGGATGGGCGGCGGCCCGCGGGTCGGCTTGCTCGAGATCGCACAGGCGCCCTCTTCGCGGACGGCCCCGTCGTCTCGGGCCGCGTCGACGACCCGGGTGCGCGTCTCCACGTGAGCCGAGACGGCCAGGCCACGACCTACGCGCGCCCCGAGGCCGACGGACGCTTCGCGTTCCGCGTGCCGAGCCCGGGTGGCTACGAGCTGCGTGTCGTGGCGTCGGGGGGCCGTGAGGTTCGCCTGCCCGTGGAGGTCGCTGCGGAGGGCCTCGCTCTCGGCGAAGTCGCACTCGGGGGTGTCGGGCGCGTCGTCCTGCCGCGCGGCCACGCGATGCGGCTCGTCTTCCAAGGGCTCGACGGAACGCGGGACCCGGACTTCCGTGACGACCTGCTCGGCCTGTCCTACGGCGGCGACCCGGTCCGCCAGTCCGCGCTCTCTTCGGACATCTCTCTCGCCGGAACGGAAGACGACCCGGCCTCGGCCGCGTTGCCGCCGGGCCGCTATCGCGTGCTCGCCACACGCGGGCTCGAGTGGAGCGTCGAGGAAACCCTCCTCGACGTACGCGTTGGCGAGAACACGCCGCTCACCATCGGCCTCCCGCGCCGCACGGTAAAGACACCCGGTTGGATCCTGGCCGATCTCCACGTGCACGCGGCCGGGAGTTTCGACTCGACCCTCCCCTACCGCGAGCGGCTCCGGTCTTTCGCCGCCATGGGGGGCGAGGTGCTGGTGGCGACCGAGCACGACAACGTGGTCGACTACCGCCCGACAGCGAACGCCATGGGGCTCGAGGGTCGCATGCGCGTGGTGCCCGGGCTCGAAGTCACGAGCATCCTGCGAAGTGAAGCGGTGCCGCATACGACGGGCCACGCGAACGCCTTCCCGCTGCTGCCCGAACCCTTCGTTCATCGCGGCGGTGCCCTCACGAGCCAGGGCGTCCGGCTGCGAACCCCGATCGCCGAGCTTCGGGCGCGCGGCGGCGAACGCATCTTTCAGCTCAACCACCCCCGGCCGGTCGCCACCGTCGACACGGACGACGAATCGTTCTTGAGCCACCTCGCGATCGCGGGCCGCCCCTTCGACCCGACGCTGTCGCTCGACCAGGAGCCGAACCGGGTGCTCATCGAGCCCGACCCCGAGACCGGCGTGCGCGACGTCGACTTCGACGCCATCGAGCTGCTGAACGGAGCCACCGGCCCCCTGAACAGTGCCTACAAGCAGACGCGCGCCGACTGGTTCTCATTGCTCCTCCAAGGGGAGCGCAGCACCGGGACGGCGAACAGCGACTCCCATCGCCTCGGCCGCCTGGTCGCGGTCCCCGCGAGTTTCGTACGCGTCCCGGACGATCGCCCGGCTCGCCTCGACGAGGCGGCTTTTTTCGGGGCGATCCTTCGTGGCGAACTCGTCGGGAGCACGGGGCCCTTCCTCACGGCGAGGCTCGGGAAGGTCGGCCCCGGTGGACTGATCAGCGCGCGGGAGGCGACGCTCTCCATCGCGGTCGATGCGCCCGATTGGGTTCCGGTCGCCGAGGCCCGTGTCTATCTGAACGGCGCGCTCGTCGAGACCCGCCCGATCGAGCGCGGCGGTTCAGTCGAAGTCCCCCTCGCCTTCGAGGGCGATGCCTTCGTGACAGTGGAAGTCGAGGGCGACGCCACGGGCGACGAAGCAGAACGCTATCGCGTGCTCGTTCCGAACAGCGTCCCCTTCGCATTCACGAACCCGATCTTCGTCGACCCAGACGGCAACGGCTGGGAGCCGCCCGGCCTTCCCGCCGAGCTTCCGCCGACACTCACCGATCCGCTCGCAAACTGACTCGCCAATCGGGCGCGTCGGCCCTCACGCTCCCGACGCGACGCCGTGTTAGTTTGGGCGCATGGGCGATTTCGTCGAACAGACTGCCCTCGAAGCCGTGGGCGAACGCCACTGGCGAGCGCAGCTCTCCAAGGATTGGATGCTCTGGGGCCCGGCGGGCGGCTACGTCTCGGCCATTGCCTTGCGTGCCGCGGGCGCGGCGACCGAATTTTCGCGTCCGGTCAGCTACGCCTGCCAATATCTGAGTGTTGCCCGCTTCGAGCCCGTGGATCTCCACGTCGAGTCGCTGCGCGCCGGCAGCCGCACCGAAGCCTTGCGAGTCCGCATGACCCAAGGTGATCGCACGGTGCTCGAAGCCCAGGTCTGGGCCGCCGGAGACAACGAAGGGATGGTTCACGATCGTGTCCCCGTGCCCGATCTTCCCGGGCACGAAGACCTCCCCAATCTCGAGACGCTGCGAGAGGGCGGCGACCCGCCGCACCCCTTCTTCGACAACTTCGAGTGGCGCCCCATCGACCCGAGCGTGCGCGGCGACCCGACGCCGCGCGACCCCGAGCTGCGCGGCTGGCACCGCTTCCGTCCCAGACCCCAGGCCGACGACGCCTTCGTCGACGCCAGCCGCGCGCTCATCCTGATCGACACCTTCACCTGGCCCGCGACCTACGAACTCCACCGCGGTCCGGATTCCCCGTGGATCGCACCGAACCTCGACCTCTACGTCCGCTTCCATCGCGACACGCGGCCCCACGAGTGGCTCGCGAACGTGGGCCGGGCGGACCTCGCCGAGGGCGGCCTGATCGCGGCGACGGGCGCCGTCTGGAGCCCAGACCGCGAGCTTCTGGCTTCGGGGGCCACCCAGCTCTACTGCCGGCCGCGGCCCGAGCGCTTCAAGTAGCTCAGCCTCAACCGGCCGGTTTGCCAACGAAAACGGGGTGCCTCCGAACCGCGCCCGCGTGCCCGCGGGCTCTCCCGAAGGCCGGGGCCACGGTGTATGCTCCCGCTCCGCGCGGAGAGGTGGCCGAGTGGCTGAAGGCGCGCCCCTGCTAAGGGTGTATAGGCTTACCCCTATCGAGGGTTCGAATCCCTCCCTCTCCGCCAACGCAGTTTTTCGACGGCTCCCGTAGCCAGTCGCTCCGCGGAGAGGTGGCCGAGTGGCTTAAGGCGCACGCTTGGAAAGCGTGTGTACTGTAAAAGGTACCGTGGGTTCGAATCCCACCCTCTCCGCCACCTAGTCCGCGACTCCGGAGAATCCTCAGGTCGGAGCGCGTGCCTTCGGCAGGTTTCCCGCGATTCCGCGGGGTTCTAGGGCACCCGCACTCACGAGCACAAGCGGAGACGGCCGAGCGGTGCG
Source organism: Deltaproteobacteria bacterium (assembly GCA_019311105.1). Lineage (GTDB taxonomy): Bacteria > Myxococcota_A > UBA9160 > UBA9160 > JAFDDA01 > JAFDDA01. Next base: position 9,127 of record JAFDDA010000115.1, read on the forward strand.
CTCAAGCGCACCACTGCCGTCGATGTTCTCCGAAGCCGATTGGCGCGGTTCGGACGGAGGTTGACCCAAAGGCAAATCCGAAGATACAGGCCGGATCGATCTCAGGGGGCAGGTCAGGCTGCGGACTGGAGCCCGGCAGGTACCGGCTACAGCACTGCCTCGGGTACCGGAGGCTGCTCGACGAGCGGGGGTGCCGGAACGATCGGCCAGACCAAGTCGTCAGGTAATCGGGAAGCAGCGGTGAAGGCGGATGAACCCACGGTCTTCGAGAAGACGGAAATCCAGATGAGGCCACCTCGGCGGGCCATTCGCCTCCGGTGCAGGCCCCCACAGGCGCGTGGCGCCGTGCCCCAGCTCCCCGCGGGCGACGAACTCAGCTTTGCGAGAGAGCGGCACGGTACGTGCATTCTGAGGCGCTGAGGAGGAATGCCGATGCGCCGACTCGCTGCTCTGCTTGCCGTCTCGTGCTTGGTTCCTGTCGTCCGGCTTCGAGGATGGAGCGCGCTACTCGCTCTTGTGCTCCTGGGTGGGATCCACCTCCTGGCTCCAGGGAAGGCGTCTTCTCAAGTGGCTTCTCCGCCTACGGAATGTCAGGGCGGTACCTGGCTGCACTGGAGCACCGGAGAGTTGTTTCAGGCGGGTCTCGGGCTACAAGAGCCGTCCGTGTTCGCCGTCTACGGGTCGGTTGATGACGGTTCGGTGGTGCTCCCCCAGTGCGCCTATACGAGCCGGACGATCCGGGTCCCGGTCCTGATGGTGGAGTGGGAGGACTTCGATCCCGCCAATGATCCCGCCAACGAGAACAACCCGGATTCGGTGAATCCTGGCTATGTGCCTTCGACGCCCGATCAGCTCTCGGCCTTTCTCAACGGTCCGTCCGGTCCCAGCCAGTACTTTCGCGACGTCTCGGGGGGGCGCACCGAGCTCGGCTTCGATGTATTCGGATGGATCCGGTCGGATGCGCCGGGCTCCTATCTGCGACCCAGGGCGAGCTATCTCTACGAGCGCGTCGACATCAGCCGGTGGTTCTGCAGGCGCGACGAGGTCTTCTTGGATGCCCTGCGCGACGGCGTCGTCGCACACGGGCTGGACCTCACCGCCTACGACGCCGACGCCAATGGAGTCATGGACGGCGCGGTGCTGCTCTACGAGGGCGTGGGCGGGCTATGCAGCGGAGGGAATCTCTCCTACGTGGACCCGAGTATCATCTATCCCTCGGACCTGAATCCCTGGTCCTTCGATTTCCCCAACGGGACGGGGTTGGTCTCCGAGGACAGCCCCCACCGGTCCCTCTTCGACACCCAGTCGATCCTGTTCAACTTCTACAACAACATGCCCGAGCGCCTTCCGCCCGGGGACAGCTTCTACCATCCGGCCACCTGGACCCACGAGCTGGGCCATCTCCTGCTTTCCTACCCTGACTACTACTGGCCGCGCTTCGAGGTGGATGGCTGGGCCATGAGTGGCAGCCATGGCGCCAATCCCTCTCACCCGGCGGCTTTCGAGAAGTGGCTCTTCGCCCGCTGGCTCGAGCCGGTGGTGATCGACGCCCCCGGCACCCACAGCCTCGCGGCCAACGAGATCCCCGACGGGTCCGACTACGACCAGGGTCCGTACCTCTACGTGCTCTACATCGAGGACGATCCCAACCACTTCCTGGTGATCGAGAACCGCTGGTTCGATGCGGCGGGCAACTCCCACACACAGTGGGCACCGGCCGACGGGCGGGAGAGCGGGCTGGCCATCTTCGAGTTCGACCTGACGCGGGGCTGGTTCCAGGACGATCCTCCGCAGGTCTTGAGGCACCATCCGTCGAGGGCGAGCGGAGCCACGCAGCCACCGTGGCGCGCCTACCAACCGGGAGATCTCTTCTCCCGCTGCTACCTGGGCACTTGCATCACCATCCAGCCGCTCTCGGAGCCGGGCGCGTCGGTGCTCTTCTCGGTAGACATCGAGTCCCAAGACGTAGTCATCCTGCACTCGGCGGTGATCGACCAGAGTGACAACGTCACCGTCACCTACTCGAAGTCATTCGAGACCTGCGCTCACCTCATGGAGGACGATTTCAGGGTCACGCACGTCCAGAGCTTCTTCTGCGACGTGGGAGAGTACGTGGCGATCACCCGGCCGCTCAGCGACTTCGACTTCTCCGACGACCAGGTGAAGCTCTGCCATGGAAACGACTCCAACATCTGCAGCGAGCTGGTGGCGATCGAGACGCTGCCCCCCATCTGTGGCGACGACGTAGTCAATCAGCCTGGCGAGGCCTGCGACGGCACCAGCGACCTCGCGTGCCCCGGACTGTGTAGATCTGATTGCACGTGTGAGCTGCCGATCTGCGGTGACGGCTCCGTCAACCAGATCGACGAGGAGTGCGACGGGTCGGACGATTCCGTCTGCCCGGGGCTCTGTCAGTCGGATTGCCTGTGCGCCCCCGACTCCGATGGGGACGGGGTTTCCGATTCCCAGGACAATTGCATCGACGTGCTCAACTCGCAGTTCGACGCGGACTCCGACGGTTACGGCAACGCGTGCGATTGCGACTTCGACAACGATGGAAACTGCGACATCGACGACTTCTCTGCATTTATTCCCGACTTCGTCGCCGGACTCGATTCTGGTTCTGGCACCGACATGAGCAGTGACTCGTTCGTGAACATCGACGACTTTGCGCTGTTCGTGCCAGGCTTTGTCTCCGGCTCTCCCGGACCGTCGGCTCTCGCGCCCTAGGCGGTCGGCGGCTCGAAGGAGGCCACCTCTTCGTCCTGCCCGCGACGGGCGGCCCGTGGAACGTGACGAGCCTTTGCCTCCGGTGGTTGAGATCGTCCGTTGCGGACAGCGGACAAGGGGAACCTGGCAAGCGATGCACGCGGCTTCCCTGTATCTTCCCCCAGGATCAGGGATCTAGACGGAGAGACGAGTTCGCGCCAGACTGCCTGCTCCGCCACCCCGTAGTGTGCCATTACTGAGCCCACCGTCACGCTGCCCTTCGATCGTAGTCCTTGAGGACACCGCCCACTCGTTCTCGACATTCGACGGCAGCGTTCATGTCGAGGTCATCACTGCGCTCCTCGATCAGCTCGTTTTCGAGGCCCTGGGCAGATAGGGCATTCAAGCTGCGTTTTCGCGCAAGGACCGGGTATGGGCGTTCTGTCAAACCCCTACGGGGAGCCGCGACGGGGCCCGAAGGGCTCGTTCGAAGTGATGCATTGGCGCCCCGTCGCGCCTTTGCATATAGCTGGTGTCGAAGTTCCGCGGCCGCGCCCTGAGCAGGAGATTCCGCGTTGACTGCCTCCGGCGAATTCACCGACACGAAGGGCGTCTTGACCGGACCGCCCACCGGCCGCGGCGCGGCCAACTGGGCCGGCTTCTTCGATTCCGTCGAGGAGGTGGATCTCCCGGCCGAGTCCGTCGAGGGGACCCTGCCCGCCGGGCTCGTCGGCACCCTCTACCGGAACGGGCCGGGCAAGCGCGACTTCTCCCAGTCCTTCTTCGATGGCGACGGCATGATCCGCGCACTTCGCATCCAGGCCGATGGCTCCGTCCATTGCCGCAGCCGCTTCGTCGAGACCAAGAAGTACCGCAAGGAGCGGGGTAGCGATCGCCCGCGCGTGCGCACTCCGGGCACCGACTTGCCCGGCGGATTCCTGCGCAACATCCTCCGCACGCCCGGCCACGAAGCCAACACCCACATCATCGAGCATCACGGACAGCTGCTCGCACTCGAGGAGGGTGGCCATCCCTACGTGATCGACCGCGACACCCTGGCCACGGGTGGGATGCTCGACTTCGACGGCCAGCTGAAGAGCTACCAGCCCTACTCCGCCCACCCGCACACCGACCCCAAGAGCGGAGAGATCTTCAACTTCGGAGTCGACTTCGCCTCCCCGAAAGTCGGCATTCGCAGCTACCGGGCGGATCGTCAGGGGCGTGTGCACGCCATCGATCGCTTCGCCCTGCCCTACGGCTCCTTCGTTCACGACTACGCACTCACCGAGCGCTTCATGATCTTCCACGTGCCACCGCTGGTGGCCAGCGTGTTGCGCTTCGCGTTGGGGCTCGACTCCTTCTTCGCCACCCTGCAGTGGCGCGACGACCTGACGGCGCGCTTCATCGTGGCGCCACGCGCGGGCGGGCCCGTGCGCGAGTTCGATGCCCCCTCGGTGTTGATCGGCCACTACTTCGGAGCCCACGAGCGCGGCGACGAGCTTGTCATCGACTGTGGCCAGCTCGGCGGCTGGCCCGTCGCCGCCGAGGACACCGCCAGCTACCGCACCAGCGACTGGACCAGCTTCGGGGCCGCAGGGGCGCACCGCGTCCGGCTCGACCTTCGGTCGGGCCGGGTGAGCTCGGAGCCGCTCTCCTCGCTACCCGCCGAGTTCCCGCGCATCCATCCCGACACCGAGACCCTCGACGGCCGCTTTGGCTATGCAGGTTGCAACGTCGCACCCGGCGAGGGCGGGATCCTGCGCGGTGTCGCCAAGATCGATCGCCACGGTGGCGGCGAGGAGATCTTCGACTTCGGCGAGAACAAGGTCTCCCTCGAGCCGGTCTTCGTCCCCGACCCGGGTGCCTCTTCGAGCCCAGCAGACGAAGATCGGGGCTGGGTGCTCTGTTTGGTCTACGACAGCCGCCCACGAAAGAGCGAGGTCGCGATCCTCGACGCGCGGTGCCTCGCGGACGGCCCGGTGGCCACCATCCGCCTCCCCTACAACGCCGGGGCGACCTTTCACGGGAGCTTCGTCGCCGAGGGCTAGACCGGCGAACGCGACCCTGGAGCCGCCGGCGGCTCTGCCTTTCCCAGGATCAGGGACGTGGACGGAGAGACGAGTTCGCGCCAGACTGCCTGCTCCGCCATTCCGGGGGCTTGCGCCATCGGCGCTCCCCACGACCTCCACCTCGATCCCTCTTCTGGGCAGGCAAGTCCCCGTCGGGCCTGCCTGGCGTCGCAGACCTGTCCGCATCCCGGAAATGTGTCGATTGCGGGCGTTGCCGCCCGCGACGATCAGGCCGACGCGAATGGTGTCCGTTGTCATGCTTTTCTTTCCGGTTGAACGGTCGCCATCTTTCGGTCTACACTTTGGCCGCTACGAGGCGGAGAAAGACTGGTCAGTCCAACCCGGGGCCTGTCCGCGAATAGCGGCAGCGACAACGGAGAGTGATGCGGTATGGCGTTGACGGCCCATCGCAGTTCCGAACGGATCGGCTCTGCACCCTACAGACCGATCCGCCTGTTGCGCGACCCGTTTCCCGTCTGGAAACTGCTGCGGCGCGCGGGTCTGTCCAAGGCCGCGAGTGATACGCTGACCCGAGGGCTGAAGGCTGTCCGGACACCAGGAGAGAAGCGTGTCCGAAAAGCCCTCCTCCAAGCAGTCGGCGCGGGGCCCGATTCCGCGACACTGGCGCATATGCGCCGGCACGGCTGGGCACAGATTCCGGCCGAGATGGTGCCGGATGCGGCTGCCGTCGCGGACGATCTGGCGGCGGTGGCGCGTGAGAGGAGGGCCAGCAATCGCCCTCACCCCGGTCCCGATTCGAAGAAGGCCGGGTTCTTGATCTCGCTGGTCAAGCATGAGCAGTTTCTGGACTATCCCGGGTTTCTGAAGTTCATCACCGGTCCTGAACTCGTCTACTTCGCCGCCCGCTATCTGGGTGAGGCACCGGTGCTCAGCGGTGCGCGTCTCTGGTGGACGCCGCCGAACGAGACCGCGATCCTGAGCCAGCAGTATCACCGGGACGAAGAGGATCATTCCCAGGTCAAGTTCCTGCTGGTGATCGAGGCGGTCACGACTGAGAACGGCCCCTTCACCCTGATTCCGGCCGAGGCCACGCAGCGTGTGATGGCGCATGCGGACCAGGGCTACGGACGCTTCTCGGACGAGGAAGTCGCTGCCGGGCTGGACGGGGAGGCGCCTCTGGTATTGACCGGCCATCCCGGCGCGCTATTCGCGGTGGATACCGCGCGCTGTCTGCATTTCGGCAGCCGGAGAGCCACCAGGGACCGGCTGATGCTGATGGCCCAGTACACGCGCTTCGATGCCCCCCGCTCGACGGTTCCCGATTGGGGCGACGGCCTCAGGCCGCTTGCTGCGGAGCTCGATCCCTTGCAGCGCCGGGCGTTGCAGTTGTCGTAGCCGCCGCGCGCACCTGGCGGCTGCCGACACCCGGTTCCGACGGCTCGCCTCCGTTTTCCTCCCTCGTTCCGAAGTTCGCCTGCTGAATGGAATATCGCCGAGAGATCGACGGTCTGCGCGCGCTGGCGGTGTTGCCGGTCATCGCGTTTCATGCCGGCTTCGAGACTTTCGGCGGCGGGTTCGTCGGCGTCGCTGTCTTCTTCGTGATCAGCGGTTGTCTGATCGCGTCGATCATCCTGCACGAGATCGACGAGGATCGCTTCACGCTCGCCGGTTTCTACGAGCGTCGCGCCCGGCGCATCCTGCCGGCGCTCGTCCTGGTGACGCTCGCAACCGTACCTTTCGCCTGAGCCTGGCTGACTCCCGGCGAGCTGAGGGATTTCGCCGAGAGCCTGATCGCTGTCGCGCTGGCCGGCGGCATCGCGCTGCTGGTGCTCGGCGGTGCTGACCTGACCCCATCTTTCCCGCCGCCTTGCGTGACAGTTCTCCGGGTTTGAACTCCTGCGCTGCCCGCTCCGCAAACGGGGGCCTTCGGGGCATCGGGATCTGATTCGCGAGCTACGGCTCGTCGTCACCTGCTGCCTGATCGAAGAACCAGCCGTCTTCCCGCCCTGTGGGCTCGTCGTGTGGGCCGCCGGTCTTGCTCAGAGGTGGGGCGCGTGCGGGGAGCTCGAGGCACTCGAGGGTTCGCTCCAGACTGCCTGCTCCGCCAACTAGTCCATGTGTACGCGCATGGAGCGACGCTACCGGAGCTCTCCGCGAAAGCGCCCGACGTCGCCACCCTCCTCGAAGAGCGCGCGAAGCTGCCGCCCCGTCTGCCGAGATGATCGTGGCTCGTTCGTCACGGCCCGGCGTCGCGCTGGCTGGCCGCCGGCGGCTCTGCCATCGCTTCGAGCCAGGTGCGTACGATCTCGGCAACTCGTTCGTCGAGGTCGCCCGCGTCGGCATCGATGCGCTTGGCGTACGCTTCGCGGAAGATGCGGTAGCCACGGATCAGCGATGAGAGCGCCACCTGCAGCGCCTCGAGATCGTGTCCCCGATCGATATCCCCGTCGATGACGTCCTGGCGCAGCTGGCTGAGCATTGACTCGTATCGCGGCATCGGGTCGACGGTGTCGTCCCCGTCGATGACGAGCAGAGCGCGCAGTTGGCTGTCGTGGATCGTGGGGCTCGACTGGAAGGCGCGAAGCCTCCGCTCGACGAAGGGGAGGTCCCGCCTGTCGGCCACCAGAGATTCGGCCATCGCTTCGAAGCGCCGGGCAATCGCGGCGCGCAGCAGCTCTCGTCTCGAGCCGAAGTAGTGGTAGATGTTGCCGCGGTTGACCCCGGCACCCTCGGCGACCTCGCGGAGGTTGAGGCCGGCCAGCACCCCCTTGTTCAGGATGAGGTCGAGGGCGACGTCGATGAGTCGACGCTCGGTCTCGGCCCGATTTCGCTTTGTCTTCGTAGCCATCGATCCCTTCCCCCTCTCCAGCCTGGTTTGCAAACCCCCCGGCCATCGTTCATAATGACGGGAAGCGAATTATCAACATGATAGTTATTATTATCATACTGTTCAGTTGCCGCCAACTTTGGAGATAGGGAATGTCGAAGAAGACCCTGATTGGATTCTCTCAGACTCGTGCCTGCACGATCACGGCGTTCGCCGCCGCGCTCTTGTGGATCGCGGGGCCGGCCGCGGCGCAGGAATGCCCGGACTACACCCTGGAGCGGAACCCCTACTTCGGCGACACGCACGTCCACACGGCGTTCTCGTTCGATGCAGTGCTGCTCGGAGTCGAGGCCGAACCCAGCGACGCCTATGCGTTCGCCAAGGGAGCCCCCATGACGCTTGCCCCCGCTGGGCGTGAGCTCACCGGGTCTGCCACCGTGGCACAGCTGGAGCGCCCCCTCGACTTCACGGCGGTCACCGACCACGCGGAGTTCTTCGGCGAGTTCCACGTCTGTACGGTTCCGCCCGCCGACCCGTCGGACCCCGCGGCGGACTACAACTCCGCGTTCTGCGAGGACTACCGGGCCACCTCGTTCGGCAACCGCAACGTCTTGACCACTCCGGGCCCGGTGATCTCGCAGCGAACCTTCGGAAATTTCGCGAGCCCCCTCGCCGCCAACATCCCGGAGCGCCATCCCTTCTGTCAGGGCAACCCCGACTGCGTCACCAGCTCGAACTTCATCTGGCAGGAAACCCAGGACGCGGCCCAGCTAGCCAACGACCCGTGCACCTTCTCCGCGTTTAACGCCTACGAGTGGACCCGGGTCCGGCCCGACCCCGCTATCGACATCGGTGCCACCATCCTGCACCGGAACGTCATCTTCAGGGGGGACGCCGTCCCCGCAAGCCCGATCTCC
>JAFDDA010000036.1 GCA_019311105.1 Deltaproteobacteria bacterium
GGCATGGCCGCTCGCCGTCCGCGGCAGCGCAAGGCTGGCCCCGGCTCTGCCGCCGCGTTGCGGGAGGCGGCCGGACGGCTCGGCATCGAGAAGCTCCACCCCGAGCAAGAGCGCGTCATTGGCGACGTGCTCGCGGGGCGCGACGTGCTGATGGTGCTGCCCACCGGGTTCGGCAAGTCGGCCTGCTACCAGCTGCCCTCGATGCTGCTGCCGAAGCCGGTGGTGCTGATCTCGCCGCTGCTGGCCCTGCTGCGCGACCAGCAGCAGAAGCTCGTCGAGCGCGACGTGCCCTGCGTGCGGCTCGACGGCACGGTGCGGGGCGCGCGGCGGCGCGCGGCGCTCGAGCGCATCGCCGAGGGCGGGTCGCTGCTCGTGATGACGACGCCCGAAACGCTCGCCGGGGCCGAGGCGCGCGACGCGCTCGCGAAGAGCGGCGTGTCGCTGCTCGCGGTGGACGAGGCGCACTGCCTCTCGGAGTGGGGGCACGACTTCCGGCCTGCCTATCTGCGTCTCGGCGCGCTGCTCCCGTCGCTCGGCGGGCCGCCCGTGCTGGCGCTCACGGCCACGGCCACGCCGCGCGTGCGCACGGCGATCGTGGGCTCGCTGCGCATGCGCAAGCCGAGCGTCGTCGCGAGCTCTCCCCACCGCGCGAACCTCGCCTTCGAGGTGATCCCCTGTGAGGGCGACCTGCGGCCGCGCGCCCTGCTGCGCCTCGCGCGCCGCCTGCGCCGGCCGGGGATCGTCTACTGCGCGACCCGCGGCGACGTCGATCTGGTCTACACGCTGCTGCGGCGCTTCGACTTCCCGGCCCACCGCTACCACGGCGGCATGACCGCCACCGAGCGCAACCGCGAGCAAGAGCACTTCATGCAGCCCGGCCAGCGCACCACGATGGTCGCGACGAGCGCCTTCGGGCTCGGGATCGACAAGCCCGACATTCGCTACGTGCTCCACTACCAGGCGCCGGCGGCGCTCGAGCAGTATGTGCAGGAGGCCGGGCGCGGCGGGCGCGACGGGAAGAAGGCGAACGCGATCCTGCTCTTCGACCCCGAGGCCGACCGCCCCATCCACGAGGCGCTGCTCACCCGCGGGCGCGTGCGGCCCGAGCAGCTCTATCGCCTGGGGACGGCGCTGGCCGCCTGGGCCGCCGAGACCCGCACGCCCACGCTCGAAGCGCTGGCGCTCTCGGCCGAGCTCGGGCCCCGCACGACGGCGGCGCTGCTCGCGAAGGTCGAGGAGGCCGGGCTCGCCGAGCGCGAGGAGGCCGACGTGCGGATCCTCGCATCCGCGAACTCGATCGAGGAGGAGGTGCGCGCACTCGCGGGGCAGTTCGAAACGTTGCGCACGATGGACGGGCGGCGGCTCGACGCGATGGAAGCCTACGGCGAATCCGACGGCTGCCGCGCACGGTCGCTGCGCGCCTACTTCGGCGAGGAGGACGACGAGCCCTGCGGCTTGTGCGACGTGTGCCAGGGTCGCCCGCGGCGCAGCGACGCCTTCTTCGCGCCGCTGGTGGCGCCGCGCAAGAAGCGGCGTGGCAAAACCTCCGGCCGTCGAGGCCGGGGCCGCCGCAAGGCGACCCGCAAGGAAGGCGAGGCACCGGGCAAGAAGACCCCGGGGAAGGGTGGGACGCGCGGCAAACCGACTCGGAAGCGGCGCGGGGCCCGCCGCAAGGCCAGCGCGGCGGACGCGGAGCCGAACCGCAAAGCCAGCGCGCCGGAAGCGGAGTCGAACCGCAAGGTCACTACGACGGAAGCGGAGTCGAACCGCAAGGTCACTACGACGGAAGCGGAGTCGAACCGCAAGGTCACCCGCAAGGACGGCGAGGCGCCGGGCAAGCCGGACCCGTCGCGCCGACGCCGTGGCAGGCGTGGCGGACGACGCGCTCGGAGACGCCCCAAGGAATGATCCGCCGGTCGCGGCGCCCAACGGGTTCCCATCACCGACTTCGGCCCGCGGGCGGGTGAACGCTACTGACCGCGCCCCCCGCTGCTAGATCGCGCAGCCTCGATCCTCAGGCTCCGATGACCGGCAGGCCGTCCGGGCTGTTGGCGACGAGAGCCCCGCGCAGGGGTTCGTAGACGTGCGGCGGCCCCAGGCGCAGCGTCTCGCGAACCTCGTCGAGGGGCCGAGGGAGAAGCCCCTCCCAATCCTGCACGGGCATCCACACACTTTGGCGTGCGCGACGCCACGCGTCTGTGAGAACCCGACCTCGCCCCCGGAAGACCCCGAAGTAAAGGGTCCCGAGCAGGACGGGCAGGAAGAGCCCCATCTGCCGGACCTGGATGAGGGTCATGCTCACGACCGCGAGCTCGCCCACGAGGTCGCGGCCGTAACCGCCGGCCACATGCATGAGATCGTGGACCTGCAGGTGTCGCTCCATCACCAGGCGTCGCTCGTCGTCGATGCCTTCGGGCAGGTCGCCCTCCGTGGCACCGGCGAGCCCGTCCGCGCTGATGTTCTCGATCTCCGTCCAATCGAAGTAGGCCCGACCGAGCGACCCCGCCGGGAAGTCGGCCATCGCCTGGCGGTCCCGCAGCACCGCGAGCAAGGATCGGCGTTCGCGGACGATGGCCGCACCTCTGGGGTCGGCCATGAAGCGCTGGAAGAAGCGCTCCATGGACTTGCCATTCATGTGCTTCACCATCTCCACGCCGGGCCCGATCTCGTCGGGGCTCTGCATGAGGATCCAGAACGCACGGAAGGCAGCGGGAAGGTCGACCTTGTATTCGAGAGTCTGCATGCGTGCTCCCTGGCTTCGAGTCGGGCGGTTGCGCCCGTCTGCACTTCGTTCTTGGTCATGGGCCAGAGGGCAGCGGTCGCGACCCTCCGAGCCAACGCTCCACAGTGTCGGACGAGCCACCTCGGTCGTATGACGTAGGTCATACGGGCCGATTCTGTCTTGCTCCTTCGCCGGCTGCACCGGGGGCGAACGCGCTGTAGGGTCCCATGGATTGAATCGTCCAAGGGAGAGTTGCAATGGGAATGATCGAAGATGCACACAAGAGCCTGATCGAAGACGTGGGCCTTTGCTTTGTCGCGACAGCCTCGAGCGATGGCGAGCCCAACGTCAGCCCGAAAGGCTCGATCCTGGTATTCGATGACGACCACCTGGCGTTCGCCGATATCATGAGCCCGGGGTCCAGGGCCAATCTGGAGCAGAACGAGCGCGTGGCCGTCTACGTGTGCCGACCCGAGAAGTTCCAGGGATTCCAATTCAAGGGTACAGCCGAGCTCTCGAAGGAGGGCCCGGTCTACGATCGACTGGCAGCCGCCATCGAGAAGAAGGGGCTCAAGCTGCCGCCGATTCAGAACGCGGTGAAGATCCGGGTCCGAGAGATTCGGGCGGTGGGAGCCTGACTCGTGTGCCCGACCGGGGAGGCATCCACCAGCACCTCGATGGCGTTGGCTCCCGTGAATGAAATATCGCCTTGGAACGCCCCGAAGTTGCCCTGATACCAGGAGAGGGCATGGGTGTTCTGTCAAACCCCCGTGGAAGCCTCGCGGTGGGTGATCAGTTCGAGCTCGGCATGGCGTCGGACGAAGATGCTGCTCACGTACTCGGGGGGGTGCAGCGGGTCGAGCGAGAAGGCGCGCGTGCGCGCCAGAAGCTCCTCGAGAATGACGCGGGCCTCGAGCCGCGCGAGCCGCGCACCCACGCAGAAGTGGATGCCCCGGCCGAAGGCCAGGTGCTCGCGCAGGTCTGAGCGGTGGATGTTCACGCGGTCGGGGTCCTCGAACGTCTCCGGGTCGCGATTTGCAGCGGCCCACAAGAGCAGGACGCGCGAACCCTCCGGAAGCTCGACGCCCCCGAGCTTCGTCGCGCGCTTGACGTGGCGGAAGTGCCCGCGAAAGGAGGATTCGATGCGGATCGTCTCCTCGACGAACTGCGGGATCAGCTCCGGACTCGCGCGAAGCTCCTCCTGCAGCTCCGGCTGCTCGGCGAGGATCCGCACCGCACTTCCGGTGAGGCTGGAGGTCGATTCACCTCCCGCCCCGGCCAGCACCACGAGGATCGAAACCCCGTCGTCCTCGGAGATCAATCCGTCTTTCACGCCCTGGGCCAGCTGGCCGATCACACCGGGCGCGGGCTGACCCTTGGGCGCGGCCATGGCTCGCTGCAGTTGCACGCCGAGGTACTCGACCATCTCTCCCGTCTTGCCGGCCACGAAGCCCATCCGCTCGAGGGTCGTCGTGCCTGCCAGCACCTCGGTCCCCATCATCGCCCAGGCGAGCAGTCGATCGACGTCTTCGAGGGGCAGACCCACGACGAGTGCCATGGCACGCGTGGGCAGCGGGTTCGCCACGCGCGCCACCCAATCCCCGCCCCCTTCGTCCAGCAGCGGAACGATGAGCTCGATGGCCCACTCGCGCAGGGTCCCCTCGAGGGACGCGACGACCTTGGGCGTCACATGGGGGAGCACCATCTTGCGATGCACCGTGTGGGATGGTTCGTCGGCGTTCGCGATGGCGTCGACGGAGCCACCGAAATTGCCGAGGTCGAAGACCTGCGCCTCCCCGGCGGGCCCGGTCATCAGGACGCCGGTCAGGTTTGCGGAGAAATCGTCGTGGCGTTCGAGGGCCTCGACGATCAGCGGGGCTTTCGACACGAGGTAGATGTCGGTCCCCGGGACCTCGTAGACCGGCGCGTGCTCCCGAAGCGCGGCGTAGAAGGGATAGGGGTCCTCGACGGTCTTGGGATCGAGGAAGTTGAATTCGTCGGGCGTTCTCATTCGGATCTCCTCACGCAAGCGGGCCGGAAGGCCGCATCGAGCCAGGGCGGATGCTAGGCGACTCCGAGCAGGTTCTTCGCCAGGCAGATGGGTTCTAGCCCGGCTCGCCGGACGCCAGTTGGGCGCGGATCTGACGCCGGAGGAGTTTGCCGGTCTCGTTGTAGGGAAGCTCGTCGCAAAACTCGATCCGCTGAGGAGTCCGCGAAGATCGCAGTCGCCCACGAACCCAGTCTTGGAGTTCCTCGACACTCGCGGATCGCCCGGCGCGGAGGACGACGACCGCTGCAACACCTTCACCCCACTGCTCGTCGGGGATTCCGACGACGGCGGAGTCGGCGACGGCGGTGTGCTCGAGAAGCACGTCCTCGATCTCGCCCGGGGACAGGTTCTCGCCTCCCCGCACGATCACGTCATCGGCGCGGCCTTCCAGGAAGAGATAGCCGTCGTCGTCGATCGAACCCGCGTCGCGTGTCGGAAACCAGCCGTCTCCATCGACGGTCGTTCCGCGACCGAGGTACTCGCCCGAAACCTGCTCGCCGCGCACGTGGATCTCTCCCCGTTCGCCGGGGGCGAGCGCGTGACCCGCGTCGTCGCGGATCTCGACTTCGAGGCTGGGCAAGGGACGTCCCACCGAAGTGAGGCGCCGGCGGACCGCGGGGTCTTCGGAGCTGGCGGCCGATCGGTGGTCTTCGGGGTTGAGAATCGCGATGGTCGAGCTGGTTTCCGTGAGCCCGTACGCGTTGGTGAAATCGGTCTCGGGAAAGAGGCGCATGGCTTTCTCGATCACCTGCTGGGGCATCTTGCCGCCGCCGTAGGACAGAGCGCGAAGGTGCGGGAGCTTCGCGTCCCCGCTGCCGTCGAGGACGTCGATGATGCGGGTCAGCATCGTGGGAACGACGAAGGCATGCGTCACGCGTTCGCTGCGCGCCAGCTCGACCCAGGCCTCGGCTTCGAAGTTCGAGAGCTGGACGATCCGGCGTCCGGAGTAGACGGAGCTCGCGAGCGCGGCGATGCCGGCCACGTGGTACGGCGGAACGCTCACCAGCGCCGCGTCTTCTTCCGATGCGGACCCGAACTCGACGGAACCCAGGATGTAGGAGACCAGGTGCTTGTGGCGCAGGACGGCGGCCTTCGGAGCGCCCGTCGTGCCGCTCGTGAACAGCAGCACCGCGATGTCGTCGGGATCCATCGGCCAGCTCGGGTCCGCCGCATCAGCCGTGCCCGCACGAGCGAGGAAGGCTTCCCGCGACACGACTTGGGTTCGCGGCAGTTGCGAGAGCGCTTCGACTCGTGCGTCTTCCGTGACGAGATAGGCGGGCGCGATCTGGGAGGCCAGCCCTTCGATCTCTTCTCCCGTCAGTCGGTAGTTGAGCGGGGCGAAGGGCACGCCCGCCCAGGCGCTGCCGAACAGCCCGACGGGCAGTGCCAGGCTGCTCACGTCGAGCATCGCGAAGCGTTCGCAGCCCGAGGCCTGGACTTCGCTCGCCGCACGGCCGGCGGCCTGGAACAGCTCGTCGTAGGTGAGCGTGTCTGCGCCGTTCTGGACGGCGACCCGATCCGGGGTTCCCGAGGCCGCCATCTCGAGCAGCATCATCAAGTTCATGGTTCAGTCCGACGAGGGGAGCGCCTTGGCGTCCTTGGTCTTCAGGAGGGTTTCACCGATGGCGAGGGAGCCGTCTCCCGGCTTGATGCACAGGAGTTCGAGGTCGCCACTCTCGGAGACGTAGCGCTTGCCCAGGATCGATCCTTCCGCGGCCTGCGGAGATGGGGAGCCGCCCGCCGACGCCTCGGCCTTCGCGTCGAGCATCGGGACGCCACCGCACTGGAGGTCCACCGCCCCGTCGGGTGAGGCAACCACCATCACCTCGGTGGCGCACGCCGCGCTGCGCAATCGAACGCCTGCCTTCAGCTGACCCATCGCTCTCCCTCCCGTTCGTACGACTATAGTCGAAGCCCCGCCCGCTAGACCGACGGGGCTCCTTCCGAGGCCCATCCCTGGTCGAGTGGCACGAGGTAGGACATCCGGAGCTTGCGCGACCGGAACTTCCACTCGCCCGCCACGCGGAGATAGCGGTCTTCATACCAACCCGATCCGATCATGCTCCGGCCCTCGATCACCGCGCGAAGATCGAGGTAGCAGGTTCCGCTCGCCTCGTCCCCGGCAAGCGTGATGACGTGGTTGTGCACGAAAGGCTGGAACATGCCGTCGCCCAGCATCCGCCGATAGGCCTCACGGATCGTCGACTGGCCACGAAGGATCGGCTCCTCGCCGGTATCCATCTCGCCATCCTCGGTGAAGAGGTCGACGGCGGCGTCCGGCTGCTTCTGCCAGACGTGGTGGGCGTAGCGGCAGGCGAGGTCGCGAATCGCCTCTCGGTCGGCGAGGGCCTGCAGCGTCGGGTCGGGCGAGTGGCTCATGCATCCTCCTCCAGGGCCTCGGCCACCAACTCCGCGATGTCGGCCACGCGGATGCCTCCCTCGGGGTCCTTGGCGCTCACGGCCTCGTCGAACATCTGCAGGCAGAACGGGCATGAGACGGCCGCCGTCTCGGCGCCGCAGGAACGAACGTCCTCCAGACGCTGGTGGTTGATCCGGCTCGGCGGGCCGTCGTCCATCCACGCGTGGCCTCCACCCGAACCGCAGCAGAGGGCGCTCGAGCGGCTTCGCTCCATCTCCACCATGTCCCCGGTCTTCGCGAGGCTCTGGAGGACTTCGCGCGGTTCGTCGTACACCTCGTTGTGGCGGCCGAGGTAGCAGGGGTCGTGGTAGGTGAGTGACTCCAGCTCCTCGCGGAGGCGGAGACGCCCCGTGCGGACGAGATCGGCGATCAGCTGCGTGTGATGGATCACCTCGTAGCGTCCTTCGAAATCCGCGTACTCGTTTTTGAAGCTGTTGAAGCAGTGGGGACAGGTCACGATGATCTTCTCGACGCCGTAGCGCGCGAACGTTTCGATATTCGTCTTCGCGCACGTCTGGAAGCTGAGCTCCTCGCCGACCCGGCGCGCAGGGTCGCCCGTGCAGGATTCCTCGGCGCCCAGCACCGCGAAGTCCACACCCGCGGCCTGGAGCACGCGGACCATGGCACGCGTGACCTCGATGTTCCGGTCGACCAGGGCGCCGGTGCATCCGACCCAGAAGAGGTATTCGGCCGTGTCGCCGCGTCCGAGCACCTTGATGTCGAGGTCGGCGAACCATCCCTCGCGATCGTGCGCCGTCCCTACCCACGGGTGCATCCGGTCTTCGATGTTCTTGAGGAACTGCTGGGTCTCCTCGCCCATCCGTGCTTCGGTCATGACCAGGTTGCGCCGCAGGTCGATGATCGTGGGAATGTGCTCGACGGCGACCGGGCACTCCGCCTCACAAGCGCCGCAGGTGCGGCAGCCCCAGATCTCCTCTTCGAGGACTGCCGGCAGAGTTGGCTCCTCGGAGGTCGCACCGACCAGCGGACGCGTGTCGGTGGGGAGCGGCTCATCGTTCGATCCCGACGGGGCCTTCAACAACGCGGGGCCCGTCTCGTGCAGGTGCTGCTTCAGATCCTGGATCAGCTTGCGCGGACTCAGCGCCGCGCCGCTCAGGCTGGCCGGGCACACTTCTTCGCAGCGGCCGCAGTTCACGCAGCTGTCCAGATCGAGCAGCTGCTTCGACTTGAACTGATCGATTCGCGCCACGCCCAGGTTCTCGAGAGCGTCCGGGTCGGTGTCGAGCAACGCCTCGATGTCGGGGTGCGAGAGCTTTCCGCTGCCGTCGAGGTTGCGCAGGAAGATGTTGAGCGGGCCGAAGAACACGTGGCCGAGCTTCCCGTGGCTCATGTAGCCGATCAGGCCGAACGCGGTCGCCGCGTGGATCCACCACAGGGAGCGGTGGATCGCGCTGATCCGCGCGGCGCCGAGATCCTCCATCAGCAGCGCGACGGCGTAGCCGCCGGGCGACCAGGGCGCGAGGTCGGGCTGCTGCTGCAGCTCGGTGACCGCGATGCGACAGCCCTCGAGGACGAAGCCCTGCAGGAAGATCACGAGCAGGAGACCCAGGCTCAGCCAGTCGTCCAGGAAGGAGTGGAGGTGCGCCGGGCGCAGGACCACGCGCCGCCAGAGCGCCATGGTGAGGCCGACGACGGCGAGGATCCCGAAAACGTCGCTTACCAGCGAGTAGCCGAGATAGAAGTTGCCGCGCAGGAACTCGATGCCGGACCACTCCTGCAGCGAGATCAAGGAGGTCGCCACGAGCTGGGCAAGGAATCCGTAGAACACGAGTGCGTGGAAGACGGCTGGAAACGAACGCCGGCGCAGGCGCCGGTGGAGGAAGACCTCGGCGAGCACGCCGCCGATGCGCTCCGGAATCCGATCGACCCGCGCCCCCGGCTTGCCGAGGCGCCACAGTCGGATGCGTCGGGCCAGGCCCCACACGAAGAAGCCGACGGCGGCCACCGCGAGCACGTACATCAGCGCGCCGCCGACGATGTTCCAGTAGATCTCGCGCGTCGCTTCCATGGCGGACCGATCTTGCTCCGGCCGAGGGGGTGCCGCAAGCTACCTCCGCCTCGGAGCGCGCGTGGCGCATCGGCTGGGCCGGGCCTGCCGGTCGCCAGAGGGCGCGCTCGCACCGGCGGGGTCGCGTTGCTCGCGCAACGGCCGGCCGACGGATGACGTAATGAAGGAACTGCTCGCCGAGCTCCGGAGATGGCAGGACGAGGGGGAGGCGATCGCCCTCGCCACGCTCGTGCGCGTGAGTGGCTCGGCGCCGCGCAATCCGGGGGCGCGACTCGCCGTAACCCGAAGCGGTCGCACGCTGGGTTCGGTGAGTGCTGGCTGCGTCGAGAACGAGGTGGTGGAGACCGCCTGGCGGGTCCTCGATTCGAGCTCCCCGGAGCTGGTGAGCCATGCGATCGGTGACCCGGCGGGCTTCGAGACCGGGCTCGGTTGTGGAGGGCAGATCGAAGTCCTGGTCGAATGCTTCCAGGACGATGAAGCCTGGCGCGCGCTGAAGGCGGCGCTGGAGGCGCGTCGCGCGGCGGTGCTCTGCGTCGGCCTGGAGCCGGCGGCCGTGCGAGGACGCAGGCTGGTCGTCGATGGCGAGCGCACGGCGGGCTCGGTCGCGGCGGACCTCGACGTCGCGATCGTCGCGCAGGCCCACGCACTGGCTGGAGAGGACGCTGCACGCGTCGTGACGCTTCCGGGCCGCGACGGGGACGTCACGGTCTTCTTCGAAGCCATGCAGCCCTCGCCTCGCCTCTTCATCGTGGGGGCCACGCATACCGCCGTCTCGCTTTGCCGGATGTCCAAGGAGTTGGGTTTCCGAGTGGCCGTGATCGATCCGCGCAGTGCATGGGCGACTGCGGAGCGCTTTCCCGAAGCCGACGAGGTGATCCCCGACTGGCCTGGCGCGATCCTCGAGGGAGCCGAGCTCGATCGCGACTGCTTCGTGCTTACCCTGACCCACGATCCGAAGATCGATCTTCCCGCGCTGGCACAGGCGTTGGCTTCGCCCGCCTGCTACGTCGGCGCGCTGGGGAGTCGGCGGACCCACGCGGGACGGAGTGCGCAGCTTCGAGAGCAGGGTTTCGGGGACGCCGAGCTGGCTCGGATTCGAGGTCCGGTGGGGTTGGATCTCGGCAGCCGCAGCCCGGAGCAGACGGCCCTGGCGATCCTCGCCGAGATGGTGGCGGTCCGGAACCACACGGACGCCCAGCCCCTGTTCGCCGGGACGGGAGCCATCCGTGCCGCCGGGACGGGAGCCATCCGTGCCGCCGGGACGGGAGCCATCCGTGCCGGGTGAGGCCCCGCCGCCCGCCCGACCGCGCGATCGGGTCTTCCTTTCTGGGATCATCCTGGCGGCCGGGGCTTCTACGCGCATGGGTCGACCGAAACAGCTCCTGCGCGTTCAGGGTAAATCCATGTTGCAACGCGTCCTCGACGAAACGGCTGCGTCGTGCCTCGACGAGCTGGTTCTGGTTCTCGGCCACCGTTCCGAGGAGATTCTCGAAGCGTTGCGGTTGCCCACGCGGCCGCCGTGCCGGGTCGTCGTGAACGACCGCTATGCGGAGGGGCAGAGCAGCTCTCTCGTGCTGGGTCTGCGCTCGACGGATCCCGTGGCCGGGGCGGCGGCGATCGTGCTGGCGGACCAGCCCTCGCTGAGCGCCGACCTGATCGACCGGGTGGCCGGTGCCTTCGTGGAGGCGGGGGCCCCCGTCGCCCGTCCCGTCTATACGGATTCGACAGGCGGACCGGTGCCGGGTCACCCGGTGTTCCTGGCGCGATCCATGTGGGCCGAGCTTGCTCGGCTGGAAGGGGATCGCGGGGCAAGAGATCTCTTAAGTGATCGAAAAGGCTTGGTTTATGAGATCTCTCTGGCGGGAGGCGGGCCCGTGGACGTCGACACGCCCGAAGATCTGTCGCGGTTCCGAAACGAGCTGCTTGACTCGGCCTGACTCTCGAGTAAGCTGCTAACACCTGAGTTAGCACGAGGCGACACACCCTCCCAATGTCGATCCAGATCGAGGAGACCTTCCGAATCGCCGTGCCCGTGGAGGCTGCCTGGCAGTTTCTGCTGGACCCCCATCGCGTCGTCACCTGCATGCCCGGCGCAACGTTGGAGGAGGTCATCGACGAACGGACCTTCGACGGCGCCGTGAAGATCAAGCTGGGCGCGATCACCACGCGTTATCGCGGCCGCGTACAGCTCACCGAGATCGACGACGAGAAGTTCCGCATCTGCATGTCGGCCGAAGGCCGCGAGACGGGGGGCGGCACGGCCAAGGGCACGCTCACGAGCGAGCTGCGCGCGCTTCCCGACGGACACACCGAGATGGTCACATCGGCACAGGTGGATATCACCGGCCGAGTGATGCAGATCGGGCGCGGAATGATCCAGGGCGTGTCGGCCCAGCTGTTCGGGGAGTTCGTCTCGCGGACGCGCCAGGCCCTGGAGGCGCCCGAGTCGGAGGGCGGCGAGCTGGCCCCGCCCCGCGACGAGTCGATCCCCCTGCTGCGCGTGATTCTCGGCGTCCTCTGGGCGCCCGTGGCGCGCTTCTTCCGCCGGCTCTTCGGAAGGCAGGCCAAGTGACGGAGAAACGAGCAACACCCCGCTACCTGGTGGGCTGCGACGCCGGCGGCACCATGACGGACGTCATCATCGTCGACGAAGACGGCCGCAGCATCATCGGCAAGGCGCCGACCTCCCCGCACGACGAGAGCATCGGCTACATGGAGTCGTTCTGGGAGGCCCTCGAGTACATGGGCATCTCCCAGGAAGAAGGCAAGGACTTCGGCAAGCAGGTCGAGACCGCGATCTACACCGGCACGTCGATGCTCAATACCGTCATCAACATGAGCGGCTACAAGACGGGCATCCTGGTCACGCGGGGCTTCGAGGACATCATCGCCCAGGGCCGCGGCTCGCAGACCTTCATCGGCGCCCAGTGGTCCGAGATCACGCACATGCAGTACCGCAAGCACCGGACCCCGCTGGTGCCGCGAAAGCAGGCGCGTGGCGTGACCGAGCGCATCGACATGTTCGGGAAGGTCGTGATCCCGATCTACGAGCACGAGGTCGAGCAGGGGATCCGCGAACTCCTGTTGGACGAGCAGGTGGAGGCGATCGCCATCATCTTCCTGCAGTCATTCAACAACCCGCAGCACGAGCAGCGCGCCGCCGAGATCGCGCGCAGGGTGATGAAGGACGTCGGGCGCGAGGTCGTGCTCGAGCTCTCGAGCGAGGTGGCGCCCACGATGCGCGAGATCTCGCGGGCCAACGCCACGGTGGTCCAGGCCTACGCCTCGGATCCCGCCCGCAAGCAGCTCTTCCGTATCGAGGAGGAGCTGGCCAAGATCGGATATCCGCACAGCCTGAAGACGGTGCTCGGCTACGGAGGCATCACCAACATCCGCTATCCGCGCCTGTTCGAGGCGGCGATGTCGGGCCCCGTCGGCGGCCTGATGGGCGCCAAGTATCTGTCCAGCGTGATCGGCGAGGAGAACATCGTCTGCTCCGACGTGGGTGGGACGTCCTTCGACGCGGGCACCATCACCGCAGGCGTCCTGCCCATCGACCGCGAGCCGGGCTTCCAGGACATGTACGTGAACGTGCCCATGCTCGGCATCACCTCCATCGGTGCGGGCACCGGCACGTACATCCGGGTCGACCCCCAGACGAACCGGATCAAGCTCGGTCCGGACTCCGCGGGCGGCACGCCGGGGCCCGCCTTCATGGAGGCGGGCAACGAGACCCCCACCATCAACGACGCGAACCTGCTGCTGGGGATCCTCAGCGAGACCAACTACCTGGGCGGCAAGGTCAAGATCAACAAGGACGCCTCCTACAGGTTCTTCAAGGAGAAGGTCGCCGACCCCCTGGGGCTCGACGTCTACGAAGCGGCCGAGACCTGTCTCGAGCTGCTGAACGTCATGATGCGCGAGCATCTCGTACAGAGCCTGATGGTCGGCCACGACCTGCGCGAGTACGTTCTGCTCGGCTACGGCGGCGGCGGCCCGCTCCACCTGCTCGGTTACGCCGGCGACTATCCCTGGAAGGCGGTCTGCACCGTTCCCCACGCGGGCGGCTTCTCCGCCTGGGGGGGCGCCTGCATGGACTACTCGCACCGACGCCACAAGAGCGTCGGCGCGGTCATCACGCCGGACCTCGACGACGCCACCAAGCTCGCCTATCTGGCGCCGGTGATGGGGGCCTGGCAGGCGCTCGAGGCCGAGCTGAACAAGGAGCTTCAGGAGGAGGGCTTCGAAGAGGACCAGATCTCGATCAAGCGCGTCGTGTACATGAAGTACTACGGCCAGCTCGATGACGTCGAGGTCGAGTCCCCGGTGGCGACGCTGGACTCCACCGCGGACATGGACGCGTTGATCGCGGCCTTCGAAGCGCTCTATACGAAGATGTTCACGCTGGCCGCGCGGCCCGACATCGGTGCCTATCACATCACCGAAGTCTGCGTGGTCGCCAAGGTCGACACCGTGAAGCCCGTCCTGCGCACGTTCGAGCTCGCCGACGCGACTCCGCCGGAGAAGGCGTTCAAGTGCAAGCGTCAGGTCTTCATGCGCGGCAAGTGGCAGGAAGCCGACATCTGGGAGATGGAGTCGCTGGTGCCGGGCAACGAGATTGCCGGCCTGGCGGTGATCGAGGCCTCGAACACGACGCTCCTCGTGCCGCCGGAGTGGCACGTCCGCATCGACGAGCACGACATCTACTGGCTCACCCGGAAGGATTCCTGATGGCGACGCGCTCGCTCAAGGATCAGATCGCGTCGAACGAAGAGGCGTTCAAGAAGACGGGAGCCCTCTTCGGTCTGGAGACGCTGAAGCGCAAGGAGACGGACCCCGGCACCTACGAGGCGGTCTGGCACATCCTCTCCAACCTCTGCAACGCGGCCTGGGCGACGGGCTGCAAGGTCTCCTCCTCGCCCATTGCGGCGGAGGGCGGCGATGCGCTCTGGGGCCTGCACACGCCCACCGGCGAGGCGATCTGCATCTCGCGCGGCATCTCGGCCCACGCGGGCCTGCTGGCCGACATGATCAAGAACTTCATCGACATCGGTTACGAGGAGTACCCGGGCTTCAAGCAGGGCGACATCTTCGAGAACAACGATCCGCACTACGGCGGGATCCACTCGCCTGACTTCGACATGTGCATGCCGCTCTTCTACGAGGGCGAACTCGTCGCCTGGGCGTCCTGCGTGAGCCACGTTGCCGACGCGGGCAGCGTCACGCCGGGCTCCATCGGATTCATCAATCCCGACTGCTACTCGGACGGCCTCGCGATCTCGATGGAGCGTGTCGGCGAGGGCGACCGCTTCTACCCCTGGTACGAGTTGCGCATCCGCTCGCGGACTCGCACCCCGGACTTCGTGATGGGCGATGCACGCGGCCGGCTGGCGGGCTGCATCACGCTCCGCGAGCGCCTGTTCGAGGTGATCGAGAAGTACGGCCTCGACCTCTTCAAGGAGGCGAGCCTGGAGTACGTCGAGGACAGCCGCCGCTACGCGGTGGGCCGCGTCAAGACCCAGACCGTACCGGGCCGCATTCGCAAGTCGCAGTTCAAGGACCTGGCGATGAAGGGCAAGCGCGTCCTGCTGGCCAAGCAGGACGTGGACTGCATGTTCAACCTGCCCATGGAGCTCACCATCAACGCCGACGCCAGCGTGGACCTCTCCCTGGCCGGTGCCAGCGGCACGGTGCCCTTCGGCGAGAACATCAGCCCGACGGCGCTCAAGTCCGGCTTGATGATGGGCTACTCGCACATCATCGGCTTCGACATGTTCAACTCGGGCCCGATCTCGGCCTGGAACATCGAGATGCCGCCGGCGGGCTCCTGGGCGAACCCGTATCCCGTCGATTACCAGGCGGCGTCGGGCGTCGCGTGGGCGCCGGCGGTCACCTGGGTGAGCAGCCTCTACGAGGTCTTCGGCCGGCTCTTCCAGACGCGCGGCTTCATCGAAGAGATGGCCGCTGGCTCCGGCACGATCATGACGGCGGAGTTCTCGGGCATCAACCAGACGGGCATGTACCTGACGGGCTTGACGCTCGAGCAGGCGAGCCAGGGCTCGCCGGCTCGAGGCTTCGCGGACGGCGAGAACAGCGCCTGGTGCATCTACACGCCGGAGGCGGACTTCGGCAACGCCGAGATCTCCGAGCTCTACTACCCGATCCTCTTCCTGGGCCGCAACGTGGCGCCGGACTCGGGGGGCTACGGTCGGTTCCGCGGCGGCCTCGGCCATACCGCCGTATGGATGGTCTACAACACGCCGGGGCTCGAATACCAATGCGGGGACGCCGGCATGCGTTCGAAAATCGTGGGGAACCACGGCATGTACGGTGCCTATCCCGCGGTGCCCGACCGACCCGGCTACGGGCGCGACACCAACGTCAAGGAGCTGATCGACGCGCAAAAGCCGCTCATCCACGAGCGCGGCGGTCCGGAGAACCCGGCGGTGGCCTCGGCCATCGAGGCCCGCGACGTGCAGGACAACATGATCGCGCCCTTCGTGACGCCGGAGCCGCTGCAGGACTACGACATCATCGTGCACCCCATCGCCGGTGCGGAGGCCATGGGCGATCCGATCTCGCGCGATCCCGTCACCGTCGTCAGTGACCTCAACGAGAGCTGGACCAGCGAACGGGTGGCTTCCGATATCCACGGCGTCGCCACGACCCAGTCGAACGGTGCCTACGTGGTCGATGAGGGGAAGACCGCTCGGAAGCGCGAGCAGATCCGCAAGCAGCGCATCGCGCGCGCTCTCCCCTTCAAGGACTGGTGGGAGAAGGAACGCGAGAAGGTGCAGGCGCAGGAGGGCATGGACCCCGCCGTGATCCGGATGTGGGCGAGTTCGATGGAGCTGTCGCCGAAGTACGCCGAGGAGCTGCGCCGGTTCTGGAATCTCCCCGAAGACTTCACGTTCGGCAGCTAGAGGAAGACCGATCATGGCCGAGTTCCACAAAGCCGACATCGAGAAACTGATCGACGGAGTCCTGCCCTGGCCCGCCACCCAGGACATGCTCAAGAGCTCCAAGGACGAGGACCGCTTCGACAAGTACGTCGAGATCATGCAGGAGCGCGTCGAGTTCCAGGAGCCGATCCTGTTGCCGCTCACGCCGATGCTCTTCATCGTGGCCGAGGACGGGAAGCGCGTCGTCAAGTGCAGCTGTGGCCATGGCTTCGGCGACTACCGCGTGAACTGGAAGCTCTCGTCGTTGATCCACGTGCGCGATGACGAAGCGTCCATGGGCG
This sequence comes from Deltaproteobacteria bacterium, assembly GCA_019311105.1. Classification (GTDB taxonomy): domain Bacteria; phylum Myxococcota_A; class UBA9160; order UBA9160; family JAFDDA01; genus JAFDDA01. Next base: position 16,464 of record JAFDDA010000036.1, read on the forward strand.
AGATCTACAAAGGGCGCGAGTTGCCCGACGTCGCCTGGATCCAGCTGCGCGAGTACATCTGCCCCGGCTGCGGATCGCAGCTCGAGGTCGAGGCGGTGCCGCGTGGCTGCCCGCCCGACTTCGAGTTCCTGCCCGACCTCGACACCTTCTACCGGGAGTGGTTGGGGCGGCCCCTGCCCGACGAGGTGGAGTACCGGGATCTGACACTGGATCGGATCGCGGAGTGGACTCGGTAGGGAAGGGCAGGGAAGGCGAGGCCGGCATGGGTCAGACACTCGAGGATTTCGTAGTCATCGACTTCACCAGTGAGCTCTACGCTTCGTTGGCGGGTGCGCTGCTCGGCGATTTCGGTGCGACGGTGATCCGGGTGGAGAATCTCGCCGATCTCCGCGAGGTCGATCACGATCGCGATGGGATGCATCCGCCCGAGCGCTGGAACTCCCTTGACGAGCTGGCCCATCGCAACAAGCGGAGCCTCGCGGTGGATCTCGCCGATCCGGCCGGCCGCGAGATCCTGGAGAAGCTCGTCGCGGGAGCGGACGTCTTCCTGACGGACCTGCCGGCGGCGACCCTGGAAGAGCAGGGCTGGGGCTACGACGCCCTGTGCCGGCTCAAGGCGGACATCGTGCTCGCCCGCGGCTCGGGCTTCGGTCCCGAAGGGCCGGACCGGGATCTGCCCGCCTACGACGAGCTGGCTGCGGCGCGCACGGGAGTGATGCCGACGTTGCCCCAGCCCGGGCAGCCCCCCGTCTATTCGGGCGTCGGACAGATGCATACCGCGGTCATGCTGGCCCTCGGCATCATGCTCGCGATCCACCACCGCGAGGAGTCCGGGGAAGGGCAGGTGGTGGACGCATCGCTCTTCGGCGGGAACATGTACTCGCAGAGCCTCGACATGCAGGCCTATCTCGCGATCCGCGACGATCGCTTCCTCGAGCCGCTCTCTCGCCTCGATTCGGGCAACCCCATGTCCGGCCCGATGTACCCGAGTTCCGACGGCCGCTGGGTCACGCTGGCGATGCCCGATACGGGCAAGTACTGGGCGGCCTTCGCGGAGGTCGTGGGCCTCGACGTCGCCGACGCTCGCTTCGATAGCCACGAGAAGCGCTGCGGGGAGAGCCGGCTCGAGATGATGCAGCTGCTCGACGAGATCTTCCGCTCGAAGCCCGGCTCCCACTGGAAGCAGGCGCTCGACGCGAAGCAGCTACCCGCCGACGTCATCGAGAAGTACGACTACCCGGCCTCGGATCCCGGCGCCGAGGAGAATCGCTACATCCTGAACCTCGAGCACCCCACCGTCGGTGCGATCCAGAGCCTGGGCTTTCCCATCCACATGAGCGAGAGCCCGGCGCAGCTGCACCGTTCGGCCCCGAGCCGCGGGCAGCACTCGGCCGAGATCCTGAAGGAAAGGCTGGGCTACGCGGAGCCCCGCATCCGGGAGCTCCAAGCCGACGGAATCCTCGGCCACGGGCCGGCGACATGACGGGAGTCCTCGATGGAATTCGCGTCCTCGACCTGACCCAGTGGTTGCAGGGGCCGGTCTGCGCCCAGTACCTCGCGGACTTCGGTGCCGAGGTCATCCACGTCGAGCGTCCCGTGACCGGCGACGGTGCGCGCGGCGTGCGCAGCATCAAGGCGCTCGCGATCGGGGATTGGAACCAATATTTCCTGGTGATCAATCGCAACAAGAAGAGCCTCGCCATCGACCTGAAGCGGCCCGAGGGGCAGGAGCTCTTCTACGAGCTGGTCGAGAAGTCGGACGTCTTCTTGTCGAACTTCCAGCCCGAGAACCTGAAATCCTATGGGCTCACCTGGGAGAAGCTCCACGAGGTCAACCCGCGCCTCGTCTACGCCACGAATACCGGCTACGGGCACGCGCGTGAGATCAACCGGCCCTCCTACGACATCAACGTCCAGGCGCTGACCGGCCTCATGAGCCGGCAGGGCGAGCCGGGCGAGCCGCCGATCTATCTCGGCATGGGTTCCGGGGATACCTACGGGGGACTCATGTCGGCCCTCGGAATCATGCTGGCGCTTCATCAGCGCCGTCGGACGGGGCGCGGCCAGTACCTCGATGCCTCCCTCTACGGCGCCCAGCTCTTCATGGCCGCCCCGACTCTCCAACCCTTCCTGGCTTCGGGCAACCCGCGCTACTCGACGCAACAGTCGCGCGAGCAGGCCGGGAATCCGCTCTGGAACCGCTATCAGGCCAAGGACAAGTGGGTCTTCCTGTGCCTTGCGAATACCGACGAGAACTGGTCCTCCCTATGCGAGAGCATCGAGCGGCCCGAGCTGGCTGAGGACGCCCGGTTCGAAACGGTGGCGAAGCGGGCCGAGCACAAAGCCGAGCTCATCGCGCTGCTCGACTCGATCTTGCGGGGGCGGAGTGCGCAGGAGTGGCTCGATCGCTGGGGCGCGGCGGGGATCGCCGCCGGCCCGATCCAGAGCCTGAAGGACGTCGCCGAAGATCCACAGGCCTGGGAGAACGACTACCTGCTCAAGGTGCACTGCGGCGAGGTGAACCGCGAGGTGGACATCCGCGGCCTGCCGATCTCCCTGAGCAAGACCCCTGGAAGCGTGGAGAGCCTCGGCCCCGAGCTCGGCCAGGATACCGAGCTCATCCTCGCCGACATCCTCGGTATCGACTGGGATCGCATCGGAGAGCTCAAGGAGCAGGGTGTCATCCCGTGAGCGAGGCCCCGGGGAAGCGATGAGCAGTCAGAGCGCCGACCTCTCCCAAGGCCCGCTCGCGGGGATCCGCGTGCTCGACATGGCCACCATGTTGGCGGGGCCCTATGGGGCGACGCTCCTGGGGGATCTCGGAGCGGACGTCATCAAGGTCGAGTCCCACCGCGGGGACGACAGCCGTCATCTTGGGCCCGAGCGCGACGGGGAGCGTTCGCCCTTCCTCAGCCTCAACCGCAGCAAGCGCGCCGTCGTCCTGGAGCTGAAGCGCGAGGCGGGTCGCGACGTGTTTGCCCGGCTGGCCGCGACGACGGACGTGCTGATCACGAACATCCGCGAGCCGGCTCTCTCGAAACTCGGCCTCGACTACGAGCACGTGCGAGCCCATCGCCCGGACATCATCTGGATCGGCGTCACGGCCTTCGGCGCCGATGGCCCCTACGCCGGCCGGCCCGGGATCGATTTCCTCGCCCAGGGCTTCGGCGGGCTGCTGGCCCTGAACGGGGAGCCCGAGGGAGACCCGGTGCGGGTCACCGTTCCGATGATCGACGTGATGACGTCCTTGCTCGTCAGCACGGCGGCGCTCACCGCACTCCGAACGCGGGATGCGAACGGTCGGGGGCAGCGCATCGACATCTCGCTGCTCGACGCCCTGCTCCACGCCCAGGCGAGTGCGCTCGGCACCTATCTCGTCGCCGGCGAGCCGACCCCGCGGACCGGAAACCGCAGCCTCTACTTCGCGCCCTCGGGCATCTACACCTGCGGCGACGGCAGGAAGGCGGTCGTCACCTGTCCTTCGGAGAAGTTCTTCCGAAACCTCTGCAATGCGCTCGACGTCGATTGGGCGGACGATGCGCGCTTCGAGAGCATCGATCGCCGCCTCGCAAACGAGGACGAGCTGGACCGGCTGATCGACGAGCGCTGCAAGGACTTCACGGTCGACGAGCTGCAGGAACGGCTGGTGGCGGCGGACGTGCTATGCGCGCCCGTCAACGGGGCCGCCGAGGTCGCGGAAGATCCCCAGATCCGACACAACCGGATGATCGTCAGCGTGGACCATCCGAAGCTCGGCCCGCTCGACGTCACCGGAGTGCCGATTCACTTTCACGGCACGCCCTGCGAGGTGCGCATACCGCCGCCGCTCCAGGGTCAGCACAGCGAAGAGCTCCTGCGCGAGCTCGGCTACGCCCCGGAAGAGATCGCCGAGCTGGTGGCGAGCGACGTGGTCGCAACGACCGCCGAGATCGAGAAGGCGAGGAAGCGATGAGGCATCCGATCGCCCCGGCTCGCGCGACCGCGCTAGTCGTCCACGCTAGAGCGTTCGCGCTAGTCGTCCTCTCTCTCGTAGTCCTCGATCAGCTGCTGGCGCATCTCGCTCTCTTTGCGTCGAAGATCCCAGAAGCGGGGCGGTCGCTTCTCCGTGAAGGAAGCCCCGCCTTCCTTGCCTTCGGGCATGTCGAACCAGTCGGGGTAGAACTGGCTCGAGATGACACCCATCTCGGCGTACCCGTCCATCTCCTGGTCGAAGCTCGCCTTGAGGATCTCGAGGCAACCCGGGCTCACGGACAGGAGCTCCTCGCACCACTGATCGATCTCTTGCTCGAGGGCGTCGAGGGGGACGACCTTGTTGATCAGGCCCATCTGCAGGGCCTCTTCGGCGGGGTAGCGCCGGCACAGCATCCACATCTCGCGCGCCCGCTTGGCTCCGACCACCTTCGTGAGGTAGGGGACGAAGAATCCATCGGCGGGGCTCGATACCTTGGGCCCGGCCTGGCCGAACTTGGCGTTGTCCGCGGCGATCGTGAAGTCGCAGCAGTAGGCCATGTGGTTGTGCCCGCCGAGGCAGTAGCCCTGGACGGCCGCGAGGATCGGCTTTCGCGAGAGTCGGATCAGGCGGTTGTGGGGATAGCGGTTGTAGAAGGCCTCGCGGAGGCCCCACTTCTCCCATTCGACGTCGCCACCGACCCCGAAGTGCTTTCCCTTGCCGGCGACCACGATCACGCCGACGGAGGTGTCGTGGTTGGCGTCGTAGAAGGCGCGGAACATTTCGTCGACCGTGGCGATGGTCATGACGTTGTACTTCTCGGGCTTGTCGATGGTGACTCGGGCCACCCCTCCATTGAGCCCCTCGTGTCGCTTCTTCTCGTAGACGATCTCGTCGAACTCGAGCCCGTCGCCTTCGACCGTCTGCCAATCACTCCAAGTCATGGGAAATCACTCTCCTCGCCCCGTACTCGCCAAGGGGGTTCGCCTTCTTTGCCCCGCACGCATGAACGCTGTGCGCACCGGGGGGATCATCATACGCTAGGGCTGGGACGGGAGCCCGCAGCTTCCACTCCCGGCGCAGTGGAGGCGCTTGCATGAAACCCGCTCGTTTCGAATACGCTGCACCGGATTCGCTGGCCGAGGCGATCTCCCTGCTCGAGCAGCACGCGGACGACGACGTCAAGATCCTCGCGGGCGGCCAGAGTCTGGTTCCGCTGCTGAACATGCGGATGGCGCGCCCCGAGTTCCTGATCGATCTCAACCGGATCGCCGAGCTCCAGTACATCCGCGAGGAGGCTGGCTGGCTGGCGATCGGAGCCATGACCCGGAAGCGTGCCGTCGAGGAGTCGGAGCTGGTGCGCCAGCGGCAGCCGGCCCTGCTCGCGGCGACGCAGCTCGTGGGGCACCCGCAGATCCGCAACCGCGGCACGGTGGGCGGCTCGATGGCCCATGCCGACCCGGCCGCGGAGTATCCGGCGCTGGCGCTCCTGTTGGGCGTCGAGCTGCGGGTCGCGGGTCCCGGCGGCGAGCGTCGCATCCCGGCCGCAGACTTCTTCCATGGCTACCTGGCCACGGCCCTCGAGCCCACCGACGTGTTGACCGAGGTCCGGATTCCGGTGCTCGACCCGGGAACGGGGTGGTCCTTCCTGGAGGTGGCGCGCCGACACGGCGACTTCGCGATGGGCGGAGCCGGAGCGACCGTTCGCCTCGATGCCAGCGGAAAGCTCTCCGAGGTCCGCATCGCACTCTTCGGGGTGGGCGCCGCGGCGCTTCGCCTGCACGACGTGGAGCGGGAGCTGGTGGGAGAGCAGCCCGGCGAAGCGCTCTTCCAGGATGCAGGGGCCCGCGCCAGCCAGGGGCTCGAGGATCCGCTGTCGGACGTGCACGCCTCGGCGGAGTACCGTCGCAATCTGGCGCGCGTCCTGACGGTTCGCGTCCTCGAAGAGGCCGTCGGGCGCGCCGGTGGTGCCGGCGGCCGTGAGGAGGGGAGTCGATGACGACGCAGAAGAAGGCGATCTCGCTGTCGGTCAATGGAATCAGCTACGAAGCGAGCATCGAGCCGCGCATGACCCTGGCTGATCTCCTGCGGGGCGAGCTGGTGCTCACCGGCACCCACGTGGGCTGCGAACACGGCGTCTGCGGAGCCTGCACGGTGCTGTTGGACGGCCGGGCCGTCCGCGCCTGCCTGATGCTGGCCGTGCAGGCGGACGGCGCGAGCCTCACCACCGTGGAGGGGCTGGAGACGGATGGCGAGCTGCATCCGATCCAGCAGGCCTTCATCGAGGAGCACGGGCTCCAGTGCGGCTTCTGCACACCCGGCTTCCTGTTGACCGTGCACGAGCTGCTCGAGAACAGCCCGGACCCCAGCGACGACGAGGTCCGAGATGCGCTCGGGGGGCAGATCTGCCGCTGCACCGGCTACCAGGCGATCCTGCGTTCGGTGAGGTTGGCGGCAACCAGGCTCCGGGACGCACAAGCCGCGGCCTCGAGCCAAGGATCCTAGAAGCCCTCCGAACCGGGAGACCGCATGTCCGTCGAAATCCCCAAGACCCTGGAAGACTTCCCCAACAGCTCACCGCGCTTCGTGGGCCGTGGCGTCGACCGCGTAGAGGATCCGCACCTCGTCACCGGCCGAACGGAATTCATCGACAACGTGGTGCTGCCGGGGATGCTGCACGCGGCGATCCTGCGCAGCCCCGTCGCCCACGCGCGCATCACGGGGATCGACGTCAGTGAGGCCGAGAAGCTTCCCGGCGTCTTTGCGATCGTGACCGGAGAAGACGCCAAGCGCTGGAGCTTCCCGCCTCCCACGGCTCCCGAGGAGTGGGGAACCCATTGTATGGCCACCGACAAGGTGCGCTACGTCGGGGAGCCCGTGGCGGCGGTGGCCGCGGTGGACCGCTACGTCGCCGAGGATGCCATCGAGCTCATCGCCGTCGACTACGAACCCCTCGAGGTCGTAGCGGATCCTGCGAAAGCGATGGAGCCGGGCAGCCCGCTGGTGATCGAGGAGAAGGGCACCAACGTGATGCTCCAGCGGGTCTTCAACTGGGGCGAGGTCGACGAGGCCTTCCGCGACGCGGACCGCGTCTTCACCGAGAAGTTTCGCTGGAACCGCCTGGGCGCCAATCCCCTCGAGACCTTCGGAGTGATCGCCCAATGGGATCCCGTGGCCGGGAGCCTGACCCTGCGGGCGAGCGTTCAATCCGCCACGCACTTCGGGCTGGGTCGCGCCGCCGTGTTCGGGCTCCCGTCCAACAAGGTGCGCGTGATCGGGCATCCCCACGGTGGGAGCTTCGGCGGCAAGGGCGGCACCCGCGGCACCGATGTCACCGCGCTCCTGACCCGCAAGGCCGGCGGTCGCCCGGTCAAGTGGATCGAGGATCGCGCGGAGTACCTCACCGGCGGCGGGAGCCAGTCCTGGGACCGTCACTACGAGGTCTCGCTGGCGGTGAAGGACGACGGTCGCGTCACGGGCCTCGACGTCAAGCTGCTCGACGACATGGGCGCCACCGGCGAGTGCTTCGGCGCCATCAACACCGTCAAGCCGCTGGCCGCCTTCACCGGGCCCTACACGATCCCGGTGGCACGCTACGACCTGACGATCGTCGCCACCAACAAGCTGCCCCAGAGCCCGTACCGCGGGATGGGCCCGCCGCCGCACTTCTGCGCGCTGGAACAGATGATGGACATCGCGGCGCGCGATCTAGAGATCGATCCTGCCGAGATGCGCCGCAAGAACTTCATTCCGAAGGACGCCTTCCCCTACACCATCGCGAGCGGGAACGAGTACGACAGCGGCGACTACGAGGCCGTGCTCGACGGGGCGCTCGAGCTGTCCGACTACCCGGAACTTCGCGAGCGGCAGGCCCGGGCGCGGGCGGAGGGCCGCTGCGTGGGGATCGGCGTCGTGAGCGCCATCGAGCCCGGTGTCTTCGACTGGAACGCCTACGCGATCGTGGGTGTGCAGGGCATCGGGGTTCCCGAGGGCGCAACGGTCAGCATCGACATCCTGGGCAAGATCAGCATCCGAGTGGGCTTCGCCTTGGAGGGGCAGGGCCAGTACACCCTGGCGACCCAGCTGGTGGCGGACTACTTCAACGTGGGGTTCGAGGACATCACCGTCGTTCCGCTCGACACGTTTTCGGCGCCCCCGGCCTTCGGTCCAGGAGGGAGCCGTCTGGGCGTGGCCCTCACCGGTGCGGTGCTCGGAGCCTGTGAGAAGCTCCGGGCGAAGCTCGTCCGGGTGGCGGCGGGGCTCTTCCAGATGGATCCCGAGCAGGTCGACCTGGTGGACGGCAACCTGGTCGCCAAGGGCGTGCCCGGCGTCGAGATGTCCATGCCGCAGGTGGTGGGCACCATGCTGGCGCGCAGCGACCTGCTGCCCCCCGACATCGACCCGCGCCCCGAAGCCACCTACGTGTGGACCGCCGCCGGGCGCACGGAGGCCGACGAAGAGGGCAGGGCGAAGAGCTACCTGACCGCCGCCCAGGCGGTGCACGTGGTGATGGTCGAGGTGGATCCCGAGACGGGACTGGTCGAGATCCTCGAGTACTGCGTCGTGGACGATTGCGGGACGCGGCTCAACCCCGCGACGGTGGAGGGGCAGACCGAGGGCAGCATCGCCCAGGGCATCGGCGCCGCCCTGCTCGAGGAGTACGTCTACGACGACCAGGGGCAGATCCTCACCTCGAGCTACATGGACTATCTGCTCCCGACCATCAACGAGGTGCCGGCCACCAAGAAGGGGATCGTCGTGACGCCGTCGCCCTTCACTCCGCTCGGCGCCAAAGGCTGCGGCGAGGGCGCGATGCACACGACCCCGGCCGCCATCCTCTCCGCCATCAACGATGCTCTGGTGCCGCTGGGTGCGCGAGCGACCGAGGTGCCGGCGAGCCCGAACCGGCTATGGAACCTGATCCGCGGTGCGAAGGAACGGACCGCGGGAGAATGACGTAAGCCCAAGGAGGACGACGTGGCGAACAATGACGATTTCGTGGCCCTGTCCGAGTGCCACTTCATGAATCCGGTCACGATGGCCGAGATCAGTTACTACCCGAACACCCAGCGCTGGTGGGGGAGCGTCGACGGCGTGATGCGCGCCTGGTCGGGGCGGGATCTCTCGGGCGAATGGCCCCATCCCATCGCGAGCGAGCTGATCAAGTACATGGACGAGGCCGGCGTCGACGTCTGCTTCGCCCTGCGCGAAGGGATGATGGACATCAGCGGCCACACGGTCGCCATGTCCACCAACGCCTTCATGCTGCAGCAGATCGAGCCGTATCCCGATCGCATGTACCTCGAAGCGATGGTGGGCCCGATCATCCGGCGAGGTCTCGACCACGCCATCTGGGAGCTCGAGTATCTGGTCAAGGAACGCAACGCCAAGCTCTGCAAGGTGTATGCGCCCGAGGACGACGGGCCGCTCGACGACCGGCGGCTGTGGCCCTTCTACGAGAAGGCCTGCGAGCTCGACATCGCGCTGACCATGCATACCGGCATGTCCTACGTGGTGCCCCAGCCCAACCTTCATACCCACCCCGATACCCTCGACCGTGTCCTGCTCGATTTCCCCGAGCTCAAGATCATCGCCTACCACATGGGCTGGCCGCATACCGAGGAGCTGATCGGCCTCGCGGGCAAGCACCAGAACCTGCACGTGAGCCTGTCGGGCATCGTGGGCTGGTACGAGCGATCCCCGTATCGCGGCTACCACGCGATCGGTACGGCGCTGCAATGGATGGATCCCAGCAAGATCGTGATGGGTCTCGATCTTCCCTTCGACGACACGAAGCGCGTAGTCGACTGGGTGCGCAATCTGCAGATCCCCGAAGAGCTCCAGAAGAACTACGGCTACCCCGAGATCACCGACGAGATGCGGGCCGGGTTCCTGGGCCTGAACCTGGCGCGGCTCGCGAAGATCGAGCCCACCAAGCGTGTGAAGAAGTAGGGCAGCCATCCGGTGGGTAGAAGGATCGAGGGATCGAGCGCGTGAGTGAAGAGGCCTGCATCGTCGGGATCGGCGAGACCGCCTACATGCGGAAGCCGGGGTCGGGCATGAGCCTGCTGGGCCTCCAGCTTCAGGCGGCGGTGCGCGCCATCGAGGATGCCGGCCTCACGGGCCAGCAGATCGACGGGATCATGCCCTTTCCGAACCTCGGGCACGCCGAGGGCTTCGCCGCCAATCTCGGCTGCCGGAACCTGCGCTTCCAATCCATCATCTGGATGGGCGGCGCGGCCCCCGTGGCTTCGCTGCGGGTGGCCGCTGCCGCCGTCGGGCGAGGGCTCGCCGACTACGTCCTGATCCCGGCCGGGTGGAACGGCTACTCCGGCGCCCGGGCGCGCCAGACGGTTTCCGAGGACGTCTCGTCGCTCCCCGGCGGAGCCATCGCGCGCGATTTCTACCTGCCCTTCGGCTTCACGGCTCCGCCGCAGTGGTACTCGGTGATCGCCCGCCGGCACATGCACGAGTTCGGCACCCGGGCCGAGCAGCTCGGGTGCATCGCCGTGGCCATGCGCAAGCACGCGCAGCGGAACCCCAACGCGGTGATGAACGGGCGTCCCTTGACCCTCGAGGATTATCTGGCCTCGCCGATGCTGGCGGATCCCTACCGCGTCTTCGACTGCTGCCTCGAGACCGATGGCGCCGCAGCCGTGGTGGTCACGACCGCGGAGCGGGCCCGTGACCTCGGCAAGGAGCCCGTCTTCATCATGGGCGCCGCTTCCGGGCAGCCCTGTCCGGCGGACGAGATCACCAATAGGAAGGACATCTTCGAGACCGGTCTCAGCCTCGCGGCCCCCGAGGCCTTCGGGCAGGCCGGGATCTCACCCCGGGACGTCGACTTCGCGCAGATCTACGACTGCTTCACCTTCGAAGTGCTGCAGCAGCTCGAGGAGGCCGGCTTCTGCAAGCGTGGAGAGGGGGGCGCCTTCGTCGAGGGAGGTCGCATCGAGCTGGGAGGGGAGCTGCCCGTGAATACTCACGGTGGACTTCTCTCGGAGGCTCACGTGCTGGGCATGAACCACATCGTCGAGGCCGTGCGGCAGCTGCGCGGCGACGCCGGCGAACGCCAGGTCGCGGGTGCCGAGATCGGCGTCGTGACGGGCTGGGGCGACTTCGGCGACGGCAGCATCGCGATCCTGCGCCGGGCATGAAGAGGGAGACCCCGTGAGCCAGGACGACACGAGCATCGCAACGCCCCTCCCCGAGCTCGAGGGTCTCACCGGGGCGTTCTACGGATTCTGCAAGGATGGCGAGCTTCGCTTCCAGCGCTGCAGCGATTGCGGAAGCTGGCGCCACGTGCCGCGCGAGATGTGCGCCGACTGCGGATCCTGGAGCTGGGAGTGGGAACGCTCGAGCGGGCGCGGAACGATCTTCACCTGGACCGTTGTGGTCCGGGCGCTTCATCCCGCCTTCCAGGACGCGTGCCCCTATGCACCCGTCGTGATCGAGATGGAGGAGGGTGTCCGGATCCTAAGCGAGATCACGGACTGTCCGCCCGACGAGCTGGAGATCGATCAGCCCGTCGAAGTGGTCTTCGAAGACGCGAGCGAGGACGTCACGCTGCCGAAGTTTCGCCGCGTCGCATCTTGAATCATGCGGGACACCGAGGGTCCGCAACAGCCAGGGAGTAGATCCATTGGAACTGCCGTCTACCGTTACCTATGAGCGCAAGGATCACGTCGCGATCGTCACCATCGACCGCCCCGAAACGCTGAACTCGCTCACCGTAGAGATGCTGACCGGGATCGAGGATGCCATGCGCGCATTCCAGGACGACGATGATCTCTGGGTGGGCATCCTCACCGCGACGGGCGACAAAGCCTTTTCGTCCGGGCTCGACCTGAAGGAAGCCGCTCCAATGCTGACGGGCGGAGATACCCTGGGCTTCGACGATACGACCAAGCGCCAGTTCTCCGACGTCTTCAAGCCGATCATCTGCGCGGTCAATGGCTTCTGCATCGCCGGCGGGATGGAGATGCTCCTGGGGACCGATCTACGCATCGCCTCCGAGGGCGCGAGCTTCGGCCTCGGTGAAGTCCGCTTCGGCCTGGTACCGCTCGGCGGCACCCACATCCGCCTGCCGCGCCAGATCCCCTGGGCCATGTCGATGCAGCTGCTGCTCACCGGCAAGCCGATCAGCGCCCAGCGGGCCTACGAGGTCGGGCTGATCAACGAGGTCGTCCCCCCCGAAGAGCTCATGCCGACGGCGCTCCGCTGGGCGGAGGGCCTGTGCAAGAACGGTCCCCTCGCCATGCGCACCGCCAAGGAGATCGCCGTTCGCGGGCTCGAGCTCGAGTCGGGCTTCGTGATGGAGAAGGCGCTCGGCGCCCGGGTACTGAACTCCGAGGACGCCAAAGAGGGGCCGGCCGCCTTCGCCGAGAAGCGGAAGCCGCGCTTCACCGGACGCTGAGATCGCCCTGCTCGAGGACGGGCCTTGGCGTCAAGCGGAGAGGGCAGGGGCCCCCGCGGATCGGAGCTGCTCGTAGACCGGCGGCGCCCCGACGCCGAGCTCCGCTCGCACCTCGTCGATCGGAAGCTCGAAGAGCGCCTCCCAATCTTGTTCCATGAGCGGTCCTGCTCGTCGGCCGCGGCGGTATCCGTCGCGGATCAGCTTTCCGCCCGGCGAAGTCCACCCTTCCGTTCGCAACGCATTCCAGACCAGGTATGCGACCCCGCGGTTGTAGTTCTGGGCGACGGTGAAGGCGAGTACGGCCGCCTCGCCGCGCAGATCGCGGTCGTAGCCGGCCAGGACGTGGAATACGTCGTGCAGGTTGAGCAGGCGAGAGAAGTAGACCTGCTCGCCCTCGTCGAGGTTCCGCTCCTTACCGTCCCGGGCGGCCTCGCTTGCCTGGACGAGGCCCACGGTGCTGATGTTCTCGCGCTTGAACCACTCGACGATCGTCCGTCCGAGCGAGCCCGGTGCCATGGCCTCGAGCCGCTCCTGATCGGTCAGCACATCGAAGAGATCCCGTCCCTCGCGAAGAATCCTGGCGCCGCGCTCAGAGCCGTGGAAGCGCCTCATCTGACGCCGGCTCGAGTTGCCCGAGAGAGCGCCGATGACACGGATCGCGGCCGCAGTGTCGTCGGGGTTCTCGCGCAGTGCGCGCATTGCGCGCCTCGCGTCCAAGGGGCGCAAGCGGTTTCGATCAGCCATCACCACCTCCTGGGTCCGCATCAGGCCGCGGACCCGATGCCTCAGGATAGCGCCGCCGGCGTCATGTCGGCTCGGTCACGAGTCGCAAACCGGCCCGTGCGTCCAGGCTGCCTCCTGGGCCTCGGGTTTTTCGGTCGTGAGGGGCGCTCTGTGCGCACGTGGACAGGAAGTCCCAGTGAGCGAGCCGCTGGGGCTCGCTCGCTGGGGCCCGGGGTGCCGGGCGGATCGCTGCGGAGGGTCAGTGCGCCTCGCCGAACTGCTTGCGGAGCTCGCTTCTGCACCATCAGCTCCCGACCGCGCAGATACGCCACCACCTCTTCGAGCGCGAGCGGCGCCTCCGCGTCGCGAGGGACCACCACGGCACAGACCATCTCGCCCCGCAGCTCGTCGGGCACCCCGATCACCGCGACGTCGGCGAGCGCCGGATGCTCGAGCAGCAGACCCTCGACTTCCTGGGCGCTGATGTTCTCGCCCTTGCGGATGATCACGTCCTTGAGGCGACCCGAGATGGTGAGGCAGTCGTTCGTGTCGATGAAGCCGAGATCCCCGGTCCGATAGAAGCCCTCTTCGTCGAAGGCGTCGGCGTTCAGGGCCTCGTCGATGTAGCCGAGGAAGAGCTGCGGGGCGCGAATCCGTAGCTCACCCTCCTCGCCGACATCCGCGAGCGAGCCGTCGCTCTTCACGACCTTGAGCTCGCTCCCCGCGAGATTGAGCCGCCCCTCGGTGTTGGCGAGCTGCTCGTCGGGGTCGTCGAGCCGGCCGAGGGCCACGACCGGGCACTCGGTCATTCCGTATACGGAGAGGATGCCTGCACCGCACTCCTCCTTGAGCGCATAGTGGAGCGGCGGTGGCTTCGGAGCCCCGCCTCCTTGGAAGACCCGAACCTCCGGAAAGATCGGCGCCTCGCCCTGCGTGCGCTGGACCTCCAGGTACATGCGATGGAAGGCCGTACCTGCACCGGCGTGGGTCACTCCGTGTTTGCCGAGGAAGGGGATCGTCGTCGCGGGATCGAAGCTCTCGACGATGAGATGCGCGGCCCCCGTCGACAGTGCAGCGACCAGCGAGTTCACGCCCCCGAGGTGGGTCACCGGGAAGACCAGGCCGATGCGATCCGTGGGCGAGAGATCCATTCCGACGGCCAGGCCGAAGGAGGCAGCCAGGAAGCCCTTGTCGGCATGGCGCGCGCCCTTCGGCTCCGACGTGGTGCCCGACGTGTAGAAGACCCAGCGCACCGCGTCGCCCGAGGTCGATGCCGGCGGCAGTGTTCCGGCGCTCTCCGGAAGCCGATCCTCCCACGGCCCGTCGGGGGCGATCAGCACATCGAGGCCCTCGATCTCCGCGGCCAGCTCCTTCGCCATGGCTTCGTAATCGAAGCCCCGGAAGCGATCGATCACGATCAGGAGCTGGGAACCGGTCTGACGCAGACAGTGGGAAACCTCGCGGCCGCGATAGATCGGGATGATCGGGTTCTGCACGGCACCGAGCCGAACCCCTCGTTCGTAGAGCGCCGACGCAAGTCGCTCCGCGGCATCCCGATACTGGGCGAAGGTCATCTCGCGATCCGATTCGTCGTGCCCGAAGAGACCCTGCGGCGTCGCGGCTGCGCGCGCCTCCACCAGCTCCCAGAGGGTGTCCGTCCTGATGATGTCCGCCACCGTTACCTCGAGATGCAGAGGGAAGAAGCGAGCGCGGGGTCCACCCCCGACGCGAGCGACGGCACAGGGTATCCGAACCGCCCGTGACGTGCGCCTCGGTCTGGACGGGCGCTCGCGGTGCCAGGCGCTCGCCCGACCGGATCCCGCCGGGCGTCGCTCAGCCGGATAGCGGCTCGATGACCTCGCTGCGAAAGCGCTCCAGAACCGGTCGTAGCTCGGCGAGATCACCCGTCGGCGGCGAGATCGTCACGCGGTCGACGCCGGCACGCTGATAGCCTCGCGCCACTTCCGGGTCGAGAGTTCCCACGCAGGTGACTTCGATGGCGGCGGGGTCACGATCGTGCTCGTGCGCGGTCTTGGCGACGATCTTCAAGAGCCGCGCGAGCTCCTCGCCGTCGACACCGAGTGGATAGAACCCATCGCCGAAGCGACCCGCCCTGCGGGCGGCTGCCGCGCTGTGTCCACCGATGTGGATCGGAACGCCACCGGGCTGGGCCGGCTTCGGCTGGCTGACGACGTCGTCGAAACGGATCGTCTCGCCCGCGAAGCTCGACCGCGGCGAGCGCCACAGGGCGCGCATGGCCTCGATGTACTCGTCCGTGCGCCGGCCGCGATCCGAAAACCGCGTTCCGACGGCCTCGGCCTCCTCGCGTACCCAGCCGACTCCCACCCCGAGCAGCATGCGCCCACCCGATAGGCGGTCGAGGCTGGCGAGGGTCTTGGCCAATACCACGGGATTGCGTTGCGGGAGGATCAGGATGCCGGTCGCCAGGCGAAGCTTCCGGGTTGCGGCCGCCACGTAGGCGAGCCAGATCAGCGGGTCTGGCTGGACGACGTCTTCGTGAAAGGGCGAGCGGCCACTCGCGTCGTAGGGGTAGCGCGACCGGTAGTCGGGACACATCACGACGTGATCGACGGCCCAGACCGACTCGAAGCCCATCTCCTCGGCGAGCCGTCCGAAGCTCGCCGCGTAGGCTCCCTCCTCGACGGGCGCCATCATGTAAGGAGCCATGATCCCAAACTTCATGCACGCTTCCCTTCGCCGGATTGCGGCGACGAATGCCCCTACGGGCTGCCCACCAACACCTTCGTGGCGAGGGCGGTATCCATGTACTCCTTGAACTCGACGACCTGCCCATCCCGGATCCGCAGCAGGAAGTGATACTCGTTGTGGTACTGCGCACCGCTCACGTGTGCGCCGTCGGAGTGTGCCTCGATGGCGACCCGATCACCCTCCGCCGTCATGGCGTCGATCGTAAATGCGAGGCCCTGGGGGAACGCCCCGAGGATCATGTGGGTGGCTCCGATGGCGTAGGCTTTGTCGTGACGGCCCGAGAACGGCATGGTCCCCGCGGTCCAGATCTCGAAGTCGTCGGCGTATAGCCGATCGACGGTTTCGACATCGCTTCGGCTGAGCGCGTCGAAGAGCTCGCGCACGATGCGGCGGTTTTCCGCAAGCCGTGCGTCCCGGTCGGGCCCGATGTGCGCGCACCCCATCTGGGTCGCAGCGAGCAACGAGATCGAGCAGGTGAGAAGACCGAGCCAGCGAATGTTCATGAGACCTCCCGTTTGGGCTACTCCTCGGCGCGCCCGTTTAGGCTACTCCTCGGCGCGCAGCAGATCCTCTTGCAGCGTGCGGCTCGAGAGGTAGAAGAAGAACGCGCCCAGCACACCCGTCGACGAGATCGTGAGCAGCGAGTAGCGGATCGCCTCGTCACCGAAGCGGGTCGCATAGAGGTCGTTGAGAACCCCCACCACCAAGGGCCCCGCCCCGGCCCCGACGATGTTGATGATGAAGAGCATGATCGCCGCCGCGGTCGCCCGCATGCGAAGCTTCGAGAGGTTCTGGTTCAGGGCATGCAACGCGGGCACGTACATGTTGGAGAGCAGGTAGAAGGGGAAGAAGCAGGCGAGCGCCACGGAGCTCGAGCCCGCCAGCAGGAAGGCGAACGCCAGCGGCAGTCCGATCAAGGTGACGATCGCGGGCAGGCGCATCTGCCAGGCCGGGTCGCGCGCACCCAGCCGATCGACGAGCCTTCCGCCCAGGTAGGTTCCGAGGCTCCCGCCGAGTCCGACCACGAGCGCCATCCACTTCCCGATGTCGAAGGGCGACATCCCGTGGACACGTCCGAAGAACTCGTAGCCCCACATCAGGACGCCGTAGCCCGTGATCGACAGGATCGAGGCGCCGATGACGAGGTTGACCCAGGCGCGGCAACCGAGCAGATGCCGGAGGGTCTCGTCGAAGGTCGCGTTCGCGGCCGGGCTCGCGACCGCGTCCGCGTAGCCGCGCGGTGGCTCGCGGACCGTGAAGCGCACCACGAGTGCCAACAGAAGCCCCGGAATGCCCAGCACGATGAAGGCCGTGCGCCAGTCGAAGTTCTGGCGCAGGTAGCCGCCTCCGAGGTAGGCAATCGCGGACCCGACGTAGATCCCCCACGCGTAGATGCCGAGTGCGGTCGCGCGCTTCTCCTTCGGGAAGAGATCCGAGATGATCGAGTGCGATGGAGGGCTGCCCGCAGCCTCGCCGACCCCCACCAGGACGCGCGCCATGGCCAGCTGCGTGAAGCTCCGCGCAAGCCCGCTGGCGACCGTCATTGCGCTCCAGACGGTGAGTCCGAGGGCGATGATCGTGCGCCGGGTACCGCGGTCGGCCCAGCGGGCGATCGGAATGCCGGCGATCGTGTAGAAGAGCGCGAAGGCAAACCCGACGAGCAGGCCCATCACGGTATCCGAGACCCCGAACTCCGCCTTGATGGGTCCGATGAAGACCGACAGCACCTGTCGATCGATGAAGTTGATCACGTAGACGGCGAACAGCACGCCGAGCACGTAGTTCGAGTAGGCGGGGGAGAACTCCCCGGCGCCTTCCTCTGCAGGCTCGGCCGCTTCCCGGCCGGGCTCGTCTCCCATGCAGCACCTGCTTTCTTGGCACCGGGATCCCGCGACACTCGCAGGGCCGCTCGAGCGCGACGGTGCAGTATGCCACGCGCGGCGGCTCGATAAGCCACGCGCGGCGGCTGGATCGGAGAATCGGGTTGCGAGGTCCGAGGGCTCCGCGTCGGAACGATTCCCCAGGGAATCCCATCGCCGGAGAGGTCGTCCCCGTTCGCGGCTGTCTACTCGGCCGTGCCGAAGAGGGTGTCGGGAATGGTGGTGAGGAACGCGTAGTTTCCTGCGAGATCCCTGCGGTGGTGCTTATCGTGCTTTACGGCCAGCCATCCCATGGTCCGAAGGGGGAAGCGCTGGAAGTTGATTCCCGCGTGGTTGACCACGTTGAGCACCGTATAGCCGATGAAGAGCACCGCGAAGGCGGGGACACTGACGCCACCTACCAGCGCGAACGAGACGAGGAACGCGGCGAGGCCGAGGCAGGTCTCCAAGGGATGCAAGAGCAGGCTATCGATCCCGCGTGGATGCCTCGTCTTGTGGTGAACTTCATGGACGCTGCGGAGGATCTTCCACTCGTGGAACGGGTACCGGTGAACGCCGTAGTAGATGAAGTCGTAGAGGAGGACCACGAGGACGATCTCCACCGGGATGCGCCAGAGCGCGACCGCGCCGGTATACAGCAGGTAATCGGAGAAGAGGTAGGCGCTCGTGACCATGAAGGTCACCGAAACGGCGGAGTTGAGCTTGACCGAACGCTGCAGGGTGGCGGAGTCGACCCCTCGCTCGGGATCTTCGCTGATGATGCCGTCCTTCATGGATGGGGAATTGAAGGCGACCTTCAGCCCGCGGAACGTCAGAAAGGAGGCCGTGTAGGCCAGGAAGAGGATGACGAAAATTTCCATGGCGATCTCCTTCGCTCGGTGGCCGTGCGGGGGCGCGACTGCGCTCCGACGACTTCACCCGGCGTGAGGACAGAATCTTAAAACATTTTGCATATTGCGTGCAATGTAAAATATACCTAGTTTCTTCGCATGGTTGACTCCCCGCGGCGCATCCAGCTCCCCGTTCCGGCCGCCCGGCCCCGCTCCCACGCGGAACGCAGCACCGAGACCCGCGCCGCGATCCTCTCGGCCGTGAGCGAGAGCGTGGCCGAGGTGGGTTTTGCGCGAACCACCGCGTCCGAGATCGCGCGCCGGGCGGGTGTGACCTGGGGTGCGGTCCAGCACCATTTCGGAGGCAAGGACGGAATGCTCACCGCCGTCCTCGAGGGCTCCTTCAACCGCTTCGCGGAGCGGGTCGAGAGCGTGCCGCGCGAGGGGCCCCTCGAAAAGCGGGTATCGCTCTTCGTCGATCGAGCGTGGGATCACTATTCGAGCGCCGACTACCGGACGGCGAACGAGATCCTGCTGCATTTCCACGCCCGGGAAGACATCGATGAGGCCCCGGCCTGGTCGGCGATCATGGCCAAGGCGTGGAACGACATCTGGCATGAGATCTTCCACGCCGCCCCGATCTCGCGGCAGCGCCAAGTCCTTCTGGCCGGCTACACCCTCGCGACGCTCTCGGGCCTCGCGGGCCTGCTGCTTCTCTCGGGAGATCCCGCCGACTCGATGGCGCGAGATCTAGACATCCTGAAGCATCTGCTCATCCGCGAGTTCGCTGGCGAGGAAGGCTGACGCCGCCCGGCTCGAGCGCCCCGCCTCAACCGAACCGACCGAGGACGGTCTCTGCCTCGGCCACCATGCCCTGCAGGATCTCGCGCACGGGCATCGCGCCGTCCACGAAGGCGACACCCTGGCCCACGGCCTCGGTCATCAGATCGGCGCGGCGACTGTCGTTCGCCGCCTGTAGATAGTCGGACGAGAGGAGCATCTGGAAGGGGCTCTTCAGGACCTGCGGTGCGTCCTGCTTCTCCCACTCCTCGGTCCACGGACACTTGAGGATGCGCATCGTCTTTCCCGAGATGCAGGCCGTGCGGGTCGTATCGTCGCCGGTCGCCTGCAGGATGCGCTGCTTCACGAGCGGATCGACGTCGGATTCCTCCGACGCCAGCCAGGCGGTCCCGGTCCAGACGCCGGCCGCCCCCAGGCATAGCGCTGCAGCCAGGTGGCGCCCCGTCGTCACACCGCCGGCAGCGATTACCGGGGTGTCGCCGGCGACCTCCACCACCTCCGGCACGATCGAGAAGGTCCCCACCGCTCCGGTATGGCCCGCGGCGTCGTACCCCTGCGCCACGACCATGTCTGCGCCCAGCGCGAGCACGTGGCGCGCCTGCCGGGTCGCGCCGATCAGGCCGATCATCAGGATGCCGCGATCGTGGGCGGCCTCGAAGAGGAACTCGGGGCTCCCCAGCCCCGTCGCGATCGCCGGCACGCGCTCGTCGAGCACGCATTCGATCTGCGCCAGGCCCAGACGCTTGTTGAGCCCCCCCCACTGACGCAGCGCCACGGGATTGTGGGGGAGCGGGACATCGTAGGCGGCGTGAATGCGCTCCTTGTACTGCATGTGGGATTCGGGGATCTGCGCGATCAGCTCTTCGGGAGTGCCCTGTCGGGGGGCATTCGACGGCAGCACGAGATCGATCCCGAACGGCTTGTCGCCCACCTGCGAGCGCAGCCAGCGGATGTTCTCCTGGATCTCATCGGCCGTCTTCATCGCCTCGCCGAGCACGGCGAAGCCGCCCGCGCGGATCGCTGCGACCGCCACCTCACGACAGTGCGTGAAGGCGATCACGGGGTGCTCGATGTCGAGAACCTCGCATAGCCGGGTATGCAGCGAAGCGCCTGCCATCGCGTTCTCCTTCTCCAGGCCACGCACGCCTAGCTCACCGCGACCTTCTCCACCTCCACCCGCGTCTTTCTTCGCCATGGGATCTCCTCGGGTGCAGCCCGCCGGCGCCAGGCTCAGTAGATGATCTGGCTCTCGACGAGCTCGCGGTAGCGCTCCTCCGAGAGGCCGAGGAGCTCCTTGAAGACGAAGTCGTTGTCCTGGCCCATGGCGGGGCCGGGCTCCACGCGGGCCGGTGTACGACTCATCTTCACGTAGCCGCCGTAGAGGGTCTCGTCGAAGCCGAGCGGGTGGCGAACCGAGATGAAGGTTCCGCGTTCGCGGTAGTGGGGATCTTCCAAGAGGTCGGCGACGTTGAGGACGGGGGCCGCGGCGACGCCGGCTCGCTGCAACTGCTCCGCCAGCGCGCGATCGTCGAAGCCCGCGGTCCACTCGGCCAGCTTCTCGTGGATCGCCTCCAGGTGCTCGACGCGCCCAGCGGTGTGCTCGAATTCGGGGGCGGTGGCCCAGTCGGGCCGGTTCATGGCCCGGACCAGGCCGCGCCACTCCTCGTCTTCGAGGACGGCGATGCTGATCCAGCGATCTTCGCCCGCACAAGGGAAGACGCCGTGGGGTGCGGCCACGGCGAGCGGATGCCGATTGCCGAACGGGCCGGCCACCCGCCCGTTCATCTCGTAGTCCATGAAGGCCGGGCCGACCATCTGCATCACGGCTTCCTGCTGGGAGTAGTCCACGTGCTGGCCCTGGCCGGTGCGGTCGCGCCGACGCAGCGCCGTGAGCGCCGCGAAGGCGCCCATGATGCCGTTGTAGGGGTCGGCGAAGGCGTTCTCGACCGGCAGCGGCGGCCCGCCGAAGTAGCCGCTCAGGCTGTCGAGCCCCGTCGTGCTGGTCAGGCTCAACCCGTAGGTCCGGATGTCCTTGAGCGGGCCGAACAGCCCGGCCGCCGGCATCGAGAGCATCACGATGTCGGATTTGACCTCGCGAAGGTCCTCGTAGCCGAGCCCCCAACGTTTCATCACGCCCGGGCCGAAGTTCTCGATCACGAGGTCCGACTTCGCGATCAGCTCGCGTGCGAGATCGCGGGCTTCTTCGCGCTTCAGGTCGAGGGTGATCCCGCCGTTGCCGGCCCAGCAAGCGTGGTTCGAGAGGCTGCGGTCCGGATCGCGCACACCGCCCGCGAAGGGCGGGAGGTTCCGCATGAAGTCCACCCGGGTCCGGGACTCGATTTTGTAGACCTCGGCTCCCAGGAAGGCCAGGGTCTGGCCGACCACCGGGCCGGCCCACACCCAGCCGAAGTTCGCAACACGGATCCCCTCGAGCGGAAGCGAAGCCTTCGCGACGCTTCTGGGTGTAGGCGTCTTCGGCGGAGCTGTGGTCTCGCCGCCGAGCACCTCGGCGTCGTGTTGGCCCAGCAGGGGGGCCGCGCGCGTCGGGCCGCCGGGAACGTCGCGTAGCTTGAAGGGAGCGCCGAGGTCGCGGAAGCGGCCCAGCTCAGGGTGCTCCAGCTCGACGAGGTAGTCGCGTTCGGCGAGATGCGGATGCTCCACGGCTTCGGCCACGTCGTAGACCGCGGTGACCGGGCAGCCGGCCTCCTGGCAACGATCCATGATCTCCTGCTTGCCGCGCTCGACGGTCCACGCCTCGATCAAGGGGTAGATGGCGTCGGTGTTCTGGGCGCGCGTGAACATGTCCTGGAACATCTCGAGCTGCATCCAGTCGGGGTTCCCCATCACGCGGGCCAGCCCGTTCCACTGCCCGGGCTCGAGGGCCAGCATCCACACGTGTCCGTCCCGGCACGGGAGGATGGTGGCGGGCGCCCCCAGAGACATCCCGACTCCGGTTCGCCGATCGAAGACCCCGTCCTGGGCGTAGGCGCCGATGTTCTGGGCACCGACGAAGGTGGCGGCGATCGCCTCGGCGCAGGAGACGTCGACCTGCTGGCCACCCCCCACCTGTTGCAAGCCGTGCAGAGCCGCCAGCCCCCAGGCCGCGCCCGCGACCGCGCCGAAGAAGTCGGCAGCGAAGGTCCCGTGCTCGAGGGGGGCCTGGTCCGGAAGTCCGCAGTAGCGGCTGCTCGCGCCGGTGAGGTGGTAGGCGTTCAGGTCGTAGGCCTTCCAATCGCGGTAGGGGCCGGTCTGGCCGAAGGGCGTGATCGAGATCATCACGAGGTCGGGGTTCAGGGCGGAGAGCGAGCCGTAGTCGAGGCCCCAACCCTGCATCCGTGCCGGCGGGTTGTTCTCGATCAGGACGTCGGCCCCGGCGACGAGCTCGCGCAGCCGATCGCATTCGTCGGAACGGCTGACGTCCAGGCGGACGCCCCGCTTGTTGGTATTGAGGAAGTGGTAGAGGCCGCTCTTCTCGGGGTGCGGGACATCGCCGGGGAAGGGGCCCCAGCGCCGTGCGACGTCGCCGTCGGTCGGCTCGACCTTGACGACGTCGGCTCCGTAATCCGCGAAGAGCTTCGCGCAGTACGGCGCCGACACCCCCTGGCCGAGCTCGACTACCTTGATCCCTTGGAGGGCTCCCTTGCCCATCGCGTTCTCGCCGTGGCTCAATCGACCTCGCCGGTCACGCCGTCGATCGCGGTGAGGGCTTCTTCGACCATGTCGAAGACGATCTGGCGGGCGGGCTTCATGGCCGTGACGAAGCCAACGCCCTGGCCAGCCGCCTCGGTCATCAGGTCCTCGCGACGGTTGTCGTTGGCGCCCTGAATGTAGTCGGAGCTGAGGAGCATCTGGTAGGGGGGCGGAAGCACCTGCGGCGCATCGGGCTTCATCCACTCGTCCGTCCAGGGACACTTGAGCGTGCGCATGGTCATGCCGGAGATGCTCCGTGAGTACGAGGTGTCCTCGGCGGTTGCGGCGAGCAGCTTCTCCTTGACGATCATGTCCACGTCGGATTCTCGGGACGCCAGCCAGAGCGTGCCCGTCCACACGCCGGAGGCGCCGAGGCAGAGCGCCGCGGCCAGGTGGCGTCCGGTGGTCACGCCGCCGGCGGCGATGATCGGGGTATCGCCCGCGATGGAGACGACCTCCGGGACGATCGAGAAGGTTCCCATGGCGCCCGTATGTCCCGCCGCGTCGTAGCCCTGGGCGATGACGGCATCCACTCCGGCTTCGATCTGGCGCTTGGCCTGGCGGGTCTTGCCGATCAGACCGAATACCTTGATGTCGCGCTCGTGGGCGGTATCGAGCAGGAAGGCGGGGCTTCCGAGCCCCGAGCAGATCACGGGCACCCGCTCGTCGAGCAGCACCTCGAGCTGCGCCCGGGCCATGTCCTGATTCAGGCCTCCCCACTGGTGGAGGGCGATCGGGCCCTTGGGATCGGGGACGTTGTACTTCTCCTTGATCTGCTGGGCGAACTCCTTCTGGACGTCGGGGATCTTCGCGATCAGCTGCTCCAGGGTGTCGGAGGGCGGCACCGAGGCGGGCAGCACGAGATCGATTCCGAAGGGCTTGCCGTCGACCCGTTCGCGGATCCAAGCGATGTCGGCGGCGATCTCGTCCCGGGTATGCATCGCTTCGCCCAGCACGGCGAAGGCGCCCGAATTGATGACCGACACCGCAACGTCTTTGCAGTGGGTGAACGAGATGATGGGGTACTCGATCCCCAGCATGTCGCAGAGCTTCGTTCGAAGCGGATCATGAACCATGGCTGTCTTCTCCTCGATCCCGTGCGCTACGTCTTGAGCACCACGGCCGTACCGTTACCACCGAGGCCCAGGGTCTGCCCGAGCCCGGATTTCGCGTTGGGGACCTGGCGGGGCCCCGCTTCGCCTCGCAGCTGCCAGGTCAGCTCGCAGACCTGGAAGACACCCATTGCCGTGGTCGCCTCTCCGAAGGAGAGAAAGCCGCCGCTGGGGTTGATGGGAAGCCGGCCCGTCGGGAGGGTCTCCCCCTTCTCGACGAGTCGTTCCGCTTCGCCCGGCTGACAGAGCCCCCAGTCTTCGGGAAAGGCGAGCTCGTAGTAGACCGTGTTGTCCTGCAGCTCGACCAGGTCGAGATCGCCGGGCTCCATGCTGGCGGACTCGAGGGCCCGGCCCACGGCCATGGTGGCCTCGCTGTGGAATGCCCGGCCCGAGGAGGGGACCACGGTGCCGAGGCCATTCGGGCAGCCATGGTCGAAGCCCGCCGTGGCGACGGTGCTCGAAGCCACCCATACGGGCTGGGCCGTCCGCTTGCGCGCCATCTCGGCCGAACAGAGCAGAACGGCGGCGGCCCCGTCGCTCACGGGGCAGATCTCGTAGAGGTGGAGGGGGTCGCTCACCATCGGGGAGGCGAGCACCTCTTCCATGGTGAACTCCTTGCGGAAGCGGGCGTTCGGGTTGTGCGCCGAGATCTGGTGGGACTTGACGGCGATCCGGGCGAGATCCTCCTCGGTCGTTCCGAAGTCGTGCATGCGGCGTCGGCAGAGTGCCGCCCAGAAGGCCGGGCCCGGCATGCCGACGCAGAGCTGGCGCAGATACTCGATGTCGGTTTCTTCGTCGACGCCGGAGGTCTGGATGAAGCCCTTGGGCATCTTCTCGCCGCCGACGACCAGGACGCAATCGTGCGCGCCGCTGGCGACCAGCA
>JAFDDA010000037.1 GCA_019311105.1 Deltaproteobacteria bacterium
GTGGCCACCGAGTCGAAGGTGTCGATCGTCTGGTGCAGGGGCCACTCGTCGAGCTTGGTCAGCTTTCTCGCCAACGGCTTGTCTCCTTTCGGTCGTCCTGGCCGGTGTGGCGGTCGCGCAGGGGCCGCTCAGTCGGAGCCGGGACCCAGCGCCTCGATCATCTTCCACGGCAGCGCGCCTTTGGGCTCGGCATTGTAGGGCAGGATCTGCACGTGGCTGGCGCCGGCGTCGCGCTGGGCCGCGATCCGCTCGCGAATCGCCGCCTCGTCTCCCCACGCGACCAGCGAATCGACCAGGCGGTCGCTGGCCGCTTCGAAGTCGTCTTCGACGAACCCGAACCTCGTCCACTGTCGACGGTATGCCGGGAGTCCCAGATAGACCGCGAGTGCCTTTCGCCCGACGGCGCGTGCGCGATCCGGGTCGGCGCACAGGCAACACGGCAGGACGACGTTCAGGTCCTTGTCCGGGCCCAGGATCTCGCGCGCCTGCCGCGTGTGCTCGACGGGCATCAGGTAGGTGTTCGCGCCGTCGGCGAGCTCCGCGGCGAGGGCGAGCAGCTTCGGCCCGTGCGCTGCAATGTAGACGGGCGCCGCCCGCGAAGGCTCCGGAGAGCGGACCGGAGCGGCCGCGATCCCCTCGAGGTAGGCGCGCATCTTCCGAACGGGAGGGATCCACTCGTGTCCCCGCCTCTCAGCCGCCTGTGGGTGGGAGACACCGAGCCCGAGCACGAAGCGCCCGCCGTGGAGCTCCGCCAGGGTGCGGGCCCCCTGGGCTGCGGCCACGGCATCGCGGGCGTAGACGTGGGCGATGCCGGTGGCTACGCGGAGGCGCGTCGTGCGCGCAAGGATGAAGCCCGCCAGGATGAAGACGTCGCGCCCGAAGAGGTCCGGGAGCCAGAGCGAGTCGTAGCCGAGGGATTCGAGCCGGAGCGCGTCCGCCGTGATCGCCTCGGGGCTCATGGAATCCGTGGCGAGCAGGAGGCCCGAGGGCGTGCCCGGGTTCACGCGAAGGGCTCGCACATTTTTCACGCGAAGCGCTCGAACATCATTCACGCGAAGCGCTCGAACAGCTTTGCGAACGCCTCACTGCAGCGCAGCCAGGCGTCCTGGTCGCGTTGCGAGGGCTCGACCACCAGGTGCTGGATGCCCATCTCGATGAACTGTTCCACGTCGCGCAGGATCTCGTCTGCGGGATCGTTGAGCGCATCCCAACGGGTCCGCATGGAGAGCGTGAAGGATGATTCCGGCCGGTCGCGTCGGAGCCGCGCGACGATCTCGGCGGTCTTCTCCGGGCTCTGGAAGGCTCCGTGCCAGCCGTCCCCACGCTGGATGGCACGGCGATAGGCCGGCTCGCTGTGGCCGCCCACCCAGATGGGGATCGGCCGTTCGGGCTGGGGCTTCGTCCGCATGCTGGCCATCTTCACACCGGTCCGCGGCGCCTCGAGGTCGATCGGATCCTCGGTCCAACAACTGCGCAGGACGTCGATCGTTTCGTCGGTGCGGGCGCCCCGCTCCTCGAAGGGCACGCCGAGCGCGTCGAACTCGTCCTTCAGCCAGCCGCCCGCGGCACCGAGGATGACTCGGCCGTGGCTCGCCAGATCCAGAGTGCCGAGCATCTTGGCCAGCAGGACCGGCGGACGCAGCGGCAGGACGAGCACCGTGGTTCCGAGCCCCACGCGATCGGTGGCCGCAGCCGCCCAGGTCAGTGCGATCAGCGGCTCGAGGATGTAGGCCGACGGCGGGTAGGGCGCGCCCTTGGGCACGGCCAGGTGGTCGCTGACCCAGACGTCCGCGAAGCCGAGTTCCTCGGCGTGCTTCGCCACGGTGCGGATGGCCTCCGCCGAGGCCGCCGGCCCCGCCTGGGGTAGATGCATTCCGAACTTCACGTGCGTCTCCTCGATTCGTGCTGGGTGGGCGCGCAGCCGAAACGTGTCGTCAGCTTCCGGTGAAGGATGGGGTTCGCCGCTCGCCCATCGCGCGCACGCCCTCGCGGAAGTCCTGGCTCTTCTGCAACCGCTCCTGCTCGACCTTCTCGCGGTCCGTCGCGATGCGGATCCGCTCGGCGAGATCCCCCCGCAAGGTCTCGCGGATCGACCGGACCGCCAACGGAGCCGAAGCCGCGATCTCGGCGGCGAAGTCGCTGGCGGCGGAGCGGAGCCCTTCGAGGGGCACCAGGCGGTCGCAGAGGCCCATCGCGTGGGCTTCCTCCCCGCGGACGCGCCGCCCGGTGTAGAGGAGCTCCATGGCACGGCTCCGCCCGACGAGATCGGGAAGGGTGACCGACAGGCCGAAGCCGTGGTGGAAGCCCAGGCGCGCGAAGTTCGCCGCGAAGCGCGCTTCGGGCGCCGCGAACCGGAAGTCGGGCATCAGGGCCAGCCCGAGCCCGCCGCCGATGGCCGCACCCTGGATGGCGGCCACGACCGGTGTCTGCGTGCGGAAGAGCCGGACGGCTTTGTCGTAGAGATGGGGCGCCTTCGTGTCGGGCTCACGCGGAGCCGCCTGCGCATTCTTCTTGGCGCCGCCCCCGCCGAGCTGGGCGCCCGCGCAGAAGCTCTTCCCCTCGGAGCAGAGGACGATCGCGCGACAGCGCGGATCTTCGTCCAAGGCTTCGAAGGTCGACGCGAGGTTCCCGATGAGCTCGCCGTCGAAGAAGTTGTGCGGGGGGCGACGGATCTCCACCGTCGCCACGAAGCGATCGTCGAGGTCCACGCCGACGTCGTCGAACCGGTCTAGGGCGGTCACGTCAGTCGAGCAGACCCATCTTCTGCCATGCGGGAATCGAAGCGGCCATCATCTTGCCGGCGTCGAAGGTGATCCACTTCTCGGGGACGACCTCGATCACGAGGCGGCGCTCGGTGTCCATCATCGCCGCGAAGGCATCCTGGAGCTTCCCGGAGGTCGGGATGTTCACCGCCGCGCAGGCCGGATAGAACCAGTCCTTGGTGGCCTGGTCGTCGTGGATGATCGCGCGCCCCTTGGCGGTGATCCCCTTCGCCGGCCCGAGGTCGGTCCCGTGGCTCGAGACGACGACCGTGACCCGCGGCTCGCGCTTGATGGCAGCGATCCGCTTCCGTTGGCTCGTCGCGCTGACCCAGAAGCTCCCATCCTTCCAGAGGTAGGTCATCAAGACACCGACGGGCCAGTGATCCTTCGTGTCCCAGATGAACGTGCATTCGATCTGCTTCTGCAGGATCTCTTCGAGCAGCTCGGGTTCGAGCCCGTACTCGGTGACGTCGTCGTAGTCGGTGATCGGTTCCATGGTGGGGCTCCTGGGCGATTGAGCGGGGAGAGTACCTGAAACCGGCCACGGCTCCTGCCCGGTTCATGTCGGATCCCGCCGGAGAGGTGCAATTGCCTGTGCCGGCCAGCCGCGCCACCGGTGGTGTGGCACCCTGCTCGACTCCGGTGGAACCCATGTCGAGTGCCCCCGAACAGCTCGAACTCCTCGAAAGTGGCTACGGCCTGATCGAGGGGCCCCGCGTCGATGCGGAAGATCGCCTCTACTTCAGCGACGTGATCCGCGGCGGAGTGTTCCGCCGAACGCCCGAGGGCGAGGTCGAGACGATCGTTCCGAAGCGACGGGGCGTGGGCGGGATCGCCCTTCACGAGGCCGGCGGAGTCGTCGTCTCGGGGCGCAACGTCTGCCACGTGCGCGACGGGCAGACGCGCATCCTCTTCGACCCGGCCGACACACCGAGCTTCAACGATCTCTTCACGGATTCGCAGGGGCGCATTCTCGTCGGCTCGATGCGTTACGACCCGTTCTCGAGAGAAGGGCCGCGAGACCCGGGTGAACTCTACCGGGTCGAGGCCGATGGCGAGGCGACCCGGCTCTACGACGACATCGCGATGGCCAATGGCATCGGGCTCTCGGCGGACGGGCGCCTGCTGTTCCAGAACGACAGCGCCCGGAACGAGATCCTGGTCCACGACGTGGCCGAGGACGGCCGCTGTCTCAATCGGCGCGTCTTCGCGCGCGCGCAGCGCGGAACCCCCGACGGCCTCGCCGTCGACGAGCAGGGAGGGGTCTGGGTCGCGGAACATGGGGGCGGTTGCGTCACCCGCTACGCCTCCGACGGGGCCCTCGATCAGCACGTGGAGATCCCCGCGCGGCTGGTGATCAGCCTGTGCCTCGGCGGTCCCGACCGGCGGGATCTCTACGTGACGACCGCAGACCACCGCGAAGATCCGGACCTCGGCGGCTGCATCTTCCGCACCCGAGCCGACGTTCCCGGAGTCCCGGTTGCCCTGGCGCGTGTCTAGGGAGCCCGGCGAGCGCCCGGCGTCAGGCGGGCGATTCGCCGCGACGCTTGCGCGGCCCGAAGGTGGGCAGCCGCCCCAGGTGGTTTCCGCCGTCGACGGGCAGGATCTGCCCCGTGATGGAGGACGACAGGTCGCTGGCCAGGAAGAGCGCCACGTCCGCGCACTCGTCCACGGTGGTGACCCGCCGCAGCGCGGTCTCTTCGATGAACGCGCTGGCGATCGGGGTGTCCTCGTCGATCTCGACGCGGCATCCATCCACGGGCTTCATGCCGCCGAAGCCGTTCATGGCGGTCGGTACGAAGGAGGGTGCCAGCGCGTTGACTCGCACCTGCTCGGGCCCGTACTCCGCCGCCGCGATCTTGGTGACGAAGTTGATCCCCGCCTTGCAGCCCGCATAGGGTGCGATGCCCTCGGGCACCATGATGGCGGTCGCCGAGGTGACGTTGACGAGCGAGCCGCCGCCTCCCGCCGCCATCGCGTTCGCCATGTGGCGCATGAAGTAGTAGGAGCCGAAGAACTGGACGGCCGCCACCTGCGCGAGGAGCTCGGGCGTGGTGTCTCGGATGCGAGCGGGAAGGTTCAAGCCGGCGGAGTTCACCGCCACGTCGATCCGCCCGTGCCGCTCGAGGGTTGCCGCGACGAGGGCCTTCACGTCCTCGTCCCGGCTGATGTCGCACGGGACCGCGAGGCCGTCGATGCTCGAGGCGAGCTTCTCCAGCTCCTCCCGACGCCGCGCGGCCACGACGACCTGCGCACCCTGGGCGGCGAAGCGCTCGGCGATGCACCAGCCGATTCCGCTCGAGGCTCCGAGGACCACGGCGACCTTCCCGTCGAGCAGCGGGCCTGTGGACCAATCGTTTCGAATCAGATCGCTCTTCGGCAAAGCCAACGTGCACCCCTTCTCATGGATGGGCTCAGGGTCCCTATTATAGAGGCGCGCGAAGGTGCGGCCTGAGGGAGAGACAATCGGACATGGAAAAGGAAGCAACGCGAGACGGAGGGCGGGGCCGGCCTGGCCCGGCGGAGCTGGAGCTGGCACGCAAGCTCTTCGAAGAGGGCTGGAGTGGCGGTCAGCCCGAATCCCCCCTCCAGTTCTTGACCGATGACGTGGTCATGCGGGACATCGCCGCGCACGCGGGCCCGATGCGAGGGCACGCGGCGATCGTCGAGTTCTTCGGCCCGATGGCCCAGTTCCTCAAAGTCTGGCCTGAGGAGTACTTCGTCAGCGACGACGGTGTGGCCCTCACCTGGATGGCGTACATCCACATCACGAACGATCACCAGGGCAAGGAAAATCGCGGCAAGTGGCTGTGTGGCGAGGGCATGTCGCGCCTCGAGTTCCGCGACAGGCTGGTGAGCGTCGAGATCGACTACTGGCACGGGGGCCAGGGGATCTGCGACGACGCCACGGCCCACTTCCAGGCGCGCCGCGCCCTGTCGCGCGCGGAACTCGGTGCGACGACCGGCTCCGGGGATGGTCAATGACCCTGCCCGTCACCCCCGACGCCGAGACCGTGCTCGCATCCTGCGTCGCGACGCTGCGCGACGTGGTGTTGCCCGAGGTCGAGAGTGATTGGGGGCGCTACAGCGCCGAGCTCTGCGTGGCGTCCATCGAGTACGCGCTCGGCCTGCTGGGCGAAGACCGGAACGAGACGCGGCGCCGGGGTCTCGCGCAAGCCATCGAGGGCGTGGCGGCCGACGTTCGCGCGTCCGGCGGCACGGCCTGGATTGCGGCTCTCGAGGGCTCGTCCCCCTTCGTCATCGCCGGGAAGCTGCTCGTCGCGGGACAGAACGATCCGGGCCCCCTCGCCGAGCGGGTCCGGGCTTCGCTGCACCCGGTGCTTCACGCCCAGCTCGACGCCGAGCTGACGGCAGGGCTGCCGCTGTTCGCCGCATTCGCGAAGAACATGAGTCGCTGATGCTCTCCGCCGACCGGAAGGAGGGGCTCGAGCTGTATCTCGAGAAGGAGCTCGACCTCCGCGGCCCGTGCCGTATCCGCTCCGAGGAGCGCATGGCGCGTGGACAGTCGCGCGCCATGTACCGGCTCGAGATCGAGTCCGAGGGCGCGGGCAGGCCCGAGCGGCGCAGTGTGGTCTTGCGCGTCGAGCAGTGGGGGCTCCTCGGGACCGAGAGCTCCCAGGAGGTCCGGGTGATGCGCGCGCTTCACCTCGCGGGGTATCCCGTGGCGGAGGTCCTCGCCTACGAGCCTTCGAGCGAACTTCTCGGGCAACCCTTTTTCGTGATGGAGTTCGTCGAGGGCTCGTGTGCCTTCGTCCGGGAGGGCCTCGACGAATACGTCCAGACGCTCCATCGGCTGCACGGCATGGACCCCGAAGAGACGGGGCTCGGCTTCCTGGGCCACCCCGAGGGTCGTCGCGGCGCGGCGCTCTCCCAGGTGGAGCGCTGGTACGAGGTGCATCGTGATGCTCAGGTTGGCGAACCGTCGCCCCTGCTCGAAGAAGCCGCGCAGTGGCTGCGGAACAACGCACCCGAGTCGGACCGGATCACCATCGTCCATGGCGACCCGGGCCCGGGCAACTACATGCAGCGTGACGGTCGGCTCGCCTGCGTCGTGGATTGGGAGTTCACGCATCGGGGAGACCCCGAGGAGGACTGGGCCTATCTGATCTCGATGCGCGGCATGGGGGTCATGGACGAAGATGCGTGGGCGACCTACCTGCGCGAGCTCGTCGGCGTCGAGCTCGACCGGGACCGCCTGCACTACTGGAAGGCGTTGAACTTCTTCAAGGGCGTTTGCATCGATGCGACGGCGCTCAAGATCTATCTCGATCGCGACAACCTCGCGCCCAACATGCTCGCCATCGGCACCGTCGTGTACCTGAACGCCCTCAAGAGGCTGGCCGAGGCCGTCGCGGCCTAGACCCTCCACACAGAGGGCTCTTCAGTCGTGCTGGAACTAGAGCCGGATGCGCGTGCGCGGGCGGCGCGAAGCCCAGGTCTGGACGATCGAGCCGACCAGCATCCCGGAGACGAGGATTCCGGCGCCGGTGATCCACTCGGGCCAGCGGTCGCCGGCCTTGAGCTTCATGTTTTCGGCTTCCAGCTCCTGCGCCCGGCTGCGCATGCTGGACTCGCTCGACTCGAGCTGGCCGCGCTCGCCGCTCAGGGTGGAGACCTCTTCGCGCAGTCTCTCGACGGTGCCGCGAAGCTCACGCGTCTCCGCCTCCATGCGCGGCATCCGGATCGCCGCGGGGGGGGCCTCCATCAGGAATCCGGCCGGCACCCAGCCATCCTTGCCGTTCGCCATGCGGACGCGGGTCCAACCCTTGCCGCGTTCGAGAATCCGAACGGAGTCGCCGGTCACCAGTGAACCGGTGATTCGGAACTGGCTGCCGGCGCCGGTGCGGACGTTGAGCCGCACTTCGTCCTTCACCCAGACTTCTTCCGCTGCGACCGGCGCGGCGACGAAGAGGGTGGCCAGGAGCAGGCCGAGACCGACGTGTCGGCGGTGGATGGGCATGGGGTTCCCGATGCGGGGGCGCATTGATCCCAGTCTCCACGGCTCTTGCCGCGTGCGGGTCAGATTGGCTCCCCGGGTAGGACTCGAACCTACGACCCAGCGGTTAACAGCCGCTTGCTCTGCCAGCTGAGCTACCGGGGAACGATCTGGCCTTCGGACGGGCCCGATTCTAGGGGGCCAGCGTCGTTTTTCAACGCGGCCCGGTCAGTCGTATCGAATGGAAAGGACCTCGAACATGCGGGTGCCCTTGGGCACCTGGACCTTCACCTCGTCGCCCTCGCCCTTGCCGAGCAGGGCCCGGGCCACGGGGGAGGTGACCGAGATCAGGCCGGAGGCGACATCCGACTCGTCCTCGCCAACGAGGGTGTAGGAGACCTCTTCGCCGGAGTCCGTGTCCTCGAGCACCACGGTCGTCCCGAAGCGGACCGCGTCGGGCAGCCCGCTGCCGGGCTCGATCACCTGGGCCCGGGCCAGCCGGTCGCTCACCATCAACATGCGGCCCTCGAGGAACGCCTGACGCTCCTTGGCGGCGTGGAACTCCGCGTTCTCGCTGAGGTCTCCGTGCGCGAGGGCCTCGGCGATGTCCTCGATGTTCTGGGGCCGCTCCACGGACCGGAGATGGGCGAGTTCGGCCTCGAGCTTCTCGAAGCCGCCGCGGGTCATGGGGATCCGATCATTCACGGCGAAGTTTCCTAGGATCCGGGCGGGCGGGGCCCAGCCTCGGTGAAGGGCGCGTGAGCACCCCGAAAAACGAAACCGACGCCCCATCAAAGGGGGCGCCGGAGACCCAAGGCTATCGAGCCGCAACGGCTGCGGCAAGGTTCCGAACGGGGGTCGAAAGCCCCAATCCGGGCAGAAGGTGAACCCAAGTGGACTCCGAAGCGCCGCCTCCGAGCGATCCCAAGGCCCAGGGGGGCTCCCCGCCGCCCGGGCTGGGGCCGGCGGCGCTCGAGCCGGGGCGCCTCGTAGCCTCCGCGGTGCCCTTCTACGGCGTGCTGTTCGGACTCGCCTGGCTGTGGCGGAGTGCGTGGTTGGGCGAGCCTCTCCTTTACGCTTCGAAGGAAGCCGCCGAGCGGGGCGTCGACCTCGGGCCGGATATCGCGGTGGGGCTGTTGGCCGGTGGGGTCGTGATCGGGCTCTCGCATCAACTGACGGCAAACACGCGCAGCGGGCGGGCGCTGGCCCAGGGGCTGGCAGGCCTGCTCGGGCCCCTCGGGCTCGGTCACATCGCCATCCTGGCACTGCTCTCGGGCGTGGCCGAGGAGGCGTTCTTTCGGGGTGCGCTCCAGCCGCGCGTCGGGCTGGTGGCGGCGAGCCTCGTCTTCGGCGCGGTGCACTACATCCCGCGCCCGGAGTTCCGTCTGTGGACGCTCTTCTCCGTGGCCGCGGGCTTCCTGCTCGGGTTCCTGTTCGACGCGACCGGGAACCTGGTGGCGCCGGTGGTGGCCCACGCGGCCATCAACGGCGTGAACCTGACCCTGCTGGTGCGGGGTTCCTGGAGCGAAGAGGCCGACCCGGGGGACGACGACCCCGGCTTCTAGCCCCGGCTAGTCGGGCACGACGGCGATCGCGTCGATTTCGACCTGGGCGCCGAGGGGCAGGGCCGACACTTCCACCGTGGCACGCGCGGGCGCGGGGTCGGCGGTGAAGAAGTCGGCATAGACGGCGTTCATGCGTGGAAAGAGCGACAGGTCGGTGACGTAGACCGTGGTACGGACGACGTCGCCGAGCGATGCGCCGCCGGCGAAGAGGACGGCGGACAGGTTCTCGAGCACGCGGCGGGTCTGGTCTTCGATCTCGCCGGCCACGAGCTGACCCGTCGCCGGGTCGAGGGGGATCTGGCCGCTGGCGAAGATCCATGGCCCCGAGCGCACGGCCTGGGAGTAGGGCCCGACGGGGTCGGGGGCGTTGGCGGTTCGGATTTCGGTGCGGTCGCTCAGGACGCGGCGCCGCCCGGCTCCTCGGGCAGCAGGCGCTCTTCGAGCACTCGCAGCAGGTAGCCGAGCAGGAGCAGGTTCGGGAGGCGCTTGGCGGTGTCACCGACGACGCCTTCGGCGCTGGCCACGTCCTTGCCGTAGGACTCGAAGAACTCGAGCATCTCCATGGGAACGTTCTTGGCGAGAACTTCGTTGATCTCTTCGATCTTGAGCTCGTGGAACAAGCCCGCGAACTCCCACGCCATCTCCGAGTGAGTCATCTGCTCTGCCTTCCTCGCTGCCACGTCGCGGCAAGACGATGCGTGGGATCACAACTGCCCGAACGGGGCCGATGCTGACAGCGGGCCTGTGCGCTGTCAATGTAAACCATGAAGATCAAACGTGTTTTCTGCTTTCGGCGCAGGCGGCGCGCAACTCCGACGCGCCCCATCCGACCCGTCGAACCGCAACAGACTCAACCACCCACAGCCAAAGTTGCCGCCCCCCCGCAGAGCCTGACGGAGGGTGACGAAGGGGACGGTTCTATTTGATGACGAAACCACTGAGGCTGAGGTCCGCCACATCATTCTCTGGTTTCGTCATCAAATCGAACCGTCCCCTTCGTCACCGTCTAACAGAGAAGCCCCGGGCGCCTCGATGAGGCGGCCGGGGCTTCGGTTGCTCGAGAAGCCTGATTGGTCGGGGCGACTGGATTCGAACCAGCGACCTCTTCGTCCCGAACGAAGCGCGCTACCAAGCTGCGCCACGCCCCGTCACGTCTCGAGCCGCGGGAGTATGCCATGGGAACGGTTAGAATGCCGCCCGCGTGAACCCCATCGAAGCCACTGGAGCGGGCGAGGCCGCATCGATCTGGGCCTTCCTGGCGGCCCCGGAGGCCTTCGCAGCGGTTGCGGGCCTGCTCCTCGTCGCTGCCTGGCTCTTTGCGTGCCTCCGGCCGGCCGCGATCGTGGCCTCTCGGCGGGGGGTGCTCGCCGCGGTGGCGCTTCCCAGCTTGCTCGCCATGGCGGCGTTGGTGCAGCTCGACCCGCTGGCCCTCCGCATCCGCATCGACCCCTCCACGGAGTTGCTGCTGCCTGCCGGCGACCCCGGCCAGGAGCACTACCAGCGCGCCGTTCGCGACTTCGGCGACGACGAGGTCTACGTGATCGCCATGGAGTGCGAGGGCGGCGTCTTCGAGTCGCGCCACCTCGCGGCCTTGCGTGAGATCGGCCACTCGATCGCTCGCCTGCCCGGCGTCACCGGTGTGTCGAGCCTCGTCGAAGTGACCGGCTTCCGATACGTGCCCGCCGAGGATTGGATCGAGGTGCGGCCCTTCGTCGAAGAGATCCCGGAGGACCCTGCTGCCCTGGCCGACCTGCGTCGCCGCGCCCTCGACAACCCCCTCTATCGCCGGACACTCGTATCCGAAGACGGCGAGACCGCCGCGCTGAACGTTTCGTTCCGCAAGATGAACGACGCAGCGTTCATCGCCTCCGGCGCCGACGCCTCCATCGCTGAGATCCTCGCGGCCGCCACGGAGCCGGGGCGCCGCTTCTTCGTCGCCGGGCGCCCGCATGTGAAGGCGCGCGTCTACGCCTTGATGCTGCGAGACCTCACGGCCTTGATTCCCGCCGGACTGCTGGCACTCGCCGCCGTGCTCTACACCCTCATGGGGACGGCGCGCGGTGTCGGGCTGCCGCTTGCCACCGTGATCCTGGCGACCCTCTGGACCTTCGGCGCCATGGCGTTCCTCGGCCGGCCCCTGACCGTCCTCACGACCCTGCTGGCCCCGGTCTTGATCGCGGTCGGCTCGGTCTACGGCGTCCACGTGTTGTCGCACTACGAAGAGGATCGAGAGGTCACTCCCGACGCCGCGGCTGCGGCACTTCTCTGTCTGAGCCACGTCCGCTTGCCCGTCACGATCGCCGGGCTGACCACGGCCATCGGCTTCGCCGCGCTCGGCATCTCCGATGTGCCGGCGGTGCGCGAGCTCGGCGCGCTCTCGGTACTCGGCGTGGTATCGGTCACCGTGTTGTCGCTCTCGTTCGTGCCGGCCTGGCTCGCTCGGCCGGCACGCCGCAGGCGCTCCGCCCGGGCCGAGCGCATCGAGGCCTGGCTCGACGCACGGCTCGCGACCCTCGGTGGTGCCGTGGCCCGGCGCCCCGGGCGCCCGCTCGTGTTCTGGGCGGCGGCGACGGCGGTGGCTGTGGTCTTGCTGCCGCGCATCGTCGTCGACACGGACTTCCTCTCGTTCTTTTCGCGTTCGGCGCCGGTCCGGCAGGACTTCGAAGCGGTGAACCGGCTGTTGGCCGGTGCCGTCCCGATCTACGTGACTCTCGAAGGGGAGGGGAAGGGCGTCTTTCGTGAGCCCGAGACCCTCTTCGCCGTCGAAGCCTTGCAAGCGAAGCTCGCTGGCTTGGAGGGCGCGCGGCACGCGGCCACGTTCGTGGACACGTTGAAGCGCCTGAATCGGGCCTTCTCCTCGGACGATCCCGCGGCGGAGCGCATCCCCGAGGAGCGCAGTGGCGTGATGGAATTGCTCTTTCTCGTGCCCAAGGGCGACCTCGGGCGGTTCGTGAACCTCGATCACTCGCGTGCGAACGTCGTGGTCCGAACCGGGGAGGTCGGCTCGGCCGCCATGCGTGCACTGGTGGCGCGGATCGAAGCGACCCTGGCGGAGACGACACTACCGCGCGTCGTGAAGACGGCCGTCACCGGAAACACCGTGCTCATTGCGCGCAGCGCCGACGGCGTGGCCGAGGGCCAGCCGCGCACGGTGGCCGTGGCCGCGCTGGCCATCTTCATGGTGGTGGCCTGGACGTTCCGCTCGGCAGGCCTCGGCTTGCTCGTGATGATCCCGAACCTCGTGCCTGTGGGGATCTTCTTCGGGATGCTCGGCGCGGGCCTCGCGCCGCTCTCGCTCCCAACGAGTCTGATCGGTGCCATCTCCCTCGGGATCGCCATCGACGGCACCGTTCACTACGTCGTGCGCTATCGGCGCGAGCGGGACGAGGGGGAGCCCCCCGAGGCGGCGGCGATCGCCGCCACCCGAGCCATCGGCCGCCCGATCGCCATCGCCACCGCGATGCTCTGCGTGGGTTTCGCGGTGGTGGCGCTCTCGAGCTTCGCCACGCTGCGCCAATTCGGCAGCCTCGCCTGCGTCACCATGGCGGTGTGCATGTTGAGCGACCTGGTGTTGTTGCCAGCGCTGCTCGTGCGCTTTCGCTTGTAGCCGAGCGGTCGGGGCTCGCCGCTAGCGGCGCTCGAGGCGACGGACCGAGAAGAGCGCCTCGGTGAAGGGCGGGTTCGGGATCAGCTTCAGCACCGAGAGCTTCGACCAGCTCTCCATGAGCAGGTTGCTCATGGTCGAGCGCGTCGGGATCCACGCCGTGTCGAAGAGCTTGATCGACTCGTACTCGGCGTGCAGCTCCTTGAACTGGACGCCGGCCTCGTTCCAGTAGCGGATCGTGAGCGGGACATAGCGATCCTTCTCCACCACGAAGACGAAACGCGAATACTCCGAGTTGGCCGTGGCGTTCGGCGTGGCTTCGACCACGAAGCAGGGGACGCCGTCCACGTTCTCGTCGGCCATGCGCCGGTATTCCGCGTCTTCCAGATCGCGCGGCAGCACGTCCTCGAAGCTGAAGTCCGAGCCGAACACGGCCTCGCCTCGCAGGTTCACGCGTCGGATCCGGCGATAGGTCGGCAGATAGACGAACTGGTCGTTGGTGGCGTCGTCCTTGTCGATCACGAGGTAGGCGGTGTGTCGCAGGTCGAAGGGCTCGGTGTACTCGAGCCGCGTCTTCGAGTGGACGCCGTCCGTGGGCTCGTCGTTGGCATCCTTGAAGCTGCGGAACTGGATGGTGAGAGAGCTCTCCTGCTCGGCGCCTCCGCGATCGCCCGAGACGATGCGCGAATCCTGTTCGTAGGCCTTCAGGCGGTTCAGCAGGACCCGGCGATAGATCTCTTCGCCCGTCAGCAGGGCATCGGCGGGGAGTGCGTCCTCGGGCCAGCCGGAGTCGACCTCGTCGGCGAGGGCGGGCGCAGGCGCCGCGGCGAAGACCGGGAGCAACAGCCAGAGAAAAGCAGCGGGTCGAAGTTTGCGGGCGCGCATCGACCCGACTCTTGTACCGCAGGCGGCCCTCGGGGTGCCACCTTCGTGCAGCCCGGCGGCCAGGAGGCCCTGCGGCGGGCCCTAGCTCGCCTCGGTGGCTTCTGCCCGCAAGTTGCGGATGGCTTCGGCGTAGTCGCTCGCGCCGAACACGGCGTTGCCCGCGACGAAGACGTTGGCGCCCGCCGCGGCTGCCCGGCCCGCGGTGCCGGGTGCGATGCCGCCGTCGACTTCGAGGTCGACCGCACGGTCGCCGGCGTCGATCCAGCGCCGGAGCTCCGTGATCTTGGGCAGCACGGCATCGATGAAGCTCTGGCCCCCGAAGCCCGGGTTGACGCTCATGACCAGCACCTGGTCGACGTCCGCCAGGACGGGTCGCACCATCTCGGCCGGCGTCGCGGGGTTCAGCACCACGCAGGCGCGCGCGCCGGTCTCGCGGATCTGCGCCACGGTCCGGTGGAGGTGCGGGCAGGTCTCGACGTGTACCCCGACGGTGGCGGCGCCCGCCTTCACGAAGTCGCCGACGTAGCGCTCGGGCTCCTCGATCATCAAGTGCACGTCGAGCGGGAGCGAAGTCGCGCGGCGCGCGGCCTCCACCACGAGGGGGCCGAGCGTGATGTTGGGGACGAAGCGGCCGTCCATGACGTCCACGTGGATCCAATCGGCGCCAGCGGCTTCGACCGCAGCGATGTCGTCGGCGAGGTGGCCGAAGTCGGCGGCAAGGATCGACGGGGCGATGAGGATCTCGCGGCTCACGGGTGCCTTTCTGGCCCTACTCGAGGGCGCGTTCGATGCGGGCGGCGAAGAAGCCGTCCATCTCGTGTCGGTGCGGCAGGGTCCGCATGAACCCCGCTTCGTCGGTGAGCGGCCGGACGGCTTCGGGTATGGCCTCGCGCGGTACGCGTCGGAAGCCCGGCGAGTCGGCCAGGAATGAGTCGATCACCCGGTCGTTCTCCTCGGGGAGGATGGTGCACGTACTGTAGACGAGGGTCCCGCCGGGTCTCAAGACGGCCGCGGCCTGGCGAAGGATGGCACCCTGGACCTCGGGCAGGCGCTTGATGTCCTTCGGCTGGATGCGCCAGCGCGCGTCGGGGTTGCGCCGCAGGGTGCCGAGCCCCGAGCACGGGGCGTCGACCAGCACGCGGTCGAAGGGCTCGAGGTCGCTGAGCGGGCGCGAGGCGTCGCGCTCGTGGGTTTCGATGCAGCCGATGCCGAGGCGTCGCGCGTCGCGGCGAACGAGGCCGAGCCGTCGCGGGTGTCGGTCGAGCGCCACGACCGTGCCTTCGTCGCCGATCCGTTCCCCGATGGCCGTGGCCTTGGCGCCCGGGGCCGAGCAGGCGTCGAGGATGCGCTCGCCCGGTTGCGGATCGAGCAGTTCGACGACGAGTTGGGACGCCTCGTCCTGCACGGTGTATTGGCCGGAGAGGAAGAGCGGGTCGCTCCCTGGGTGGCCGCGCTGCTCGAGGATGACCCCGTCCGGCGCATGGCGTGCACGGTGCGCGCGCGGGTGGTCCGGAAGCAAGGCCGCGAGCAAGGCGTCGCCATCCGTGCGCCGCCGATTGGCGCGCACCGCTCGCGGGGGCGCTTCATTCGATGCCGCAGCCAGTGCCATGGCCTCTTCGATGCCGAACAACTCGACCCAGCGTTCCGCCATCCAAGTCGGGAGCGAGAGCGCATGGGTGAGGTGACCGATGGGGTCCTTCTCGGGGTCGGGCCATTCGAGCCGGTCGCGCGCCTCGGCGACCCGCCGAAGGACTGCGTTGACGAGCCCGGCAGCGCGCTCGGCACCGGCGGCCCGGGTGCAGCGCACCGCCTGATCCACCGCCGCCGAGACCGGGA
Organism: Deltaproteobacteria bacterium; assembly: GCA_019311105.1. Lineage (GTDB taxonomy): Bacteria > Myxococcota_A > UBA9160 > UBA9160 > JAFDDA01 > JAFDDA01. The sequence continues at coordinate 15,610 of JAFDDA010000037.1, forward strand.
TGCGGTCCGTGCGAATCAACTGGTAGGCCGCGGTGCGAAGGATCGAGAGCACCACGGGTTCGAGCTTCTCGATGTCCCGGTCGAGGACCTGGGCGAGGACGTAGTCGAGGCTGCCGCGCCAACGGAGCGTGCCGTAGACGAGTTCGGTGGCCAGCGCCCGATCCGGGCCCGGCAGGTCGCTGCGAGCCAGGGCGCCGTGAAGCGCGAGGTCGGCGTACGCCCGCGTGCGCTCGATGCGCTCGAGCACACGCACGGCCAGCAGACGCGCCCGCGTCGGTGCCTCGCGCCGGCGGCCGCCGGCGTCGCGTCCCTGCGGCCGCCCCCGGTTGGGTCGGCCGCGGCCGTCGTGTCGTTTGCGTTCTTCGCTCACCGGGCCATGCTAACCGAGGTCGCGTGATCGGGCGGGCGATTGCGCACCGAACAGACCGCTCAGCTCGGAGTGTCGAGGCGATCGCCATCCGCGAGCCCGTGGCCGCGCTGGAAGTCGGCTACGTCGAGGGCGCGCCCGCCGGCCCGCTGCAAGCGCGTCGGCACGAGCCAGCCCTCGCCGGTGGCGATCCGGACGCTTCCCTCGTCGGTGATTCGGACCGTGCCGGGGGGCTCGGAGGCCGTCGCAGCGTCGGCCCCTGCACCGAGGATCCGAAGCGTCTGATCCTTCCAGCCGGCGAACGCACCCGGCTTCGGGGCCATCGCCTGGACCCGACGCGAGAGCGACCGTGCGTCTTCGCCGAAGTCGAGGCGTGCGTGTTCGCGTTCGATCCGAGGCGCCAGGGTCGCGCGGTCGTGTTGCTGTGGCGCCCAGGCCGCCTCGGCGTCGAGTTCACCCCGGGCGGCCCGGTCGACGGTCTCGACAATGAGCTCGGCCGCAATGGCGGCGAGACGATCGGTCAGCTCGCCGGTGGTCTCGGCGGCGCCGATCGGGGTCGCCCGCACACCGCATACGGCGCCCGTGTCCATCTCGCGCTCGACCCGCATGGCGCACACACCGCTCTCGGCATCGCCGGCGAGGATCGCGTGGGCGATCGGCGCGGCGCCGCGGTGGCGCGGCAAGAGGCTCGCGTGGGCATTCACCAGATAGCCGAGGCTCGGGAGCTCGCGGACGGGCTTGGGAAGGAACTGCCCGAAGGCCACGACGATGCCGAGGTCCGGCGCGTGGCTTCGCAGGGCCTCGGCGACGTCGGCCTCGCCCACGCGTTCGGGGCGAAGCAGCGGCGTGCCGTGGTCGAGGGCCACTTGCGCGATGGGGGACGGCGTCTGCTTGCGGCCGCGGCCGCGCGGCCGGTCGGGCTGGCTCACCACGGTCACCACGTCGTGGGGCCCGGCGAGCAGGGCCCGAAGCGCCGGGACGGCAAAGTCCGGGGTCCCGAAGAAGACGAGACGCAGGGTGGGGGTGCTCAGAGCGCCGAAGCCTCGGCCTCGTCGCGCAGGGCCCGCTTGCGCTTCTGCACGTAGAGGCTCCGTTTGAGGCGGCTGATGTGATCGATGAAGAGCACGCCATCGAGGTGGTCGATCTCGTGCTGGAAGCAGACGGCCTGGATTTCGTCCGCTTCGATCTCGACGGGCTTCCCATCGAGGTCGTGGGCGCGGAGCGAGACGCGGGCGGCGCGCTCGATGTCGGCGGTGTAGTCGGGCACCGAGAGGCAACCCTCGGACCACGTGAGCGTGCCCTCACGCGCGACGATCTCGGGGTTCACGAGCACGAGGGGGTCGCGCTCGGCCTCCTCGTCCTCCGTCCACTCGGTGTCCACCACGATCAGGCGGATCGATTCCCCGAGCTGGGGTGCGGCGAGCCCGATGCCCGGCTCGTCGTACATGACGTCGCACATATCGCGGGCGAGCTCGCGGATCTCGTCCGTGACCTCGGAGACGGGCTCGGAGACCTGCTTCAGACGCGGATCGGGAAACTGCAAGACCTCGCGGAGTGCCATCGCGCGGACCTATAGCATGTTGATCGGATGCAGGTCGACGTGCGCGCTCTGCGGTTTCCGCAGCGCGGCGGCGCCCGCGGCGAGTGCCCGCGCGGCGACGCGGACCGCGTCGGGGTCGGCGCCCTTCGCGAGAATCTGATGGCGATAGCGGCCGCGCAATCGTGCCAGCGGTGCGGGTGCGGGGCCGAGGATCTCGACGCCGGGCGCGGCATCGCGTGCGGCGTCGGCCAGGGCCTCGGCGGCGCGGCGCACGTCGGCGTCTTCGGGGCCGGTCACGAGTGCGTAGGCGAGGTGACCGAACGGGGGGTAGCCGAGCGCCGCGCGGCTCTCGATCTCGTCGCCGTAGAAGCGTTCGTAGTCGTGTGTTCGGACGGGAGCGATGGCGTAGTGATCGGGGAGGAAGGTCTGGAGGATGACCCGCCCCGGCGCGCTCCCCCGGCCGGCGCGGCCCGCAACCTGGGTCAGCAGCTGGAAGGTCCGTTCCGAGGCTCGGAAGTCCGGCATGTGGAGGGCCAGGTCCGCCGCGACCACGCCGACGAGCCGCACGCCCGGATAGTCGTGGCCCTTGGCGATCATCTGGGTCCCGATCAGGACGTCGATCCGGCCATCGCGAAGGTCGCGCAGGATCTCGCGCGTCGCGCCCTTGCGGGAGGCCACGTCGCGGTCGAGCCGTGCGACGCGGGCCTCGGGGAACTCCGAACGCACCTCCTCTTCGAGGCGTTCGGTCCCGATGCCGAGCAGCGCCGTATCGGGCGCGCCGCAGCCCGAGCAGGCGTCGGGCGGGGGGATCTGGAAGTCGCAGTAGTGGCAGCGCAGGCAGTTGTCACCGGCGTGATAGACGAGGGCGATGTCGCAGTGTTTGCAGTGCTCGGCGTGCCCGCAGTCGAAGCAGAAGATCTTGGTCGAGAAGCCGCGCCGGTTGAGGAAGAGCAGCGTCTGGCCCCCCTCGGCCAGGGTCGTTCGCAGGGCGCGTCGCAACGGAGCCGTGAGGATGAGCTTTCGCCCGCGCGGCGCCGCGGCGCGGGCCGCGGCGAGGTCGACGATCTCCACCGCCGGGAGCGGCCGGCCGCCGATGCGGCGGGGAAGGGCGAGCCGTCGCCACTCGCCCGTGTCGGCCGCATGGCGGGTCTCGAGCGACGGCGTGGCCGAGCCCAGGACGATCGGGCAACGCGCCTGCTCGGCCCGGCGCGTGGCGACCGTTCGGGCGTGGTAGCGGAAGCCCTCTTCGTTCTTGTACGCGCCGTCGTGCTCCTCGTCGAGGATCACCAGGCCGAGCCGCTCGAGGGGGGCAAAGACGGCTGATCGCGCTCCGACCGCGATGGCCACCTCGCCGCGGCGCAGGCGCTGCCACTGTTCCAGGCGCTCGCTCGCGGACAGCCCGCTGTGGAGCACCGCCATGTTGTCGCCGAAGCGGCCCCGCAGCCGCGCCACGATCTGATGGGTCAAGGTGATCTCGGGGACGAGGATGAGGGCCTGCCGTTCGCGCGCCAGGGTCTCGGCCACCGCGCGCAGGTAGACCTCGGTCTTGCCGCTGCCGGTCACGCCGTGGAGGAGGAAGCGTTCGTGACGCCCGTCGGCGATGGTGGCTCCGACGGCGGCGAGGGCTTCTGACTGGTCGGGTGTGAGCTCGACGCTGCGGTCGGCTTCGATGTCGTCGCCCAGGACGGCCCGCGGTGCCCGGCGTTCACCGCGCTCGACGAGGCCGCGGCGTGCGAGTTCGCGCAACAGTTGAGGCGCCGTCTTGTAGCGGGCGGCGAGCTCGGAGACGTCGCATTCGCCCCGGTCGGCCAGGTGACGCAGCAGCTCGGCCTGCTTTCGCGCACGCAGCAGCGGGCCCGCACATGCTGCCTCGACGTCGGCGCCCTCGGCCACCCGGGCCGTCGAGACCGTGGCCTCCCGGGCGGCGGGCCCGCGCAGGCCGCGTGACCGCCGCAGGAAGCCTTCGCGTTCGAAACCCGGGAGGTCGTCGGCGCAGCCCGGGGCGCGGCGCGCGAGGGCGGGGCGCGAGAGTGGGCCCTCGGTCAGGGCCGCGAGCACCCGGGCGAGGGCGGGCGGTGCCGCGCCGCTCGAGAGGGCACTGCGCCCGCGCTCCGTACACTCGAACAGGTCGATGGGGCGCGGCGCCGAGCCGGCGGGCAACGCTGCGGCCAGGGCGATGCCCAACGGGCACAGGGTGGCCTCGGCCTCCGCCCGGAGGATCGCGAGCAAGTCGCTGGCGATCACCGGTTCGGGGTCGACGATCTGCTCCAAGGCGCGCAACTTCCCCCGGGCCTCGGGGCGGGCTGCGTCCGCACGCTCGACGATGACGCCGGTGATGCGGCGGCCGCCGAAGGGCACGAGCGCGCGGCGCCCGGGCTCCGCCTCGCCGGCCAGCGCCGTCGGGACGGCGTAGTCGAACAGGCGATCTTCGGGAACCGGCAGGGCGATGCGAACGACGCCGGACGCGGCCGGCGCAAAGAGATCCATGAGGGGAGTGTAGAGGACGGTGCCGACGAAGCGGGGGAGGCAGGCTGCGAAACCGGCGAGCCGCGTGCGCGTTGTCAAACGCGGTCGCAGGCGTGAGCTTCGGGTGGACGGAACCTTCGCATCGAGCTGGTGCCCGGGCGACGTGACGACCGGCTCGGTCTGGGATGCTCTGGCCCTGCCGATCCTGGCGCTCCCGGCGGCCCGTCGGCGTCGCGTGCTGATCCTCGGCCTCGGCGGCGGCAGCGCCGCCCGGCTCGTCCGCGCTCTGGCGCCCGAGGCCACGATCGTCGGAGTCGAATACGATGCCGCGGTCGTGCGTGCGGCGCGGCAGCACTTCGCCCTCGACGCGCTCGATCTCGAGGTCGTGGTCGGCGACGCGCGCCGCTACCTCGAAACCAGCCGGCGCCGTTTCGACCTCGTGGTCGACGATGTCTTCGTGGGTCGCGGCTTCGCCGTCCACAAACCCGATTGGCTGCCGGACCCCGGCCTCGGCCTGGCGGCGGCTCGGGTCGCCACGGGCGGGCTGCTCGTCTCCAACACGATCGACGAGACGCCGGCTGTCGCTGCTTACCTGCGAGCCCGCTTCCCGGCACGCTCACGAATCGGGATCGAGGGCTACGACAACCGGGTGCTCGTCGCAGGGCCTGTCGGCACCAATGCCCGGATGCTTCGCACGGCGACGGCGGCCGAGCCTCTGCTGGCCGACACACTGCCGCGTCTGCGGTTCGTGACTCTGCCTTCGGATTGATCGGGTGCCTGCCGCGAACGCGAGCGGCGCGATGGCCGGCTAGCGGGACATGCTCCGCAGATCCTTGAGGATCATCTTCGCCGACGACTTCAGCGTCTCGAACACGCCCGTCCCCTTGGTGGCGCAGGCCTCGAAGTCCGGGATGCTGTCCGTGGGGTTGAGCAGCTTGCGCAGCTCGTCGAGGGGCGCGGCGTTCGGCACGTCGCGCTTGTTGTACTGCATCACGAACGGGATCTTGTCGAGGTCGTAGCCCTGTTCGGCGAGGTTCACGCGCAGGTTGTCGAGGCTCTCCATGTTGGCCTCCATGCGCTCTACCTGGCTGTCGGCCACGAACACGACGCCGTCCACGCCCTTCAGGATCAGCTTCCGACTCGCGTCGTAGAAGACCTGGCCGGGCACCGTGTAGAGGTGGAAGCGGGTCTTGAAGCCGCGGATCTCGCCGAGCGCCAGGGGCAGGAAGTCGAAGAAGAGCGTCCGCTCCGTCTCCGTGGCGAGGGAGATCATCTTCCCCTTCACCTCGGGGTTCGTGCGGTTGTAGATGAATTGCAGGTTGGTCGTCTTGCCGCACAGCCCGGGGCCGTAGTAGACGATCTTGCAGTTGATCTCACGAGCGCTGTAGTTGATGAACGACATGGTTTCAGTTCGGCTCTATTCGGAGAACAGGTTGTCGATGTCGTCGTCGGTGATCTCGGAGAAGGGGCTTCCGCCGCCGGAGGCCTGCTCCTGCTCCGCCTTCTTGCGGATCTCCTCGAAGATCTGTGCGACCTGGACGCCGGCCTTCTTGACGCGCAAGCGCACCAGGCCGAGGGAACTGCGCTCGTCGAAGACCACGACGAGGATGATCCGGTTCGCGACGAGCGTGATGAAGAGGTTGTCGCGCTGACCCTGGTGGAAGTGGGTCGGGAATTCCTCTTCGCCGATGATCTTGGCGAGCCCGCTCGAAGCCGCGATGTTGCCCGCCGTGAGCGAGGCGAGGCTCGTGGTGTCGATGCCTTCCATCTCGCCGGCATCGGCCACCATCTGGCCGTTCGTATCGACGAGGAAGACGCCCTTCGCGGTCGCGTCCTGGACGAGCCTCTGGATGATGGCCAGAAGCTTTCGGTAATCCTCGTCGTACATGACGAGTGAGTTGTTCATCATCTGCAGCTGACCCCGTAACCGCCCCGGAACACTCGGGAATCGCCAGGCAATCTAACCTTCCGCGCAACTCCGCGGCAAGCGAAACGGTTCTCGAGTGGAATCGGCCCATATGCGGGCCGCCTTTAGCCCAACTCGCTCCGGTTCTGGATAGAGCGTTCCACGGTCACGCGGTCCGCATACTCGAGGTCGCCCCCCATGGGCATTCCGTAGGCGATTCGCGTCACCCGGACGCCCGTATCCCGGAGCCGGTCGGCGATGTAGTGGGCTGTGGCCTCACCCTCAGCGTTCGGATTCGTGGCCAGGATGACCTCCTGGATGCCGCCCCGGCGCACCCGGGTCTCGAGGTCCGCGATCCGCAGCTCCTCGGGCCCGACGCCATCGATCGGAGCCAGGGCGCCGCCGAGCACGTGGTAGCGGCCGCGGAAGCTCGCCGTGAGCTCGATGGCGGCGAGGTCGGCGGGCTCTTCGACCACGCAGATCATGCTCGCGTCGCGGCTCTCATTCCGGCACAGCGTGCACGGGGAGGTATCCGTGAGATCGAAACACTCGGAGCAGAGGACGATCTCCTTCTTGAGCCGGACGATCGCGTCGGCGAGCTCCTGGGCCTGGGCCTCGGGGGCCGAAAGCAGGTGGAAGGCGAGCCGCGTGGCCGACTTCTCTCCGACGCCGGGCAGGCGTTTCAGGGCTGCGATCACGCGATCGATGGGGGGCGAGGAGCGCACGCGACTAGCCGGGCCCGACCGGGAGGTTGAGGGCGCCCTGGCCGGCGAGACGCTGCATCTCTTCCTGCACCATCTTCTGGGCGGTGGTGAGGGCGGCGTTCACCGCCGCGGCCACGAGGTCCTGGATCATCCCGCGGTCGCCGCCGTCGAAGAGCGAGGGTTCGATGCGGATCTCGCGGATGCGCAGCTCGCCCGTCGCGACCGCAGTCACCATGCCGCCGCCCGCAGAGCCTTCGACCGAGCGTCGGGCCAGCTCCTGCTGCAGCTCCGCCATGCGGGTCTGCATCTCCTGGGCCTTCTTGACGAGGTCGCCCCAGTCGGGCTGGCTCATACTCCGTCCCCCGGTGCGCCCCGGTTGTTGAGCGGGCGGATGTCGAGGATCTCGCCGCCCAGGACGTCGAGGGCTTCGTTGATGCCGGGGTGCTTGAGCGCGTCGGCGCGACGGCGCCGCGCGAGATCGCTGTCGGGCGGGGGGCCGACGGGCTTGGCCTTTGGCCCTGGGGCGGGGGTGTCCCCGGCGGCGAGTTCGACCCGGATCGGCCGACCGAAGAGGCGCTGGCACACGGCCTCGAAGTCGACGAGCCGCGTCTCGAGGCGGCGCGCGCCGAACCCTTCGGGCAGGGCGATGCGCAACTTGCTCTCGGTGCGTTCCAGGAGGCGACCCTCGTCGAGGACGGCGTAGAGGCCGCGGTTCTCTTCCTGGGCCATGGCGCGCAGGCGATCGAACACGACGGGGAGCGGGGCCTCGGTTTCGTTGGCCGGAGCCGGGGTCACGGCGGGAGTCGGGGCCGGCTCGGCCGTGGGTTCACTGGGCTCCGGAGGGCTGGGTGCCTTCGCTCGTACGGGCGCGTCGTTCGGCTCGGTGCGCAGCGGGGCCTCGGGCGCCTCCGCGCGGGCCGGTGCGGACCGCGCGCGCTGGGGTCGACTGCCACCGCCGCCGCCCCCACCACTCGGTGCCGAACCGCCGCCCGGCGCCGCGGAAAGCCGCTGCTCCATGGATTCGAGCCGCGTGAGCAGGCGCGCCACGTCGTCGCCCGGCGCGAGGGTCGCCAGGCGGACGAGGGTCATCTCGACGACGGCGAAGGGCTCGGGTGCCCAGGCGAGGTCTTCTTGTTCCACGACCATGGCGCGGAACATGCGCCGCAGACGCATGGCATCGGTCCGGTCGGCGAGGGCCTGCAGTTCGGCGCGTTCGGAGTCGCTGCCTTCCACCAGCTCCGGTGCGTCGGGTGCGGTGCGAAGGACGACGAGGTCGCGAAACGTCTCGAGCAATGCACCCGCGAGGCGCCGTGCATCGATCCCGGCCTCGGCGGCGCGGCCCGCGGCGACCAGCGCGGCCGCGGGGTCGGAGTCGACGCAGGCCTCCACGATCGCCAGCAGCAGGCGGCGGTCGATCAAGTCGAGCACCTCGGCCACCCGGTCGTCGTCCACCTCGGTGCCGCCCGAGGCGATGATCTGGTCGAAGAGGGTCAGGGCGTCGCGCAGGGAGCCGTCGCCCTCACGTGCGATGGCGAGCAGGCTCGTGTCGGAGATCTCGATCCCCTCGGAGCCCGCGAGCTCCTTGAGCCGGCCCTGGATCACAGGCGTCGAAATCCGGCGGAGGTCGAAGCGCTGGCAGCGCGAGACCACGGTGAAGGGGATCTTCTCGGGGTCGGTGGTGGCGAAGACGAATAGGCTCCGCGGCGGCGGCTCCTCGAGCGTCTTCAGCAGGGCGTTGAAGGCTGGCTTCGACAGCATGTGGACCTCGTCCACGATGAAGATGCGATGTTTGCCGGGCGAGGCGGCGTAGCGGATCGACTCGATCACCTCGCGGACATCGTCGACGCTGGTGCGGCTGGCGGCGTCGATTTCCTGCACGTCCGTGGAGTTGCCCGCCGCAATCTCGGTGCACGACGGGCAGGCGCCGCAGGGTTGATCCGTCGGCCCCTTGTCGCAGTTCAGGCCTCGGGCCAGGATGCGGGCCAGCGTCGTCTTGCCGGTGCCGCGCGGGCCACACAACAGGATGGCGTGGTGGACGCGATCCATCGCGATGGCGTTGCGCAGGGCGCCGGTCACGTGGTCCTGGCCGCAGACGTCGTCGAACGTCTGGGGCCGCCACTTGCGCGCGAGAACCTGATAGCTCAACCGGGGGGCACCTCTTTGGGTCGTGGGTGCGACCCGCGCTGCGCCAGGATCGCAGGGCACCCCCGCCCGCGGCTCGAAATCCCGCTACGGCTGCTTCCTTCCGGATCTGACCGATTTCACGAGGCTCGGGCCCGGGCGGGACCCTGCGATCGTGGCGTACCGCGGATCCTCGGCGACTCTACCGGGGGGTCGTGGGGTGGTCAATCGGTGGGCCGGGCCCCCAACCTGCCGCCGTCGGTCGACTATTTCGCCGGTTTGGTGGCGACGACCAGGAAGCGCCAGGCCAGGACGGCGAGCAGGTTGCGCACGAGCGGAACCCGTTCGCAGACGCCTTCGGCCGCCATCACGAAGCGCATGAAGGGGAGCGAGCGTGCGAAGACCGAGCCTGCGTAGCAGCCGGTCATCGGGTAGGCGAGCGCATCGGTGCGTTCGAGGGTCCAGGTCATGCCGAGTTCGTCGAGCGCTTCGAGAACCGGCGCTTCGAGGAAGGCGTGTTTGTATTCCTGGTCGATGGGCGATTCGTACTCGACCTGTTTGAAGATGATCGGGTCGAGCAGGCGGTGGACGAGCCGCGTGAAGGGCGACGACACGGGCTCGAAGATCACGAAGCGGCCGCCCGGTGCCAGCGTGCGGTGGGCGTCGTGGAGCGCGGCGCGGTAGTCGATCAGGTGGTGGAGCGCGCCGTCGTAGACCATCACTCGCAGCGAGCCGTCCGCGAAGGGGAGGGCCTCGCCGTCGGCCTGGAGCCCGTCCAGGCCCTTCGCAGGGAGAGCATGGACGGCGTGGGAGAGGTCGATGCCGACGACCTGGGGCCCACCGTCTCCGGCCGTGCGGGCGACCTGGTCGAGGAAGTGGCCTTTCCCGCAGCCGACCTCGGCGATGACGCCAGGGCGCCCGAGATCGAGATGATCGATCACCCGCTGGAACTGACGCTCGAAGACGGCCGCAGAGCCCGGCATCTCGTGGGGGATGTCGAGCAGGTGCTGCCCCACGTCCTCCTGCCATTGGCGTTCCAGCTGGCGGAAGTGGGCGTCCCGGTCTTCGGGCGAGGTGGGGGACGAGTCGGAGGCAGCCATGGCTAGAACTCGCTTTCGTCGCGGGCAGCCATGGCTAGGCGTCGCTCTCGAGCTGGGCGGGCAGGGCGCGGCGCACACGGGAGGCGCCCGGTGCCTGCAGACGCTTTCGGAGCAGGAGCCAGACGAGGCGGAAGAACGTGCCCAGGTTCTGGTACTTCGAGGGCACGTAATCGAGTTCCGCGTTGCGCACGCAATAGTGCACGGGGATCTCGATCACACGCCGTCGCGCGCGCAACACTTCGATGATCATCTCCGGGAAGATCTCGACCCCGGGGCTCTTCAGTTCGTCGCGGATGAGCGTCCAGGTGCTGCGCCAGAACGCGCGGTAGACGCAGTTCAGGTCGGTGAAGCGGGAGTCGAAGCGCCACCAGAGGATCTCGAGCAGCTTCGCAACGGCGACGTTCCCCGCCCGGGCGAGGCCGCGCATGTTCGAACCCTGCTCGATCATCTGACGCGTCGTCCGCGTGCCCACCACCAGGTCGGCGTCGCGGACGTAGATGAGGAGCTTCGCGAGGTCGCGGAGTGCGAAGGAGTCGTCGCTGTAGGCCATCAGCAGGATGTCCCCGCTCGCGGCGTCGAGGCCCGCGCGGGTCAGGTGGCCGAGCGGGAGGGCGGCGTCGTCGTGGATCAGGACCCGCACCTTGGGATGGTTGCGGACGGCGTCGAGGGCCGCGGAGGGCCGCCGAGCGGCCACGAGCACCTCGTCGAGTTCCTCGGCTTCGGCGAAGGCACGCACCGGTTCTTCCACGCGGTCCTCGGCATCGTCGACGACGTAGACGAGGCTCGTCGTGCGTGCATCGAAGTCGCGGTTGCGTAGCAGGTGGTTTGCCTGGGCCAGGGCTTCGCGGTCGTTGACGTTCACGTACTGGCCCGCCAGATGGAAGACATCGATGGGCTCGCCGGCCCGCGCCAGACCGCCGACCCAGGTCGTCCAGTCGCGAGGCCAGGTCTCGTCGGCTCCGGCGTAGGCGGCCTCGAGCCGTGCCGTCGCCTCAGGCTGGAGCAGGTAGCTCCCGACACCCATCCAGGGGGCGCTGCCGTCCTCGGGTTTTTCGATCAGGTCGGTGACGCGGCCGTCTTCGATCTTTGCGATGTAGTTGCGCTTCACCTGGCGGTGGGTCTCGCTGCGCACCAGGCCACAGGTTACGAGGGATTCGCGCCGGGCCGAAGCGAGCAGATCGCGATGGTTGGAGCCGACGTAGCACTCGTCCGACAACATCACGAGGCACGGGCCGTCGACGCCGCGCACGCCCAGGCGGATCGAGTAGGCGAGCTCGCGATCGAGCCGGTCGTTCTCGATGAGTTCGATCCGCAGGCCGAGCCCGGCGCCATCGCCCACGTATTCGCGGATGCGCTCGCCGTGGTGGCCGATCACGATACGCACGTGGCGGATGCCGAGCTGGTCGCGCATGAGTTCGAGGTTGCGGCGCAGCAGCGGCACGCCATCGACCTCGAGCAGGCACTTGGGGAGGAACTCGGTGTGGGGATAGGCGCGGATGCCGCGGCCGGCGGCCGGAATCACACCGACGAGGTCCTTCATGGCGCGAAGTGTAGCCGTCGGCTGTTCAGGCCGGCAATCGTACAGTCGCGTGCAACGAGCACGCAGCAGCCGTGTGCAGGGCACGCGACGGGCGGGCGTGTATCCTTCCGCGGCTCCAGCCGGGTGCGCTGGAGGCAGGGGTGGCGGCGTTGGCAGACGAGATGAACCCGGACGGAGCGACGGTGGACGTCGTCGTCCCGATCTACAACGAAGAAGAGAACGTCCCGGAGCTGCTCCGGCGGCTGCGCCTGGCCTGCCCGGCGGCGCGGCTGATCTTCGTGGACAACGCCTCGACGGATCGGACCTGCGAGCTGCTGTCGGCCGAGCCCGACGTGACGCTCGTCCGCCACGCCACGAACCTGGGCTACGGCCACTCCCTGATCGACGGCGTGCGCGCCGGCGAGGGCGCAAAGGTCGTGATGCTCGATGCCGACCTCGAATATCTGCCCGAAGACGTGCCGGCCATCGTGGAGGCCCTGGACCGGGACGATGCGGTCTACGGCTCCCGCATCCTCGGGCCGGATCGGGGGGACATGGGCGCGCAGCGCTACTGGGGCAACCGTTTCTTGACGTCGCTCTTCAACCTGCTCTTCGCCCAACGCATGACCGACATCTATACCGGTGTCCGAGGCTTCCGCCGCCGCGTGCTCGACCCCGACACCTACCGGCGCATGGGCTTCGACTACATCCTCGAACTCACGGCCGTCACGGCCCGCCGCGGCGGCCGCATCGGCGAGGTGCCGTGCGGCTATCACCCACGCAGCCGCGGCATCTCGGAGATGAACCACCTCCGGGAGTTCGTGAAGTTCCTCTACCTCGTCGTCTACCACCGCCTGACCCGCTGACGAAGGGGACGGTTCTATTTGATGACGAAACCAGAGAGTGATGTGGCGAACCTCAGCATCAGTGGTTTCGTCATCAAATAGCACCGTCCCCTTCGTCAGGGGGTGACGGGGCGGCACTCTCGGAGCTGGGCTTCGGCGCGGATGCGGGTCACGCCCTTGGTGAGGCCCATGAGGCTCGTGGTCCAGACGTCGAAGAGGCCTCGGATCTCGCGAGCCGACTCCTCGGGCAGCGCGGCTTCGAAGAGCGTCGGGCCGGGTAGCCGGAAGGGTGAGGGGTCCGCCGGGCGCCCGGCGGCAACCCACTTCGGCAGGTCGTAGCGGAGTTCGAAGCGCACCGGCGCGAGGATGGTCTCGGGCGTCGTGCCGTGGGCGTGCTGGACCTCGGTGAACTTCGTGAGGTCCTTCCAGAAGACGCCGAAGTCGTCGATCTGGGTGTCGAGCGCGCGGTCCTCGATGAGCTGGCGGGTCGCCGCCATCCCGACCGCGCAGACCGCGGGCCAGGCGAAGAACGACGCGTCGGCGCGATACTTGTACATGAGGTTGTCGCCGATCTCGCCGGCTTCGAGCTTCTCGAAGTTCTCGGGCCGGCCGTGGAACTCGATCAGCGCCTCGGGGGTGTCGAAGAGCTCGCCGCGCGTCTCGCGCTCGAAGTGTGCCACCAGCTCACCGACTTCGCCGTCGGCTTCCTTCAGGCCCGTTGCCAGGGCCATGAACCACTCGGAGCGCTCGATCCCGAGGTGCTGGGTCAGCACCACAGCGTCCTCGAGCCACGAGTTGTTCTGGAAGATCGTCGACGCCAGCGCGTGCTTGCGCGCCACGATGTAGTCGTCGAAGGGCAGCGTCTCGGTGCCGACGATGATCTCGTCCATGTCGAAGACCATCTCGCCGCCGTAGATGCCGAAGTTCTTGGGCAGCACGCGGAAGCGGTTGTCCATCTGAGCCGCGTCGCGCGACTCCTGCATCTCGAGCTCCGAGCCCTTGAGAAGCATGGCCTGGAAGAGGTGCAGCTCGTGCGTCCCCGAATCGATCAAGGTGCACACGCCTTCGAGGTGACTCTCGAGCGTCTCGCCCGGCAGCCCGAGGATCAGGTCCGAGAGCGAGCGCAGCCCGCGCCCGCGCACGTGGATCATGATCTGGTCGTAGGCTTCCTTGCTGATGTTCGAGCGCTTGATGTTCTTCAACGTGCGCTCGTCGAGGGACTGCACGGCCTGGTAGAGAACCAGCGCGCCCCCCGTCTTCTCGAGCGACTTGATCACGCGGTCCGGGCGGTTCTTGCCGGTCGTCGCGTCGATGAAGGTCGGCCAGCCGTACTCGGCCTGGGCCTCGCCGATCCAGCCCGAGATCTCGGCGTCGCGTTCGTACATCCCGTAGTTGGGGTCGGCGACGCGCAGGAAGCCCATGGTCGGGCAGACTTCGTGGATGCGCTTGGCGATGTAGCGGATCTCTTCCTGGATCCGTTCCTTCGCGAAGTAGTGGACCTTGGTGTACCAGCGCGTGCCCTGGACGCAGAACGTGCACGTGAAGGGGCAGCCGCGGTTGGTTTCGAGGAGCGGGGCGAGCTTCCCATCGAAGAAGGGGTCGAGAACGCCCGTGAGC
>JAFDDA010000204.1 GCA_019311105.1 Deltaproteobacteria bacterium
ACGACGCGGTCGATCTCGTCGGGGTCTAGGGTCGTCGGGACGAGGACCAACTCGTCGCAGCCGAGGTCTTCCATCTCACGGGTGGCGTCGCGGAGGGTCGCGGCGTCCACGCAACGGACCGTCGGGGCGATCTTCTTCGGGGCGTCGGGGCCCATGAAGTTCAGGTAGCGCGCGACGTAGGCGTCCATCTTCTCGCGGCCATCCGGGCCGAGCGAGAACCAGAACCCGGTCGAGAGCCGCGGCTCCGGCCGCCCCTCTTCCTTCCAGGCCGCGCGGGCCAGATCGAAGGTCCCCTTCACTTCCGCCACGGACGGCCCAAAGCTGAAGCCTTTCAGGCCGTCCGCGAAGCGAGCCGCGCGCCGAATCGAACGCGGGAAGAGCGAGCCCGCCAGGATCTCCGGCCCACCCGCCTGCACGGGAAGCGGCTCCACGGGCCGAAGCGCCGACTCGACCACTTTCTCCCCCCGCCAGATCCGCCGCATGGTCGCGACGCCTTCTTCGAGACGCCGAAAGCGCGTCTTCCCGAACTCGGCGCCCACCGCTGCGTAGTCTTCCTCGCGCCCGCCGACACCAACGCCCAGCACGACGCGCCCGCCCGACATCACGTCGAGCGTCGCCACCTGCTTCGCGAGCAACACCGGCGAGTGCATCGGTGTCACCGACACGTCGAACAGGATCTTCACCCGCTCGGTCACCGCCGCGGCCGTGGCCAGCGTGACCATCACCTCGGGATTCGGGAAATTGATCCGCTCGCCGGAGGCGATGCAGGAGAAGGGCCCCTGGTCCGTGCGCCGCGCCCAGGCGTGGACGAGATCGCGATCGAGGCCCGGGACCATGACGGGAAAGCTCATGCCGATCTTCATGACGCGCGCAGTCTAGCCCGACTCGCGAACCGAGCGCCTCGGTGCGATATCGTGGAGACCTTCCGACTGATCGACGTCGGGGATGTCGCAGGCACCCTCGAGCGCATGGGAGTCGCATGATGTCGAAGACCTACCCCTTTGAAGAAATCAGCCCTTGGGTGGAGACGCCCGACGACCTCCAGCCCCCGCTCGTCGACGACCTCCGGGCCGATGTCGTCGTGATCGGCGGCGGTTACACCGGGCTCTCGACGGCGCTCTCGCTGCGCGCCCAGGGCGCGGACGTCGTCGTGCTCGAGTCGGGTTTCGCCGGCTCTGGCGCGAGCGGTCGCAACGCCGGCCACGTGGCGCCAACCATTGGGAAGGACATCCCGACGCTCCTCACGATGTTCGGTGAGAAGCGCGCGGCCCTGCTCGCCCGCTTCGCCGATGCCGCGGTCCGCTACACCGAGGAGACGATCCGCAAGCACGGGATCGACTGCGAGTACGACCCGGCCGGCAACATCATGGCGGGCGTGCACCCAAAGCAAGAGAAGCGGCTCCGCAAGGCCGCGGAGACCGCGAGCCGACTCGGCGCCGAGATGCGTTTCCTGCCCGAGGGCGAGATGCGCGAGCGCGGGCTACCCGCGGCCTTCCGGTTTGGCGTGTTCGAGTCGTGCGGCGGGACGCTCCATCCAGGGAAGTACGTGCTCGGCCTGCGGCGCGCGGCGCTGGCCGCTGGAGTGCGGCTCTTCGAGAGCTCGGCGCTCGTCTCGATCGAGGAGGGGTCGACGGTCCTCGCGCGGACGACTCACGGCTCCGTGCGGGCCGACGCTGCGGTGCTGGCGACCAATGCCTACACGAAGGCCACCGGGTTGAGGCAGCGGGCGGTGGCGCCTTTGCGCGTGTCGCTCTTCGAAACCGAGCCGCTTTCGCCCACGCAGCTCGAAGCCCTCGACTGGCGGGGACGCGAAGGGCTCTACACCGCCCATGAGGTGCTCGAGAGCTTCCGGCTGACGGCGCGCAACACCATCGTCGGCGGCTCGAAGGTCATCCGCTACGCCTACGGGAGCGCGCTCGCTGAGGGCTACGACCCCGGCGCCTTCGCTGCGATCGAGGGCGCCTTCCGCGAACGCTTCCCCATGCTCGGCGAAGTCCCCGTCGCGAACTTCTGGGGCGGTTGGATCGGGCTGACCCTCGACTTCCTGCCGCAGATCGGGGTCCAGGGCACTCACTCGAACATCTTCTACGGCCTTGGGTTCTGCGGCCACGGCGTACCCCAGGCGACTCTGATGGGCGAGATGCTCACGGAGAAGATCCAAGGGCGCGCGCACGAGTGGGAGGTTGCGCTCCAGCGGCGAAACCTCTCGTGGCCGCCGGAACCCTTCCGCTGGGTCAGCGCAAAGATCATCCAAGCCGCGCTCGTAGGCCTCGACCGCCGAACGGACCGCCAGATCCGCAGAGCTCGCTGATCCGCTCTACCAAGGGCCGCGGTGGAGGGCCCTGCATCCTGAGACTCAGCGAGCCGCAATGGAACGATTGACGAAGGCTGCCCGCGAGGGCAGGCAGCCCCCGCTCCGTCGCCGCAGCGAGGCAAGAAGCTGCCGGACAGTACGGGACCCAGCGGCCTCCGAGGCGCCACTGGGGTGCCGCCGGATCCTCAACTCGCGGCGCTCCCGTTACGCGGATTCGTCGGGAGACTCACGCCCAAGGTCAGGCAGCATCGTCCCGAGCAGCCAGTCCCACAGCGGGAAGGACACGTTGAAGTTGCCCTTCTCCATTCGGGCGAGTTCGTGATGGCGCGTGTGCTGGGTGCGCAGCCAACCGACCAAGGCCCGCCGGCCCAGCCAGGAATCGCAGCGCAGGTGATGGACGTAGTGGAACCACTCGTAGACGAAGTAGTACGCCAGCACGCTGAGGAAGAAGAGCCACGCGATGTTCGCCGAGACGAAATGGCCGAGCAGCAACGGGATCGGAAGGTTCACGACCAGGAGCATCGGAAGGGCGAGCGGCGGGAAGAGGACGTAGAAGAGCTCACGCGGGTCTCGATACGCCATGTCGTCGTCCGGGTAGAAGACGTGGTGCTGCTTCGTGTGGCGCTCGTAGAGGAGCCGCAGCCCGCGGGTCGGGTGATGCATGGGGCCCCGGTGGATCCACCACTCGAAGCCGTTCGCGAACACGAAGAAGCCCGGGACGAAGAGCCACTCCCACCAGACGGGGCTCTCCAACAGCGCGAGGCAGATGCCGATGCCGAGGAGGGTCGTGAGGTTGATGAAGGCCCAGTGCGCGCGCCCCGAATAGCGAGCCGGGACCTTCGACATCATCTTCTCACGCTTCGCCTCGCGGATCGCCGCGGCGCGATCGGAAGGTTCGGCAGTCACCGATTGGGCGGTGCTCATGATTCCTCCTCGAAGACGACGCGCGGGCGAACGGCACGGCCACTGGCCAGGGCCTCGAAGGCGTCGTTCACCTTCTCGAGCGGGTAGTCGGGGCCCGCCATGGCGTCGATCTGAAGCTCTCCCCGGGCACGGAGCCCGAAGAGGCGCGGGAAGTCGCGCGGCGGGTCGGCGGAGCCGTAGATCGATCCGCGCAGGGACTTGTCGAGCAGAAGCGAAACGACGGGGATGCGGATCTCCTCGGCGAAGCCCGTCAGGCCGGCCACGACCGCCCGCCCGCCGGGCGCAAGAGCGTCGAAGGCCTGGCGCGCGACCGCGCCGCTCCCGACCGCCTCGACCGCGAGGTCGACGCCGCCGTCGATGATCCTGTGGATGGCGGCGACCGGGTCACCGTCGTCGGGTGAGATCAAGTCCGTTGCGCCGAGCCGCCCAGCGAGCTCCAGGCGCGTGCGGTTCGGATCGACGGCGACGATGCGCAGCGCGCCCGCCACGCGTGCCGCCTGGACGGCCGAGAGCCCGACCCCGCCGCAGCCGAACACCGCCACCGATTCGCCCCAGCGCACCGCACCCGTGAGCGCGGCGGCGCCGAAGCCCGTGGAAACGCCGCAGCCGACGAGGCAGGCCTCGCCGAGCGGGAGCGCGTCGGGGACCGGCACGACGGAGCCGGCCGGGACGACGACCCGCTCCGACAGACCCGACAC
>JAFDDA010000116.1 GCA_019311105.1 Deltaproteobacteria bacterium
CCACTTCTGCTTCCCGAACGGCCTGCGCGGCGACATCCTCGACGAGTCCGTCCTCGACGCGTTGAAGGCGGGCGGCACCTACGCCATGTCGATCGCCATCGAGACGGTCACGCCCCGGCTGCAGGATCTCGTGGAGAAGAACCTGAAGATCGACAAGGCTGCCAACGCCATCGAGCAGGCGGATCGCCGGGGGATCATGGCGGCAGGCTTCTTCATGCTCGGGTTCCCGACCGAGACGGTCGAGGAGATGAAGGCGACGGTCGACTTTGCCCTCCGCAGTCGGCTCACCACGGCCTACTTCTTCTGCGTGGTCCCGCAACCGGCCACGCCGATGTACGAGCTGGCCAAGGGCGAGGCGCCCGAGGCGCTGGAGGCGGCCTGGCGCGACGAAGAGGAGGGCGCGAACTATCGAAGCTCCCTCACCTGGTACGAGCGCGCCTATGGCTTCCCGCTCAGCAAGTTCATCGATCAGACCTATCGGCGCTTCTACCTGAGACCGAGTCGGATGGCGAGGGTGGTGCGTCGGGTTCCCCCGAAGTCGTGGTGGCTCGGCTCCCAGCGGCTGTTCAAGACCATCGCCCTGCGCGATTCGGCCTGACCGCGGTGGAGTCTACGGCTCGTCGGTCACGAGGCGCGGCTCTGCCCACGCGGTCGTGAGCAGAGTCTCACCAAGGGCGGTCTCCGTGGCCGTCGTGAGTTCGAGCGTCACCGACTGACCGGCGTAATCCGACAGCGAAACCTCGAGTTCGAACCAGCCGCGATCCGCCGGCTGGCGGTGTGGATCGAGCGTCCTGTGATAGAGGACGCGCCGACCCGCGACGGATTGCACGGCCAGCTCGAAGTCGAGCGAGGTCGGCCGGAACTTGAACCAGAAGCGCGGGTGGACGCCCACCGCGGTGCGGAGGCGGGCCCCCGCAGGCACATCGAGATCGAGGGAGAGCCCAGTGCGCCCGCCGCCCGCGGTCGGGCGGAGCGCCCAGGCGGGACGGAATGGCCAGACCGTGGCGTCGAGTAGCTCGTTGCGCTCGCCCGTTCGGCGCGCGCCCTCCGCAGCTTCGGTCCACACCACGGCGCCCTCGGAAGAGAGCGGTCGACCCGGCTCGGGCTCGCGCGTCCTGCGCAGCGCCGCGATTCGCTGGTTCCCCCAGCCCTCGTAGGTGAACACGCGCTCGATCTCGAAGTCCTCGACCAGCCCTTCGAACAATGTGGGCGCGTAATCCTGGACGAGAGGGAACGCGAGGAACTGCGTAAAGTGATAGATGACGAGGTCCGATCCAGACGCATCGATGGCGTCGAGGATCAGCTGGTCGCGACCGGGAATTTCCTCGACGGGCCAGACGATGTAGCTGGTCCGGTGGGGCGCGCGGCGCTCCGCCAGGAAGTGCAGCATCGGGAAGTAGGGCAGGACCGCTAGCGGCTCGTCTGGCCGCGTCCGTTCCCGGGCGAAGGTGGCGAGATCGCGGAGCATCGCCGCATCGTTCGGGCGTACGCGGATGCCGCCCCGATCGAGTGCAACGAGTTCCGGGTGGCTGTCACGGAGCTTCGCGATCAGGGTGATGGAGTATCCCCCGACGACGAGGGTGGCTGGGATGAGAAGGACGCTTGCCGCAAGCAGTCGGCGCCGGGTGCGAAGGATTGAATCCCCGTAGACGACACAAAGGGTGAGGAAGCCCCAGTAGCCGACGGCGACGTGGAGATAATCGTGAGGAGGCCGAAGGAACGCCATCACGAAGACGAAGGCACCGAAGGCGAGCAGGCTTGCCTCGCGCAGATAGGGCGCGCGCCGATCGGACTCGCCGAGGCACCCACGGCGCCGCCAGAGGCGCAATCCGGCGACCAGGATGAACAGCCAGGGGCCGTAGATGATGGCCTTGGCCGTCGTGTCGACGACCGAGGTCTTCTGGTAGAGCCAGCTGTTGATCACCGCTCCCATGTCGGCCGTGAACAGCATGGAGGGCAGGTAGGAGAGGATCCCGGCGCCGTCTCGAAGTGCGGGATCCTGACGGAACAGCGGCAACAGACCGGGGAACGGGGGGAACTCGTAGCTGGCCATGGCCGTGAAAGGGTTGAGCACCGTCATCCGAACCACGTCGCCGAGTACGCCTTGCTGCAGGAAATGAAGTGCGGCCGCCGCCCCGACGCCCGCTGCCGGAAGGACGAGCCAGACTGACAGCCGTAGGAACGAGACCTTCGAGCCGGCTGGAGGCCATGCGGCATGGACGGCCAACACGAAGAGCATCGCCGCCATGGCTCCAGCACCGTGATCCTGCTTGCAGAAGATGCCGAGGCCCAGGGCAACCCCAGCGGCCACGAGCCAGCGACGGTCGTCCTTGCTCTCGAGGAAGCGGATCAGGAGCATCAACGCCACGAGCAGGACCAGAAAGGAGGTCGTCGTGTAGTTGTAGATCTGCCAGTGCGGGAAGACCCAGATCCGGTAGAGCCACAGCACGGCGACGCCGGCCCACGAGAAGCCCGGCCGCACCATGCCCCGCAGCAGCACGAACAGCAGTGCCACGAACAGGCTGAACTCGACCACGACCACCCAGCGCGAGAGCAGGATCGAGGGCTCGCCCAGGCGGAAGACGAGCGCGAGCAGATAGAACGCGCCCGGGAGCGGATAGCTCGTGGCCTCGCGATAGAGCACGTCGCCGTGGGCCACGATGTCCGCGAACTGGAGCATGTGCCCCTCGTCCATCGCGCTGTACCAGCGATCGAAGAAGGGCAGCTGGAAGAGGAACGTCAGCCCCGCCACGAGGGCCGGCTCGACGCGGCGTTTCAACATGGGGCTTGCTCCGTCGCGCATTATAGGCGCGCGTTCTCCCGTGCGTTCCAGGTTCGCAGCCTCATCGTTCGTTGCTAGGCTCGCGCGCATGAAGTCGCTGATCGTTGCCGGGATGGCGCTGCTTGCCGTCGTTCTGCTCGTGAGCTGCCGCTGCACCGAGCCTTCCGAGCCTTCCGAGCCTTCCGAGCCTTCCGAGCCGCCGGAGGTGTCCGGCTCTGAGAAGCCGGCCCCGACCCACCAGGAGCCCGTCACCGCCCGGCCCGAGCCTCCGCCGGCCCCCGTGGAGCCCAGCGAGACCCGAAAGCCGAAGCCCGACCCTTGGGACCACCTGCGGAGCCGTGTCCGCTGGACCGGTGAGGATTCCACCCGCGATCTCGCCCAGGACGCAGCCTTCTGCGACGCGATCGTGAAGACGGATCCGCGCGCTCGGGCCGATTCCCGACTCCGCTTCCTCGCCCAGATTGCCTGCCTGGAGCAGATGGGCTGGCAGTCGACGATCCAGTCACGGCGCCGCAAGCAGAGGGAGGAGCCCGAGCCCGAGTCGCAGCCCTCGCCGCTTCAGGATCACGTGGTCTACACGGGCGACGGACCAGAGCCCGATCTGCGCAAGCATCAAAGCATCTGCAAGCGGCGCGTGGCGGAAGACGGGCGAGCGCGGGGGCAGCCTGGTCTCGCCTTCATCGCAGAGCTCGCCTGCATGGGCGAGATGGGCTGGGAGCCCGACGGGGACATCTGGGAGCCTGCCGACTGAGCCGCTCGAGGGCCCGTGCCCCGAGAGGGCGCGGCCGCGAGCCTCAGTCGATCCCGGCGAACCGCCGCGCCCGCGCCAGCGCCGTTCGACCGTCGTAGGAGCGCAGGATCTGCAGCTTCTCGGCCTCGACGGAGCCCTCGGCGTGGACGGCCAGCACGGCGTGGTAGCCGCCGAAATCGCGTGCCGTGATGTCGGTGATGAGGTTCATCATCCGCAGGCGTTCCTCGGCCGGCACGGCAGCCCGGAAGTACTTCTCGAGGATGGGACGAACCTCGTCCGACTCCCAGTCCTCCTTGCCCGGCCCGGTCACCAGCAGGCCGCCGGCGCACTCCTGCACGAGAGCTGCCGCCTGGTGATAGCGCGTGGCAAAGCTGTACTTGGCCATGTTCACGGTGAGCGGGTCCGGATAGGCGATCCCGTGCTGGCCGATGCGGCCGCGCAGCGCGGCCATCTCGGTGAGGGCCCGCACGGTCTCCGCATAGGTGATCAGCTGGGCGAGCTTGTCGCGGATGTGCCCGGCCTTTCCCACGCCGTTCATCTCGGCGATGGCGGCCGCGGAGCCCACGAAGGCGTCGACCAGCGGCAGCTTGTAGGAGACGGCGGTGAAGCGATGGTACTCGACGAAGGTCAAGGCCAGGGGCCCGGCCAGCTTCGTCTCGCCGTGGACGAAGACGCGATCCCACGGCACCAGGACGTCGTCGAAGACGGTGAGCGACTCGAGCATCTTGGCGCGGTGGGAGAGCGGGAACTCGAACTCGTTACGCTCTCCGCCTGAGAAGGGCGACACGTAGAGCGACAGCCCCGGCGTTGCCACGGGTACGGCGAAGGAGACGGCGTACTCCTTGTCGTTCGGACCCATCGCGCGCGTCGGAAGCACGATGATCTCGTGGGCGTTGGCGCTGGCCGAAGTGTGCGCCTTGGCCCCCCGAACCACGATCCCCTCGGAGGTCTCGTCCACGACGTGCAGGTAGACGTCGGGGTCGGGCTGCTCGTGCGGCGCCAGCGAGCGGTCGCCCTTGACGTCGGTCTGCGCCACGGCCACCGCCAGATCGCCGTCGGCACAGTGGCGGTAGAACGCCCGCGCTCGTTCGAGCGCCTCGCCCTCGAGCACGCGAAGCAATGCGAACAGGGCGTCGGTGCCGATCTCCTTGATCAGTGGCGGGATGGTGCCCCCGCGCTCGGTGCCCAACTCGATCAGCCGGGAGCGCGCCAGCAGGTCGTCCGTGCTGCGCGGGATCGCGTAGTAGGCGCTGATCTCCTCGTGGGTCTCGGGATCCTTGACGACGGCCTGCTCGCGGTGGTCGGGGTCGTGGGCCAGCTCGTAGTCGAGCACGGCGAGCTCCACCCCGATGCGCAGCTCGGGGTCGGCGTTCACGTCGTCGATGCTGCGCCCGCGGTAGAAGATGCGCCGCCCGTCGCGGAGCGAGGCCCGATAGTCTTCGGCGTTCATCAATGCCACGACAGTTCCTTCCTATCTATCTATCCAACCCCGGTACGTGGCCCGTGGGCCCAAAGGGGTGTCAGCCGTTCCTCCCCCTCCCCTCGGGGGCTCAGTACGCGTCGAAGTCGAAGACCTCATAGCGCACACGCGAGGGCTCGAAGTGCCTCCCCGCGCCGCTGAGGTCGAAGAACAGCAGGTTGAGGGGAGAAGGCCTCACTCGAGCTGGAACGTCCACGTAGGCCGATCTGGCCCAGCTCCGCGTCGGATCTGCGCCCACCCAGAACCTCAGGGGACGGGGGCTCGGCAGCCGGGGAAGATCGCGGGGGACCACGGCCTCGGGAAAGGCTCCCACCTCCACGGGGATCCCGTAGGGGCCCCGTGCGTAGAGCCGAGCCGACTCTTTCGAGCGCGCTACCGAGTAGGGCCGCGCCGGGTGGGTCAGCCGCCACGCGATGGAGTCGCGATCCCAGAGCCGAACGAGATCGAGCTCTCCGTCGTCGCCACTCTGCGGAGCGGGCCCCAATCCGATCTTCGCGTCGAGCGACCGGATGCACTGATAGCCCCACTTCTTGACGAAGATGGGCGTGCTGTTGGCGTTGCCGACCCCGGCGAAGAAGCCGTAGCCGCGATCCCGACACAGTCCGAACGACTCCTCGACGAAGGCGCTGAACAGGCCCTTGAGTCGATGGGCCGGGTGGGTCGCCAGCTGGAAGGGCCAGATCCCGGTCTCCTCCTGGCCGAAGAGCCGGGCCCGGATGGGGATCATCAGGTAGTGCCCTACCAGCTCTCCGTCCTGATGGGCACAGAGCCCGAAGGTCTCGCCCGCCGGGTTGCCGTGGTAGAGGCGGTCGAGGTAGGCGGCGTCCAGATGCCTGGCCGCCGGGAAGACCGCTCGCAACAGTCGGGCAGTCTGCTCGAGGCCGGTCGGCGAGAGGTCGAGGGGGCGGATCTCAAACACCGGCGGCGCGGCACTCGAGCTCTTCGACGTGGTCGGCGAACGGGACGATCCGTGCGCCCAGACGCATCAGGCGATCCAGCCGCGGAAGCACCTGGTCGCGGTTCCGGTACATCAACCAGTTGTAGAAGCGGTTCCCACCGATCTCCGGGTACATGAACCGCTCCTGCTCCACGTCCACGTCGTAGGGGTGGAAGTACGCGACCACCGGTAGCTCGCGGGCGAGGCGCGCTCGGAAGAGCCAGCGAACGAGCGGGAAGGGCAGCACGCGGAAGTACACGCCCCCCATGAACGGCACCCGCATCCCCAGAAGGCTCGCGAGGCTCACTGGGAACTCCCAGAGGCCGCCCTCCCGCCGCGGATGATCCGGCCCGAACTCCGGCCAGCCGTAGAGCGGGCTCGCTGCCGCCAGGACCGAGGCCGAGTAGCGGAAGCCGAGCTCGCGCAGGACGTCATAGGCCCAGCGTGTATCACCCGTCATGGAGCCGATCGGTGCCCGGAAGCCCTTCACCTCACCCACCCCCGCCTGGGCGTAGGCCTCGAAACAGCGCAGGAGATCCTCCCTAAGGCTCTCGGGGTCGTGGCGATCGAGCGGGGTGTGGTCGTCCGAGTGGCATGCGACCTCGTGGCCTTCCTGGTCGATCTGCTTCACCAGCATCGGATACCGACGGGCCACGTCGCCGGTCGTGAAGAACGTGCAGCGGGATCCATGATCCGAGAGGAATCGCAGGTAGCGTTCGGTGGTGACTTCCACGCGATCGCTCAGTCGATTCCCATCCGGAATCAGCTGCCGGATGTCCTCGAGGTCGATGCTGAACAGGAACGGCGCAGACGGCACGTTTCACTCCGAACGAGTCGCGATGCTAACACGCCGCGGGAGCGCCGACTGAAGTCGCGATTGACTGCGTCGCACCGTGAAAGTACGCTGGCGCGTTCGGATGACTACGGTGCGCGGAGGGCGCCACAGAATGAGAGGCGCAATGCAACGCGTTGATTTTCGGACGCTGCTCTTGCTCGTGACGATGTACGCCCTCTGGATCGGCAACATCGCACTCTACGCTGCACATCCCTTGCCGCTCGCGCTTCATGTGCTCGTCTCGGCCGTCGCGATCCACCTGGCCTTCACCATCTGGCACGATGCGGCCCACGGCTCCGTGGTGCTGAAGCATCGCTGGCTGAACGAGGCCATCGGAATGGTGAGCATCTTTCCCTACATGACGCCGTTCTTCCTCCAGAAGTACGTCCATCTCCAGCACCATGCCAGGATGAACGAGCCGGACGACCCGAACCTGCTCTATGCCAGCGGCTCCTTCTGGTCTCTCCCGCTGCGCTACCTGCGCGTGCTTCGCTACGCGCGGCAGGCACTGCGGGAGGATCTGCGACGACCCCACGAGCGGGCCCTCGACCTTCTCTCCCTGGCCCTCCTGGCCGGGGTCTGGGGCTTCCTGGCCTGGCACGGCTGGCTGCTGGGACTGATCGTGCTCTGGCTCGTGCCCTTCGCCATCGCCAAGCTCGTCATGGACTGGTACATCAACTGGGTGCCCCACGTGGGGCTGCCGGCGGATCGCTTCCTCGGGACCCGGATTCTCGACGTGTCCTGGCTCACGCCTCTCGTGCTGGGCCACAACTATCACGCGATCCACCACCTCTGGCCGCGAATCCCGTGGCATCGTTATCCCGCGACCTTCAGGGAGAAGCGGAGCTATCTCGAAGAGCATGGAGCCCCGATCGAGCAGCGCGTCCCCGGCCTCGGCCGGCTACCGTCCGTCCGCTCCGACACTCTCGCTGGTTGAAACACGCTGCGCGCTGTGCGGCGCGGACGCGGGTGATCTCGAGGCCACCGGGCCCGACTTCGAGTACGCCACCGCCGCCAACGAGTTCCGCTTCGTCCGTTGCCGGGGGTGCGACCATCTCTACCTGAATCCGCGCCCGACGAGCGGCGACCTCGGCGTGATCTACCCGTCCGACTACTACGCGTTCTCCGGCGTCGGGAACCCCCTCGTCGCCCGCCTCCGCCGTCGCTGGGAGGGCGGCAAGGTGCGCCTCTATCGCGAGCTCGTGGGCGAGGGAGACAAGCGCATTCTCGACGTCGGCTGCGCCGACGGCCGCTTCCTCGGCTTGCTGCGCGACTTCGGTGCGCCGGGCTGGGAGCCCGTGGGCATCGACATCGACCCCGAGGCGGTCGAGCGGTGTCGGGAGCAGGGCTTCGAGGCGCACGTCGCGCGCATGGAGGAGTTCCAGGCGGGCACCGGCAGCTTCGACGCCGTGATCATGCTCCAGCTGATCGAGCACGTGGACGACCCGGTGCGGATCTGCGAGCGGGTCTTCGCTCTGCTGCGGCCCGGCGGCCACTTCATCGTCGAAACCCCCAATCTGGCCGGGCTGGACTATCGGGGTTTCCGCGGCCGTTGCTGGGGCCACTACCACTTTCCCCGGCACTGGAACCTGTTCTCGACGGAGGCGCTGCACCGGATGCTTAGGGAGCGCGGTTTCGAGATCGTCCGAACGGACGCCCTGATCAGCACCTCCGCCTGGACGATCTCACTCCACAACTTCTTCCTGGATCGGGGGTACCCGGACTGGGTGGTGCGCTTCTGCAGCTACCAGAATCCGGTCCTGCTCTCGATGTTCGTGGTGCTCGACTGGCTCCGGGCCCGCCTGGGCCAGCCCACCTCGAACCAGCGCGTCGTGGCGCGGAAGCCTGCCTGACTGGAATGAACCCGGTGCCTACCGAACCGGGTCCACTCCACACTGGTTTCCATCCAGGGCATCCTTTCGGTGCAAAGGATGTCCCCGGACTTCTGAAAAGGACGTGCCCGGACCGTACCGAGACTTGCCATGACGCTAATACCCGGCCCTCGAGCGAAAACGCAGCCTGAGTAGGGGCGTCATGTCAAACCCCTTCGGGGCCCCCAACGGGAAGAGAGCAATGTCGGCACGATTTCTCCGATTCTCGGCCAAACCCGGTGAGGGCGCGAAGCCCGTCCAAGCGCTTCTTGCAGCGTGGACACTTGAGGTTGGCCTCCCAGAGGACGACGACGAGCGTGGCTGCCACGTACGCGGCGAGAACCCAGCCTGCTACCAGTTCACCGGCGAAGAGGTAGAGGGCCATGCAGGCCGGGATGCAGGCAGCGAGCCAGCCGATGAGGAGGCGTACCCGAAGGCGCCGCACGAATCGCACTCGACGGACGCCCTTCAAGATCCCGGATAGTTCGATGGCTGCCATTTCCTCCTCGAGTCTGGCGGTGCCCACCGTTTCGCACCCTAACGGACCCTGAACCGACCTGCGACCAGTGGCGACCGGAGATCGGGCGAGAAGAATGGATGGGCGCTGTTGACCGCGCTGCCGTTGGTGACGGCCTTCGTGGGTTGAACCGGTCGTGGCCACGGACTGAAGCCTGCTCGGGTCGAAGAAGGTCCGGTCCAACGCGTTGCCGGCTCGAGTCGTGCCGTACACTTCGCCCGCGAAGCAGCTTGGCGAGGAGGAAAGATATGGGCCCCCTGCACGGAACCCGGATCATCGAGATCTCCGGCATCGGCCCCGCGCCGTTCGCCGCGATGATCCTTGCCGACATGGGGGCGGACGTGGTCCGCATTCAGCGTCCCGGCGGCGGTACGTTCGCGACCGGATCGGCCGACCTCGTCAATCGCGGGAAGCGCTGCGTCTGCGTGGACCTGAAGAAGCCCGAGGGCGTCGACGTCGTGCTCCGGCTCATCGAAGGCGCCGACGGACTCGTCGAGGGCTTCCGGCCGGGAGTGACCGAGAAGCTGGGCATCGGGCCCGACGTCTGTCTCGATCGCAACCCACGCCTGGTCTATGGCCGGATGACCGGCTGGGGACAGCAAGGTCCTCTCGCCCAGGAGGCCGGCCACGACATCAACTACATCTCGCTGACGGGAGCCCTCCACGCCATGGGTCGGAAGGGCGAGAAGCCCGCCATCCCGCTCAACCTGGTCGGCGACTTCGGGGGAGGCGGCTTGCTGCTGGCCTTCGGCATGGTGTGCGCGCTCCTCGAGGCGAAGAGCAGCGGCCGGGGACAGGTCGTCGACGCAGCCATGGTCGACGGCGCCGCGATGCTGCTCGCGAGCATCTACGGCGCGCAGCAGTCGGGGTGGTGGAGCGAGGAGCGCGGCACGAACCTGCTGGACGGCGGCGCTCCCTTCTATGAGGTCTACGAGACCGCGGACGGCAAGTGGGTCTCGATCGGCTCGATCGAGCCTCAGTTCTACGCCAGCCTGATCGAGCGGTTGGGTCTCGACGGCGTGGAGCCCGCCGGGCAGATGGACAAGAGCCTGTGGCCTGCGCTCGCGGAACGTCTGACGGAGACGTTCAAGACGAAGACCCGCGACGAATGGTGTGCGGTATTCGAGGACAGCGATGCCTGCTTCGCACCGGTCCTCGCCATGTCCGAAGCCCACGAGCATCCGCACAACGCGGCCCGTGGCTCCTTCGTGGTAGAGAACGGGGTCCGGCAGCCGCGCCCCGCGCCGCGCTTCTCCCGCACGCGGGCGGAGCTGGGAATCGGCCCCGCGGAGGTCGGCGAGCACACCGACGTGGTGCTCGCCGAGGCGGGCCTCAGCCGCGAGGAGATCGCATCCCTGCGGGACGTGGGCGCGGTCGAGGGATCGTAGGCGCCGAGCCCAGGCCCGGGCGCCGCGATTCGATCCCGAGAAGCGCCCCCGCGACGAGCCAGGGGTCGCGCTCGTGGTCGGCCAGACCCTCTGTGCTGGTGGGATCGAAGGGGAGGTCGGGGGTCATGGCGCTGATCGCCGAGCAGTAGTAGATCGTGGATCCGCCGATGACGCTGATGAACTGGTAGGGATTCGAATACGCCGACCTGGCGAGCGGGCTCGTCCTGGCCACGGACATCTACGGCGGCCTCTTCCTCCTGCATGCCGAGCTCGACGCCGTCCCCGTCTGCGCGGACGGCCTCGACAACGATGGCGACGGCGGCTTCGAGGCCGCGCTGCTGCTGCCCCTGCTGACCGCCTGGCGCACGAAGGCGCCACGCACGCCGGAAGCGGCTCTAGTCGTGACGGGAGAAGACGGAGCGCCCGCCGGCCTCGTCGAAGGCATAGACCGTGTACGGCTCGGGAGTCGCTGACTCCATGCCCGGCGAGCCGTGGGGCATGCCGGGCACGACGAGGCCGCGCACGCTCGGGCGCTCGCGAAGCAGGCGTTCGATGTCCGATGCGGGTACGTGGCCTTCTACGACATATCCGTCGACCAGCGCCGTGTGACAAGCCTCGGCATTGGGGGGCACACCGTGCCGCCGCTTTACCGCATTCAGATCGCCGACGTCGGTGGTCTCCACCTGGAATCCACTGGCCTCGAGGTGTTCGGCCCATTTGACGCAGCAACCACAAGTCGGTGACTTGAAGACCTGAACGAGCGCTGCTGAAGGCGAATCAACCCGAGCGGCCTCGCCGCAAGAAACCAGCGCGCCCACGAGAAGGGTGCATAGAACGATCGCTGCCGCACGCATCAAATCTGCTTCTCCTCGAAGGAATTCTCGAACTCGGGCCCGGAGTCGGCACCAACTTTCCGGTGGGCCCAGACACTCGGCGTGGGCCCAAGGCGGGTGCCCGGCTCGGGAAGGACTCATCGGCATCACCGACGAGCAAGAGGAGGCTCGACGCTCAGGTTACCGAGACTCGCCAGATTTCGCTCGCAGCCCTTCGCTCGTCACTGCGGTTTGCTGTTGGCGCCGGGCATCGAGCGCCGCCCTGATCTCCGCGTGACGCGCGCGGGTGATCTGGTACCGCGTGATCAACCCAATCGGAATCAGATAGAAGAGAGGCACGATGACGCCAACCACGACGCCGAGCCGGAAGATTGCATCCGCCGGAACCTCCGCAGGATCGACGCCGACCGGGAACGAGATTGCAGTGATGATCAGCCCGCCTAGCAATGTCCCGAGGCCCGAAATCGCTTTGCCAGAGAAGGACAGAGCGGCATTGAACATCGCCTCCTGGCGCAGACCTGTCTGGAGTTCGTGGTCGTCGAGCAAGTCCGCGACGATCGAAGCGCCGATGATCCCCTGGACGACTGCGATCGAGACGGTCGATACGCCGACGGCGATGATGATGACCAACAACATCGGGTCGCCGTTCTCCGGCAGCACACCGAGAAAGCGCAGGTTCACCAGGGTCAGGCCCTCGACCAGGCTGATCACACCGCACCATAGGAGGATGTACTTCTTGTCCCAGCGGGCCTGAATGGCGGCCACGAGAGGGAAGGCAAACAGCGCTCCAACCGCCGCCAGCGCCATCCAACGCAAATCTTCGGTCGTGAAGCCCCAGAAGTAGGTCGTCATGTAGATGCCGATGTTTGCCGTGGTGCCGCCGATGGCCGACATGATCAGCACGACGATGAAGATCAGGCGGAAGTGCTTGTTCCGAAGCGCCTGCTTCAGCTCGATGAAGGTCTGCTTCAAGCCAAAGCCAGCGCTCGTGCCCGCGTGCTGGCGGAGATAGGGGATCTCACGCCACGTGAGCAGCGTCGTCGCCACCGCACCGAAGGTCAGCAGCAGACCCGCCGCCATCGCCAGGCGGGGGTAGCCGGCGGGGTTCAGTTGGCCGATCGGGAACTCCTCGCTGCCCGGCATGATGTATGTGAAGACGAAGAGCGGGAACCCGACACCAATCGCCCAGCCGACCGCGAATCGGTACGACATTACGGAGGTGCGCTCGACATAATCATCCGAGAGCTCGGCGGCGATCGCCGACCACGGCACGAAGTACAGCGTCATCAGGCCGCGTGTCAGCACGGTGAATACCAGCAGCCAGGCAAACAGCTGCATCTCGGAGAGCCCACTCGGGGGCACGAACACGCAGAACAGTGCCACGCCGAGCGGCAACGACGCGATCAGCATCAGCGGATGTCTGCGGCCCCAGCGTGTCTGCGAGTTGTCGGAGAGCGTCGCAACCAGCGGATCCGTGATCGCGTCGAAGACGATCGCGATTGCGAGCGCGATCGATACGAAGAACGCGTCCAGGCCGAGGATCTGGTTGTAGAAGAGCAGCGCGAAGGTATTGAAGACCCAGTTCTTGACCGTGTCGGGGATCGCGCCGACGCCCTGATTGAGCTTGGTCGCAAACGACAACTTGCCTTCGCGCGCCTGACGCACGTACTGGGGGCGTTCGACTTCCGTCACGTCGGCCTGTTTCGATCTCCGGCTGGTCCTTCGCCGCAGATGCGGATCAGGCCTGGTGTCGAATCCCTTGCTAGACGCGCACAACCGTGTGCTCGCCGTAGATGCTGTGGATCGCGAGGGGCACCACAATTGTTGCAGTTGCCGTGCGATATTAGGCGAAGCGCGGTCGGGGTCGCGAGCCATGAAGCGGGACCGGCCGGGGAGGCTCCGGCGGATAGGGCATTCAAGCTGCGTTCTTGCACCCGGTCCGAGTAGGGGCGTTATGTCAAACCCCTGTGGGGGCCGCAATGGGCGCGATCGAGGGATCGTAGGCGCCGAGCCAGGCCCGCGGCCGACCGCTATTCGATCTCGAGAACCGCGGCCGACCGCTAATCAATCCCGAGAAGCGCTCTCGCGACGAGCCAGAGATCGCGCTTGTGGTCGGCCAGACCCTCTGGGCTGGTGGGATCGAAGGGGAGGTCGGGGGTCATGGCGCTGATCGCCGAGCAGTAGTAGATCGTGGATCCGCCGATGACGCTGATGAACTGGTAGGGATTCGAATACGCCGGATGGAACTCTCCGGCGCGCTCCCCTTCGGCGACGATGGCTTCCAGGAAGGCCACGAAGGGGACCGCGAGCCGGGCCACCAGGGACTGGCCGCCGGGCCGCGCGTTTGCGGCCTCTCGCAGGATCAGGCGAGCCGCGTCGGGGCGATGGCCGACGAAATCGATCCACGCTTCGAGGGCGGCCCGAACCCGGTCGGTGGGGGAGGGGGGCTCGCTTCCGTCCGCCTCGACGGCCACCCGGCTCCCCTCCATGAACTGGTCGAATACCCGGGTGAGGACGGCATCGTAGAGGGCGCGCTTGTCGCGGAAGTAGTAGAAGATCCCGGCCCGCTTGATTCCGACCTCGCGGGCCACGTCCTCCATGCGGGCGGCGTCGAAACCCACGGCCGCGAAGTGGCGCTCGGCCGCCGCGAGCAGCCTGGCTCGAGTCTCTCCGCCCTTCTTCCGCTGAGATTCCGGCATTTCGCTTCGAAACCAGGCCTTTCGGTGGTTCGGGGGAATTGCGATTTTACTTGCGCGCAAGTAAAATACCGCCCTCTCGCGAGAGCGCCAGATCGGTCCCCACCGCGAAGGAGGCCCCCTTGCAGTTCAATCCCTTCTCCGACGAATTCTTCAACGACCCGTACGAGACCTACCGGCAGCTGCGAGACGAGGCGCCCGTCTATCACAACGAAGAGTGGGGCTTCTACGCCCTCTCCCGCTTCGAAGACGTCGTCGAGGCCCATATCGACCACCGAACCTACAGCTCGGCTCGAGGCGTACTGATCCAGGACATGGACCCGGCGATGCTCGAGGCGGTCCCCATGATGATCCTGATGGATCCTCCGAAGCAGACCCGGCTGCGAAAGCTCCTCAGCAGTCGCTTCACACCGAGAAAGGTGCAGGCCATGGAGCCGGTGCTGAGAGAGCTGGCCGCGAGCATCCTCGAGCCACTCCGCGAGCGCGACTCCTTCGACTTCGTGAAGGACTACTCCTCGGTCTACCCCATGGACTTCATCAGCCAGCTGATGGGGGTGCCCGTGGAGGATCGTCTTCCGATCCGGAATCTCGTGGACGCATCCCTGACCCGTCGGGCGGACACTCCCGACATCCCTCCGTCGGCGATCCATGCGATGGGCGAGATGACGCAGTACTTCCGGGACTTCATCGCCGAACGGCGCCGGAATCCGAAGGAGGATCTGATCAGCGAGCTCATGAGCGCCGAGGTCACGCGGGACGACGGCAAACGCGACCGGTTGACCGACGCCGAGCTTCTCGGCTTTGCAAGCCTGCTGGCGGCAGCGGGCGCCGAGACCACGACGAAGCTGATGAGCAACACCCTGGTGCTGACCTGGCGCCACCCGGAGGTCCATAAGCGCGTCGTAGAGGATCCCGCGGCGATTGCCGGCACCATCGAGGAATCGCTCCGCTACTGGCCGCCGTCCCAGATCCAAGGCCGCTCGGCGACGAGGGAGGTCGAGCTCCACGGCGTCACGATTCCCGAGGGCTCACGCGTGCTCCTGCTCACGGGGGCCGCCTGCCGCGACGAGCGCCAGTATCACGACCCCGACCGCTTCGACATCGATCGCGAGATCTCGCTCCAGATCGCCCTGGGACATGGGACCCACAAGTGCCTGGGGTCGTTCCTCGCCCGTCTCGAGACAAGGGTCTCCTTCGAGGAGTTCTTC
Organism: Deltaproteobacteria bacterium; assembly: GCA_019311105.1. Classification (GTDB taxonomy): domain Bacteria; phylum Myxococcota_A; class UBA9160; order UBA9160; family JAFDDA01; genus JAFDDA01. Next base: position 15,299 of record JAFDDA010000116.1, read on the forward strand.
AAGCGCTTTCCCTCTTTCGAGGTACACGAGGAAGCCTGCGAGCGGGTCCACATGTCGAACGTCGCCGGCTATTCTGCGGTTCCGCTTTCCGTCACGGGCGGCTGAGACGAGGGGCGAACGCGTGGGTCTGATTGGAGAATGGGGGTTGCCGTCGTGAGTCTGGATCGGGTCCTGAGCTTGGCTCATTGGAGTGCGGGCATTCTGCTGCTCGCCTTGGCAATGGGTTCCGTCGCGATTGCGGTCTTGATTGCGGTGAGGCCAGCCGCAGACGCGGCCAACGAGGCCCTCGTGAGGAAGGCCAACACGGCCGGGCTTCTCCAGAACGTCGTCATCGGCATCGTGACCCTGACGGGCGTGGCGGCCGCGTTCATGGGCACCCGGCCGTTCTCAGAGTTCTGGCTGTGGAGCAGCCTGTTCGTCATGGCGTTCTACAGCTTTGCACTCCAGTTCATTACGAGGCCGGCGCGCATGGCTGTGGCGGAGGGCGGAAGTGAAGGCAAAGTGGGTCTGCAGGTTGCCTTTCAGATGGCCCACCTCCTCTTGCTCATGGTTGTATTCGCCTCGATGATGGTGAAGCCGATCTAGCGCGGCGGCGTCTGCGAACGTTCGGGCTGCTCGCCCTGCATCAGCCGCTCGAGTCCCATCTCGAAGGGGAAGGTCTGCAGGATCCTGGCGAGATCCGCCGCCCCATCCACAACGTTGGGGTAGTCCAGACGCGGCGCCGACTCGATGCTGAGTCGCATCTGGCGTAGGCCCTCCTCCGAGTCTCGCGGGCCCTCGGCGGCCCTCCAGGCCGAAGCGAGCCCCGCGGAGCCGATCGTGTAGGCGCACATCACGGCGAAGGCATCGGCGGCCTGGCGCTCCGATCTGCCTGCGAGGCGGAGCACTCCGAGAATCGCATCCAACGCCTCCATGGCAGCGGGTCCAAAGCGTGAAGCCGTACTCAGGAAGGGCATCACGCCCGGTGTCTCGACCAGGGCACTGAACATCTTGCGAAACGTGAAGAGCATCCAGCGCTGCCAGTCCTCACGGTTCTCGCTCGCCTCATGGTCCGTCACCGCGGCTTCGCGGACGAAGAGATCGAGCACGCCATCGACGACCTCGGCCTTGTCCCGGAAGTGCCGATAGATCGCCATGGGGGTGACGCCCAGCTCTTCGGCCAGCTTCTTCATCGTCAAGCGGGTCAGTTCATCCCGCCTCGCGATCAGCAGCCCGGCCTCGAGGATCTCTCCGCGCGACAGCGAACCACGCTCGCGACGGCCGGGGGCCAGCGCAACGCTTCCTCGGGATCGAGTCATCGGTCGACTCCGAATGCAGTCATCTCAGAAGAAATTTCCCATATGCGATGAATCGCAGATGCTCATGTCCAGCACCACGAGCCGCCTGGCCAAGAGCAGCCCCTTGTCCGTTCGCCGCAGCACATCGCGGCGCTGCCCGGTGAACTGCGAGACTTGATCGACGCGACGCGAACGATGGAGCACGAGGTTCGAGTGTACGAGGTGCTCGCCCGGGTTCTCGCCGGGTGCAATCTCGACGTTGCTCACGATGCGCCGCGTACGCGAGGGCGGATTCTCGCCCCACGACGTCCCGGTTCCGAGGCGCAACACCTTGGCAGCCAGGGTGAGCTTGTCGTCGTCGAAGTACGCGAGCTCAGACAGCTCGTCGTCGATCGTGACCGGTGGCTTTCCGCGGACGGCGAGGACGTTCTCCCGGATCGGGACCCGGTAGGTGCAGTCGTCGGTCAGCAGCCCGAGCCAATCCAGGTAGCGGCGCTCGTCGAGCAGGCGCGCTTCACGGTAGAGGAACTGCTCTACGGCATGCTGCTCTTCCAGACTTGCGGCCGTGCCCAGAGTGTCGTCCGAAGAGTGGCTCATCGATCGCTCCCATCTTTTCTCGCTTGCAAGGATCCATCCCCGGGTTGGGTCAGGGGACGAGCATCAGATCGTGCCATCGGCGGTACATGCCTCGCTGAGTGTGCTCGCTGTACACCCGGCTCACGGTGCCCGGCAGCTCTGGATGGGGCCCCGCGTCGAGGCCCGCGCCGTAGTGGAAGGCGTGCTCGGACGCGCCGACCCCCGATGCGCCGTAGGTGACGCCCTCCCAGTTCTCGCCGTCGTCCTGCTCGAAGATGCCACCCGGGCCGAAGGTCAGGCTGAAGAACTTCTTCATCGCATCCTTGACCTCGCTGGGTGCGTCGCAATCCACAAAGACCCACGACCAGACCTCGGTCTTCATCGGGCCACGCGGGTGCGCGACCCGGAAGGTGAAGTTGCTTCCGAGGAGAGAGAGGTTCGGGAACGTCGTACAGGTGGCGATCTTCAGGTGCTTTCGCACCGGGCCCAGGCGCTCCTCGGCCTCGGCCTGGATGGAGGCCAGGTATTCGCCAACGCCCGGCACGTCGCGCAGGGCAGTCTCCCCGGGGAGCCGCCCCTCGACGTCGTCCTTGGGATAGACCCGGAACGTGCCGCCGTGACCGTTGGGGAGCGCCACGTTCCTCCCGTACTCCAGGACCGACTTCAATGCCTGTTCGGCAGCCGGGTCGCCGGGCGCAATCTGAAAGACCGATGAGTGGGTGGCGGGCGCGTGCGCGACGTCGCCGATCATGTTCTCGGCCGGGACCTTCCAGTTCGTACCGATTCGCCACTTCTGGACGCCGACGACCTCGACGCCTCCCGCTCGGCGGTTCAAGCTCGTGTCGAGGTACCAGGTCATGTCGCCCAGGTAGTCCTCGAGCGACATCGCATCCGCGTCGTGATTGGCGAAGATCAGGCCGCAGTAGGTCTCGATCCGCGGCACCGCGATGAGACCGAGGTTCGATGTGTCGAAGTCCTCGGGATAGGACGCCCGCTGGTTGGGGATCCCCACCAGGCTGCCATCCCGGCTGAAGTTCCAGCCGTGATAGACGCAGAAGAAGGTCCTCGCGTTTCCGCGATCTTCCCGGCAGACGGGCATTCCTCGGTGGGGGCAGGTGTTCAGATGGACGCGGACGGCTCCCGCATTGTCACGAACCACGATCACGGACTGCTCGCCCATGAAGGAGAGAAAGAAATCTCCCGGATTCGGAATCTGGCTCTCGTGGCCCACCATCAGCCACGAGCGGCCGAACACTCGCTCCTTCTCGATCTCGTACAGCTCCGGATCGAAGAAGAGTCGGCGGCTCACCCAGGTCCCGTCCTCGCTGAGCAGCCCGGGGATCTCCGCTTCGAGGTTCGGGTCGACGTTTCGCGCCATTCTGACGGACCTCCAAGAATGATAACGTCGTAGTATACGTCATATACATGGCTCTGCCAGGGAATTTCGCGCGGGCCCGGACCGGCGGCGGCAGAACCTGGAACCCGTTGATCCGGCAGCATGGATCCCTGCGTGAAGCTCTCGAGGTCGCGCCGTGACTCGCGATCGAGAGGCCCGGTACGGGCGAGTCCCCCGACGCCTCGATCCGCGCTCCGACGTTGGTCTGCAGGTCGGCGTAGGTCCGGACCTCGTCCGGCGTCACCCGCCGTCGAGGCTGAGATGCTCGAACGTCAGCACGTCGAGGTCGGGATTCTTCTCCGCGCGGACCGCGATCATGTCCGCCAGGATCATCTCGTCGCGTTCGCGCGTGTCGCCCTCAGTTCTTCAGGATCGTCACGCACATCGCCGCGGCATCCGTGCCGATGTTGCCGCCGCCGTTGTGCGCGAGTCCCACGCTGGCGCCTTCGACCTGGCGATCGCCCGAACGGCCCTGGAGCTGTTCGGTGAGCTCCACGATCTGGGCGATACCGGTCGCACCGACGGGGTGCCCCTTGCGCAGCAGCCCTCCCGAGGTGTTGACCGGGATCCGGCCACCGAGACGGGTCGCTCCCTCTTCGACGAGCTTGCCGCCGTCGCCCTTCGGGCACAGGCTGAGAGATTCGGTGGCCAGCACTTCGGCCGGCGCCGAAGCGTCGTGGCATTCGACGACGCTGAGATCCTCGGGGCCGACGCCCGCCTCTTCGTAGGCGGTCTTGGCACAGACCTCTGCGGCACCGTCCTCCTCCATGCCGTGATCCCAGCCGCTGACGAGCACGCTGGAGACGACCTTCACAGGATTCTGGATGCCCATCTCGCGCGCCTTCTTCTCACTCACGATCACGACAGCCGCGCCGCCGTCACCGATGGGCGAGCACATGGGTCGCGTCAGGGGCTCGGCGATCATCGGTGCCGCCAACACCTCTTCGACCGTCATCGCCTCACGAAATTGCGCGCGCGGATTCATGCTGCCGTGGAAGGAGTTCTTGGCGGACACCATCGCGAACTGTTCGGCGGTCGTGCCGTACTGCGCCATGTGGCCCCGCGCCATCGCCGCGTAGATGTCCATGAACATCGAGCGCTTCTCGCCCGCGCCCGAGGAGGCGGACTTGGCCCCGCCCTTGGCGGCGCCCTGCTGAAGCCCCTTCATGATCGCGGCCATGGCCTCGACGTCGACTGCGCCACTGAAGGCCCCGAACGACTTCTTCTTGTCGGGGTGGTAGAGCTTCTCGACGCCCAGGGCGAGAACGATGTCGTACATCCCCGCCGTCACCATCGCGGCCGCCTGGTTGAACGCGGTCGAGGCGCTCGCACAGGCATTTTCGACGTTGATCACCGGGAGCTTTCCGATCCCGATCGAGCGCAGGATCACCTGGCCGCGGATGCTCTCCTGCCCGGTCACGAGACCCGCGGCCGCGTTGCCCACATAGGCGCACTCGAGTTCGTCCTGGCCGATGCCCGCGTCGGCGAGCGCGGCCGTGACCGCCTCGGCGCCGAGGGCCTTGAGGCCGGTGTCCATGTGCTTTCCGAAGGGCGTCATGCCGACACCCGCTACG
>JAFDDA010000117.1 GCA_019311105.1 Deltaproteobacteria bacterium
GCGCCGGAGGCCAGCACGTCGCAGGCGTCTCGCGGCACGCCGTTGTAGAGCCCCAGAACGAGCCGGCGGCCGGCTAGGCCGGGTGGCCGCGCGACGTACTCCGGTGCATCGTCGGGTAGCGGCACGGGCCGGAAACCGAGCGCCAGGGCCACCCCGGAGCCGTCCATCGCGCCCGCGAGGCATTCGACGAGCGCCGCCTCCAAGTCAGCGGTGGCATCCTCCCGCGCGGCTTCGTAGGTCGCAAGCACGACGCCCTCGAACGGGTGGTCGAGCGCGAGTTCGGGCGGGACACCGTCGGGGTCGCGCTTCACGGCGAACGCTTGTTGGTAGAACCCAGCATGGACCGGACGTCGATCCGGGTGCATCCGTCCCGCACCCCGGAGAGCGTTCACCCGCTCGACGGCCCAGGCTTCGGTCGACTCGTGTTGGCCCGCCGCGATGAAGTAGAGCGCCAGGAAGGCCCCGGCCTGCGCGTCGTCGAGGAAGGGTGGGGCGTCGGCCGACCGCAGGGCCCGGAGCTCGCGCGTGGCGAGGAAGCGCCGGCCGGCGAAGAACCCGGGCCCCGCCATGCAGCCGGCGTGGAAATGATCGCGGTCGTACCAGCGGTTGAAGCTGCGCTCCTGGCCGGGCGCTGCGTCCATCAGGCTGACGAGCAGACTGCCGAGCCGGAAACCAGAGTTCCCCACAAACGGCGGGCTCTCGGCGATGCGTGCGTGGGACATGAACTCTCCGGGGCTCAGGGACGCCCATTCTCCCCGATGCGGCCGAGAGCCGCAGCCCAAGAGATCGCGATCACCGGCCCTCTGTGCGCGCGGTCACCGGCTGGCCATGGGTATCAATTTCGACCACCGACCCGTCGATGGACAAGGCAGGGGGGCTACATGGCGGGCTCACACACCATTCTTCTGCTCGACGGCCTCGACGTCACGCTCGACACGGTGACGGATCGTCTGCGTGGCCTCGGCCACAGGGCGATCCGGGCGAAGACCGCCGACGAGGCGTACGCCCTGGCACACGGGCAGGCGGTGGGCGCCGTGGTGCTGCCTTCCGACATCCCAGGGCCCGACGCCGACGCGCTGACGGAGGCCTTGCGTTCCTGCACGATGGGGCAGGGCATGACGTTTCTTGCTGCGGGCCCCAAGCCACTCGCAGAAGCGCGAGACGCGTTGCGCGGCGCGGGGGTCAGCGTGGCCCTCTGGGACCCTTTCGATGACGCGCTGCTCCGCTACCAGGTGAACCGCGCCCTCGCTTCCATCGAGGGGCGCCGCCCGCGCGGTGCCCTGCGCGTGCCGTGCAGTGTCCCCGCCCGGGCCCACGCCGGAGACCGGGAGAAACCGGGCCGCCTCTACACCCTCTCGGAGCGCGGCCTCTTCTTCGAAACGGCTCGCGCCTCCATGCGCGGCGTCGAAGTGGAACTCGAGCTCCAGATGGCCGGCCAGGTCCTCCCGGCCCGCGGCCGCGTGGCGCTCAGCAACGTGCCCGGGAACCTGCGGAACCCGAAGCTCCCGGTCGGGATCGGCGTGCGCTTCACCGACCTGCCCGATTCGAGCAGCCACGCCATCCGCCAAGCCGTGGCGAGCATCGCGCCCAGCCTCGACGTCTGACCGTCGGGCCGGACGGCGCTAGCACCGGGGCCCGCCAGATCCTTTGACCCAGGGTGCCTCGGACGGGTAAGAAGGACGGGAAGGGGACCCGTCATGGAAGCGTCCAACGACCTCTGGCCCTGGCTCGTCGCAACACTCCTGTTCCTGGTCTTGCTGGGCGGAGGCCGCACGATCCGCGGCCGCTGGCTCGGCCGGCCTCCCTTCGGCGCAGGCCTCGCTCTCTCGGTCGCCCTCGGCGTGATGCTCTACTCCCTCGACTTCGCCTTGCTCGGGCACTTCGGCGCGATCCACTCGCCGTGGCCCCAGCTCTTGCTCGGCCTCGGCGTGCTGATCGCGCTGCCCGGGCTTCTCTGGACCTGGCAGGACTTCCGCACGCCGGCCCCCGGCCTCGAGCGTGGCTTCGGCCTCGGCTGGTTCACGGGGCCGGCGTGGCTCTTGATCATCGCGGCGCTCGCGATCTCGATGTTCTGGATCACCGGTGCCTTCGACTGGGAAGCGCGTGGCTTCCTCTTCGAGCGGGTGGGGGTCGACTACGAGATCGGGCGCGTGGGCTTCGACCCCGACCTGCCGCGCGACCCCTTCCTCGGCAGCCAACCCCTGGACCTCTGGCTCTACGCGCTCGGCTCGGCGGAGGCGAGCCTGGCGCTCACATGGTGGCTCGGCGTCGCACTGCTGTTCGGCGTGTGCGGGATCGGCTGGCGGCTCCACTCCCACGGCGCGGGGCTGCTGGCGGCGATGCTGTTCGCCATCGTCCTGTTCGCAACCGATCGGCCGCTCTTCGTTGCGCCCGCATTCCCGGCGACGCTCGCACTGGTCGCGGTCATCATCCTCGCCATCGAGAGCCGCGGGCGGCCGAACGTCGGTCACAGTCTGGTGGCCGGGGCACTCGGGGGCTTTGCGCTGATCTCCGATCTCGGAGCCGTGGCCATGCTCGTGCCGCTCATGTTCTTCGGGCCCTGGTGGTGCAAGAAGGCCTCGCGCCTGGATCTCGGACTCGACCCGGTCGTTCGTGAGCCTGAACCCGAGCCGGAACCCGACATCGGAATCTTCGACGAGGACTACATCAAGTTCGGAGCCGAAGAGAAGTTCGCAGGCGATGGCAAGAAGTGGCTGCCTCCGCTGCGCCACACGGCCATCGGCGTCGTCGGGCTTTCCCTCCCGCTCGCACCCTGGCTCCTTCGGAATGACGCCTGGGCCGACGATCCGTTCTACGGCGTGCGCGACGACTTCCGCAGCGAGCTTGCGCTGCGCTACGACGCACCGCAACGTTTCGGTCTCCAGGTCGACTATCACTTCGTGGACCGACTGCCCGACCCCGAGCCCGAAGAGCAAGACGACAGCTGGCTCGACAGTTTCTCCGAGCCCTACCTCGAAGCCAACGAGTGGGGCCTGGGCCTCGGTATCGTGACGGCCTTCGGGTTCGGCGTCGGCTCGAATCGCCGGAGACGACAACGGATTCTCTACGCGGCGCCCGCCGTGGTCGGGTACGGAATCGGCGCGACCCTCGGCGACTTCGAGCTGACTCACCCCTCGACCCTCGGCCTGCTGTCGGTGACCGCGGGCTCGAGCCTGCACACCATGCGCAACTGCACCCCGCCCTGGCCGCGCATCGCCTACGGCGGGACGCTGGCGACCGGCGGGCTTGCTCTCGCACTCTCGGGCGAGGAGGATTGCGGCTACTGGGATGAGAAACCGACGCTCGATTGGCGGCCGGCGATCTCGGCTCAGTACGACTACTCCCACCAGTGGAAGCTGCGAGCCGAGTATCGCTTCGACGCGGGCGAAGACCCCTTAGGGATCGAACTCCACGAAGCCACGCCGAAGCTCGACTACGGCCCGCGCGTCCCGCAGACGGATCCGGACGACACTCCGTCGCTCGAGTACGACCTGCGTCGCCCCGGTAGGCCGGCTTACAAGCCCAACATTCAGCGGGATTGGTGACGCTCCGGCGCTACTAGGCTCGCTGGCAGGTCCGGGCGGCCGCCGCGGCTCGCTATGCTGGCAGGCATCGTGCCTGTCCACCAAAGCTCCGGACGCCGACGCCTGGGCTTCGGTCTGGCCTGCGCCACGATGATCTCCTGGGGCATCCTGCCCGTCGCGTTGTCGGGAATCCTTTCGCGCCTCGACCCCATCACCATCACCGGAGTCCGCTTCGTCGTCTCGGCGGCGGTGCTGGCGGGTGCCCTCGGCCTCGGGCGAAGCCGACCCGCCCTCGGCGGGCTGGCGCGTGGGAACTGGGCGCTGCTGGCCGTCGCCACGGCCTTCCTGGCGGCGAACTATCTCGGCTACATCGTGGGCCTCCACCACACGACGCCCGCTGACGCGCAGGTGTTGATCCAGGGTGCACCCATCCTGCTCGCGCTCGCTGGCGTCTGGGTGTTCCGCGAGCCGTTCTCGCGCATCCAGTGGGCGGGTTTCGCCTTGCTCGTGGCGGGGATCGCGATCTTCTCAGTCAGCCGACTGGCCACGGTGCTCGCGCTTCCGGGAAGCGAAGATCACCTCTACGGCAACGCAATGATCGGCCTCGCAGCGGTGACCTGGGCCATCTACGGGATCGCACAGAAGCAGCTCCTGCGCGTGCTGCCTTCGCAACACATCATGGTCTGCATCTACCTCGGCTGCGCGTTGATCTTCTTCCCGCTGGCAGACCTCTCAGCCCTCGGCTCCCTCGACGGGGCGGGGTGGGCGCTCCTGATCTTCTGCGCCCTCAATACAGTCGTCGCCTATGGCTGTTTCGCGGAGGCGTTGCAGCACTGGGAGGCGTCGCGCGTGAGTGCGGTGCTGGCTCTCGTGCCGTTGATGACGCTGGGGTTCCAACGTCTGACCCTGGTCTTCTTTCCCGGTTTCGACACCGGACCGCCGCTCGACGCGACGGCGATCCTCGGCGCCTGCACGGTGGTGGCAGGCTCGCTCGTCACCTCGCTCGGCGCGCCTTCGGCGGCCCGAGACGAGGCCAGCGATGTCGGGTTGTCGTAGCCGCGGCCGCTGGGACTCGCCTCGCGCTTAGCGTCCCTGGAAGGTCGGCTTCCGCTTCTCGAGGAAGGCGGCGAGGGCTTCCTTGCCATCTTCGGTGTCGAGCCCACCGCGAGCGTTGCTGAGCTCCCAGCGGACGTGGGCCGCAACGTCGGGCGGCGCTGTCGCGGCATGGACGATGCGTTTCGTGGCGCGCGCCGCGAGCGGGGCCACCCCGGCCAGCCGATCGCAGCAGGCCAGGAAGCGGGCATCGAACTCGTCGGCCGGTGCGACCTCGCCGACCATCCCCCACTCGAGAGCCTCGGCCGCGTTGGCCTGCTGGTGTTCGAGTAGAAATCGCAACGTGCGCTCGTAGCCGATGGCCTGCGCGAGAGTCCAGGTGAGGCCGCCGTCGGGTGAAGTGCCGAGCCGGGCATAACCCGCGAGGAAACGGGCGCGATCACTCGCGATCCGAATGTCCGTCGCCATCGCGAGGGAAAGGCCTGCGCCGACCGCCACGCCATTGATGCCGCCCACCACGAGCTTCTCGCAACGTTCGCGCATCAGGACCGGGAACCGACCCACCCAGCCGAGCTCGTCGGCAGCCATGTCCTGGGGTGACAGCGGCGCGGCCGATTCGAAGTCGCCCTGGGCCTCGGGTGCGAGGTCGAGGCCCGAGCAGAACGCGTCGCCCGCGCCGGTCAGGCCGATCACCCAGACATCGTCATCCCGGGCGGCGTCCTCGATGGCCGTCACGATGGCCCAGCCGAGGCCGCTGGACAGGGCGTTCTTCCGCTCGGGGCGGTTCAGTCGCAGGATGCGAACGTGGCCACGGTCTTCGATCTCGAGCGGGGAGGTCATTGCGTCGATTCTTCCAGCGCCTCGTCGGCCTGTAAAGCGGGCACGCGCAGAAGGAAGCTGTAGGTGGTCTCGAAGACGACCTCATACTCGCCCGAGCGGATCGACTTGAGGAGCATCCGCTTGATCCCCTGACTGTAGATGGGACGCTGGACGAGGATGAAGCGGATGTCGTTCGCGGGGTCGTCCAGGATCCGGCGGAAGGCTTTCGCGCTGCGGAAGGGCCAGAACTGGTCGCCGCCGACGCTGCGATCCTCGAAGAAGCGGTCGCGGAGCGGCGGGAGGTTCCGCCCGACCAGGTAGTTCGAGAGGATCTGGCCCGAGAAGCCTTCGCGGGCCTCGAAGGCGAGGATTCGCTCGTTCAGTGGCGGCCAGCCCACCTCGGCGAGTTGCTCGTCGTGGGCGCGGCGGACGGCATCCGCGTCGACCAGGACATGGAACGTCCACACGGCCAGGCCCGCCGTCGCCGCGGCCAATGCGAGACGACGGAGATGGGTGGGGATACGGCTCCCGATCGAACTTGCCAACCACGTTGCGCCATAGGCAGCAGAGAGCGAAACGAAGGGCAGGGCCAGGGCGGAGTTCCGCAGGTCGTAGCTCGCGACGTAGGACCAGAGCACCGGGAAGGGCAGGCTCACCCCGAGCGTGACCCAGCGGATTGGCGGGCGCGCCAGCGAGGCGAGCACCAGGAGCAGGATCGGATAGAGGAGCCCGGCCGGCAGGGCCGCTTTCCAGATCGCCAGCGCGGCCACGGCCCGCGCCACGAAGCCATCCGCTTCGATCACCTGGTCCAGGCGCGGCATCTCCGTCGGCTCGAAGCCTTCGAGGACTCGCAATTCCGCGTAGCCATACCACGGGAGGATCGCCGCGAGGGTCACCGCCCCGACCGCGCCGGCGGTGACGATGCGCTCCCGCATGGGCCGCCCTGCGAGAGCGAGCCAGACGAATCCCGGAAGCAGGCCCGCCACGTAAAGCCCGGGCTGTTTGGTCAACGCCGCCCCGATCGCACCCAGGGTGCAGGCCACGAGGCGGGCGCGGTCGCGTCGTGCATCGTCGCCGAAGGGGCCGGCCAGGAGAGGCGAGAGCGCCAACAGGCCGTAGAAGGCGACCGGGATGTCGGCGTAGCCGGCACCGAGCCACTGCCCGAACCCCGTCCCCAGCAGCAGGGTCAACAGCGGGATCGCCAGGATCGGCTCGTCCCGCCGCGTCGAGAGCCCGAGGTCGAGCAACACGAGCCCGACCCCGACCTCGAACAAGGCGAGCACCCCGTGATGCAGGAATTGGAGCGGTTCGCCCTGGAGGACGTAGAGGATCGAACCGTTCAGGGGCAGGAGCTGCGGGTAGTGCGCGACCCAGACGGGGAGCAACCCGTCGGCCCAGGAGAGGGCCCAGCGATTCCAGGAGAGGACGGCGTCCCACTCCGAGAACACATGGCTGAAGGCCTGCGGAACGGAGCTTGCGAGGTAGGCGAGGCATCCGAAGGCGAAGGCGAGGAGCCACGGCCGGTGGGTCGGCCCACCTTCCACGAACTCTGCGAACTGGGCGGTCACGCGCGGCCGCGGCCCGGCGGGCTCCGGCCTGCGACGCAGCAGGACGCCGCCCACGGCCAGTTCGAGCGCGAAGATCACGAGCCACGCCGGCCTGCCGTGGGCGCCCGCGACGACGAGCCCCAAGGCCAGGAAGTGATTCACCACGAGTGTGAAGGCAAAAGACCGGAGCGCAGTGCGCAGCGCGCCTTCCCCGTCGAGGCCGAGGGCACGCGTCAGCAGGTAGCCGGGCAACGCCACGGCCTGGACGAGTGCCAGCGCCATCCACAGGGACATGGCCGCGCATTCTAGCGCCTGCCGGCCGCGCCGCGTGCGACCTTCGCCGATCGGGCCGCGCGCAGGATCTCGCCCACAGGAAGGAGCCGATCTCCGTTACCGTGCAGGGCCGAACGGTTGCTGGATGGGCGACCGACGTTTCGTGAGGCCCCATGGCAAGCGTCGAGAACGATCGCGTCGAGCTCTACGTCGAGCTCCTGAAGAAGTCGCTCTCCTACGAACTGTGGGAAGAGCAGGGCGTCCCGATCGAGCGAATCGGCTATGGCGGCCCGCTCCTACGCGGCGCGGCGGCCGGCGTCGGACGCGTGCTCGGCCTCGCAGGCCTGCAACTCGTGCGCAGGCCTCCCGAGGACGCCGAGGCCCGGCGCGAGGGCAAGTTCTGGCCCTCGCAGGCCCACACCATGATCGGGCGACCGCGCCTCGACAATCTGCATCGTGCCGTCGAGACTGCGCTCGCCGAGTCCATCCCGGGCGACCTCATGGAGACGGGTGTCTGGCGCGGCGGCGCATGCATCCTGATGCGCGGCATCCTGGCCGCCCGCGGAGTCCGCGATCGCCGCGTGATCGTGGCCGACTCCTTTGCCGGCCTGCCGCCGCCCGACCCGCGCTACCCCGCCGACGCCGGCGACGACCACTACAAACTCGGTCTGCTCGCCGTCTCGCGCGCCGACGTCGAGGCAGCGTTCCGGGCCTACGGCCTGCTGGACGACCAGGTCGTCTTCCTCGAGGGCTTCTTCGAAGACACGATCCCGACGGCGCCCGTCGAGCAGCTGGCCGTGCTGCGCCTCGACGGCGACATGTACCAGTCGACCATCGAGTGCATGACGCACCTCTACCCGAAACTCTCACCCGGTGGGTTCTGCATCGTGGACGACTACGGGCTCGAGGGCTGCGCGAAGGCCGTGGACGACTACCGCGCCGAGCACGGCATCGAGACCCCCATGGAGCGGATCGACTGGACGGGCGTCTTCTGGCGGAAGGCCTAGGCGAGGCGCCCGATGGCCACCGACTCGTTGTGCGGGAAGACACGCCCGACGAATCGGGGGAACGGGAACGAGTAGCCCCGTTCGAAGGTGACGCCGTTCGCATCCAGGATCGCGCGCAGCCGCGCGCCATCCATGAACTCGGCGTGGGTCGGGTCGCTGCGGAAGCCAGCCTCCTGGGGTGCGATCAGGACGACGCGACCGCCCGACCGAACGAATGGCAGATGTTCTGCCACGAGTGCCGCCGCCTCGGTTTCGCTCATGTGCTCGACGACGTGGGCGAGCAGCAGCGAGTCGAAGCGGCCGGGCTCCGCGAACTCCGAAGCCCGAAAGCCCACTGCGTCGAAGGCCGTGCAGCCACGCCGGCGGGCGAGCGCGACCGAGTCGGCGTTGTGGTCGATGCCGACACCGTGGCCGAGATGCAGGAGGTTTCGGCCGATCCCGCAACCGATGTCGAGCGTGAAGCCGAGCTCGAGGCGCCGCAGATTCCAGCGATAGGGTGCCTGCACGTCGAGCCAACGCTTCCAGCGCGCGCCTTCGAGCGTGTCGAGGCGTTCGGTGTAGCCGCTGCCGCGTGTGTCCAGGTCGCCCACGGGCGCATTCTAGGCACTTCGCGCGGCGCGGTCGCCCACGTCTCGATGGCCCGCGTCGGGTGGTATCGTCCGCCAGCCTTGCCCAACCCGGAGGCCCCGTGGCCGAGCCCGTGACCCTTGCCATCCCGTTCCATCGCGGCGCGGCCTATCTACGCGAGGCCGTCGAGAGCGTGCGGATGCAATCCTCCGAGGATTGGCGGTTGGTCGTGGTGGACGACCGCGGCGGTGAGGAAGACGTGTCGACCTGGCTCACGGGCCTGGCGGACCCGCGCATCCGGTACGAGCGGAATCCGGCCAACCTCGGGATGGTGCCGTGCTGGAACCGCTGCCTGGAGCTCGCAGAGACCGACCGGGTCACGCTGCTTCACGGCGATGATCGCCTCGAACCCGGCTACGTCGCCCTGATGCAAGAGCTCTGTGCGCTGCACCCCCAGGCCGTCGCCTTCTTCTGCGAGGCGCGCATCATCGACGAGACGGGCAGCGATGCCTTTTCGCTGGCCGATCGCATGAAACCTTGGCTCCGGCCCGCAGGCGGCGAAAACTACGCCCTCGAGGGCGAGCCGGCTCTGGCGGCCTTGGCGCGTGGGAACTTCATCATGTGTCCGACGCTCTGCTGGAGCCGAGCCCGCCTGGGCAAGCGCCGCTTCGACCCGCGTTGGCGGCAGGTTCAGGATCTCGACCTGACGACGCGCCTGCTGCTCGAGGGCGAACGCCTGGTCGGTTCGCGCGTTGCGGCCTACGTCTATCGGCGACACCCGGACGCGACCACCGTCCACCAGTCCGGGAGCCTGCTGCGTTTCGACGAGGAGATCGCGCTGCTCGACGAGGTCGCGGTCCGGGCGCATGCCAAGGGCTGGGGGCGGGCGGCGAAGCTCGCTCGGCGGCGCGACACCGTGCGGCTCCACCTTCTGCAACGCGCGGCACTCGATCTGGCCCACGGACGCCTGGGGCGAGCCCGCAGGGAGTTGGCAATGGCGTGGACCGGCCGCGGCAACCAAGGAGGCCGAGCTTGAGAGGAGGGCGATCCAAAGGCTTCGCGATCGCTTTGTTGAGCGCCCTGGCGGTCGCGGCCTGTGCACCGGTGCCGACCGAGCCGGAGACGCCGAACTTCCTGATTCTCTCCATCGATACCATGCGGCGCGATTCGCTCCGGGCCTTCGACCCTTCGGCGCCGGAGCTTCCGGCCCTCGACGCTCTGGCGCGGCGCAGCGCAAGATTCCAGGATGCCGTGTCGACGGCGTCGTGGACGCTACCGGCCCATGCTTCGCTTCTGACCGGCCTGCTGCCGGGCCGACACGGCGCGACACGCCCGGATCGCGGGCTCTCGAAGGGGGCGTTCAGTGTGGCGGGCGCTCTCGGCGAAGCGGGCTATCGAACGGTCGCCCTCGTTGGGAGCGGGTACCTCGCTCCCAAGTACGGGCTCGGTCGCGGGTTCGATCAGTACTTCGCTGGGCCGGAACGGGCGGGCGCAGCGGCGGGCCCGACCGGCCCGGAAGCGCCATGGCGTGACGTCTTCGTACGGGCCGGGGCGTTCTTGAGGAGTCGCACCCCCAGCTCGGGCCCATTCTTCTTGCTGGCGCACACGTATGGGCTGCACGACTACTTTCAGGTCAAACCGGCGACGGTCGCTGCCCTCGGGATCGAGCCGCCCGCGCTCGACCGGGCACGCGCGCTCGACTGCATGGTCGCGAAGCAAGCGTGCTCACCGGCAGAGTGGGCGCTCCTCGAAGCGCTCTACGACCAGGAACTCCGCTTCATGGATCGCGCGGTCGGTGAGCTGCTCGATGTCCTCGAAGCGACGGGCCTGGCGGATTCGACCTGGGTGTTCGTGCTCTCGGATCATGGCGAGGGTTTCGATTCGCCACGGCTGCGGCTCGCCCACGGCGGGCGCCTGCACGAGGACGTGATCCGGATCCCCGTCGTCGTCGCGGGCCCGGGCGTCGAGCCGGGCGACCGCGCGACGCCTTTCTCCCTGGTGGACGTCGCACCGACCCTTCTCGAGCTGGCTGGGGCACCCGTGCCCGCGGGCCTCGACGGCGTCTCCATGGCGGCCGTCCTGCGTGGAGAAGCGGAGGCTCCCCTCGCGCGGACGCGCGTCGCTCAAGAGCATGCGTACGTGTTCGATGCACAAGGTCGACGTGAGGAAGGGGCGGCGGACGATTCGGCTCTCGGGGTGGCGGTCCTACGCGACGGACGCTGGTACATCACCGCGCCCGACGGCGAGTCGCTCTACGACATGGGGAACGACGAATCCCAGAGCCTCGATCTCGCGCCTACGGCCCCCGCCGACCTGCAGGCACTGCGCGAGACAGCCCGGAGACACCGCGCTGTGAGGCGGGGGGCACGTGCCGTGGCGCCTCCCGACGCGGCGCTGCGTCGTCAGCTCGAAAGCCTCGGCTACGCCCGCTGACGAGCCTGCGGGCCGATGTGCAGATCCGCGAAATCGAGGAAGTGGGCCCAATCGCGAGCCGTGATGTCGTGGCTGCCCCGGCGCAGATGGTGCGCGAGATGCCCCAGGATCGGTCGCTCGGACCCCGGCCACTCGTCGGCGTCGAG
>JAFDDA010000205.1 GCA_019311105.1 Deltaproteobacteria bacterium
GACGACGCAGGGGTCACAGAACGCGTCCAGGTCGCTGCCGAGCAGTTGCTCGGCTGAGCCTTCGCGTTCGTGGCTACGCTACGTCCCGGAGGAACACCGTGGCACTGGGTCGAACCGCTGTGCTCGCACCCCTCGTCCGCTGGGCCTCGGGCTTGCGCTTCCCGCTGCTGCTCAGCCTGGCGTTGGCCCTGCTGGCTGTGGACATCTTGACGCCCGACCCGATCCCGCTCGTGGACGAGGGCCTTCTGGCGCTGGGGGCACTGCTCTTGGCTCGCTTGCGGAAACGCGACGTCGGCCCGTCCACGCCGGACGGCTAGTGCTTTCTGCCGCGCCCTTGGCCCCGGCCCTTGCCCTTGCCGCCACGCAGACCCACCGGGATGTCACCCCATCGGGCATCGTTCCACGGGCCGTCCCAGCTGCCGCTGCGCAGCCAACGGTCGCGCACGAGTCGGTAGAACCAACCCGAATGCCAGTAGACCCCATGGAGATCGATCACCGCATAGACTCCGAGGCGGGCGTCGTACGCTAGTTCACGGTCTCGCACGTGGGCCCGGTATCCGTGGGCAGGTGCGTGAGGCGGAGGCCCCTTCCCATGCCGAACGCCGTGCGCGGGCGCCTGGGGAGGCGGGTTCGCCGGCGGGTAGGGGTCATGCCGCGGCGCGCGATAGCACCCCACCGCCATCAGAGCGGTCAGTACGATTGCGGAGAGTCTCCTGTTTCGCATGGATAGAGGCTAGCGCCTAGTTCGCCGCGCAGCTGTCGACGACGAGACGGCGCGTCGCGATGCGGCGAGCTTTTCGGCAAGGCGTTGGCGAATCTCTTGAAGTGAACCCGAGTGGCCCGTCCAGAGGAAACCCCTACGAGAACCCCGATCTCTTCCGATGGTCGGGGAGCATGGAGGGCGTTCCCGACTGGACGAGCCCTGCCGAGACGCCCGCGGAGCGGATCGCGCGCTCGCCGTGGCGGCAGCGTGGGCACGAGCTGCTTTCGAACGCCGGCGCGCTCGCGCCCGGCGTCTGCCTCGCCGCGCTGCTCGCGGCCGTCGGATACGGCATTTCCCGCGCCGGGCCCGTAGCCACGAGCCCGATCCTCATCGCGATCCTGCTGGGCCTCGGCCTGCGCAACTTGTTCGGGCTGCCGTCGGTCTACGAACACGGGCTGCGTCTCTGTCTGCAGCGCGTGCTTCGGATCGGTGTCGCGTTGCTCGGTGTCCGGCTGAGTCTCGGCGCCCTGGGTGCAGTCGGTGTGGTCGCCCTCCCGATCGCGGTCGGATGCGTGGCGACGGCGTTGCTGCTCGGGGCGGGGGCGAGCCGCATCTTCGGCATCCCGCGGCGGCTCGGCGTCTTGATCGCGGTGGGCACGGCGATCTGCGGGAACAGCGCCATCATCGCGATGGGCCCGATCTTGCGCGCCGACGAAGAAGAGGTGAGCTACGCCGTCGGCACGGTCACCGCCTTCGGCCTCCTGGCGCTTCTCACCTATCCGTTCCTTTCGCATGCGCTCTTCGCTGGCGACACCTGGCGTGCGGGCCTGTTCCTCGGGACGGCCATCCACGACACGGCCCAGGTCGCGGGCGCAGGCCTCGTCTACCTCCAGCAGTACGGCGACGCCACGGCGCTCGAGACCGCCACCGTCACCAAGCTGGTGCGGAATCTCTTGATGGTCGCAGTGATCCCGCTGGCGGCGACGTTGAATCGAGCCGAGGGAGGCGGCCGTGCTTCGATCCGCGGGCTCGTGCCGTTCTTCGTGCTCGGATTCATCGGCATGGTCGTGCTGCGAACCGTCGGCGACGTGGGCGAGCGTGCCTTCGGTGTGGCGTCGCCCGAAGCCTGGCAGTCGGTGATCAGCGGGCTGACGCTCCTCTCGACGGCTTGCCTGACCGTCGCCATGGCATCGGTCGGGCTCGGCACGGATCTGCGCCGGCTCCGCTCTCTCGGGCTCCGGCCGATGGTGCTCGGCCTGTCTCTGGCGGCCGTCGTTGGGGCCGTCAGCTTCGCGCTGATCTCGATCCTGACCTAGCGGTGCTCAGGGTTGGGGAAGTCGGAGTTTCATATTTTGGCGGGCCCTAGGGGGGTGCGACGTTCAGGGCCGGTTGCGGGAGGATGCCCTCCTCCAGCGACACCTCGGCCAGAGCCGTCCCATAGATCTCGTGGCCCCACTACGTCGAACGCCCCGGCCGGGGCCGAGGCGTTCTTCGGAGTTGGGCGCGCTGCGAAAGCGTGGTCGGCTAGGCCGCCGGGACGGTGTAGCCGTCGACGACGGGCTCGAGCTTCTCGAAGTGCGGGCCGAGTTCGGCGTGAAGCGTCTCGAGATTCCACGAAGCATCCGTCTGGAACATCGCGCCGTTCGGGTTCGGCCGGTCGACGACCTTGACCTGCTGGCCCCAGACCACGAACACGTAGCCCGAGACGCGCTCGGCCTGCGGCGTGCACAGGTAGACGAACAGCGGGCTCGCATTCTCCGGGGCGAAGTTGTCGAAGCCTTCCTCGGGCTTCTGGAAGATCGCGGCGGTCGGCCCGGTCGTCGTCATGCGCGTGCGGGCGCGGGGGAGGACGACGTTGGCGGTCACGCCGTAGCGAACGCCGAGCTGTGCCAGCCCCATGGTGAGCGACACGATGCCGGCCTTGGCCGCCGAGTAGTTCGGCTGGCCCGGAGGCGCAAACAGGTAAGACTCGGACGCCGTCGAGATCAGTCGCCCGTAGACCGGGCTGCCATCGTTCTTCGACTTCTGGCGCCAGTACGTCATGGCGAACTTCGAGGGCGCGAAGTGGCCCTTCACGTGGACGCGCATGACGCTGTCGAACTCGTCCTCGGTCAGGTTGAAGATCGTGCCGTCGCGCGTGAAGCCCGCGTTGTTCACGAGAATGTTGAGGTCGCCATAGGTCTCGATGGCGGCCTGGATCATCCCCTCGGCGTCCGCGAAGTCGGCCACGTCGCCCGAGTGGGCGATGGCTTCGCCGCCTGCGCTCTTGATCTCGTCCACCACCGCCTGGGCGGCGCTGTCGTCGCGGCCCGAGCCGTCTGCGGCGACACCGAGATCGTTCACTACGACGCGCGCACCTTCCGCGGCGAGCCCGAGGGCGTGCAGTCGCCCCAATCCGTGGGCCGCACCGGTGACGACCGCAACCTTTCCTTCCAAGCTACCCATGGCTAGAGCCTCTCGATGATGGTGCCGGTGCCCACCGAGGAGCCGCAGCACATGGTGATGAGTGCGGTCGACGCGTCGCGTCGCTCGAGCTCGTGGAGGGCGGTCACGATCAGCCGCGAGCCGGTTGCGCCGACCGGGTGGCCCAACGCGATGGCGCCGCCGTTCACGTTGACGCGCTCCATGTCGGCATCGTGGACCTGAGCCCAGCTGAGGACGACCGAGGCGAAGGCCTCGTTGATCTCGACGAGGTCGATGTCGGAGAGCTTCATACCGCTCTTCGCGAGCACCGCCTTCGTCGCGTCGACCGGGCCATCGAGCAGAAAGTAGGGGTCGGTGCCGACGACCACGTCCTGGATGATCCGGGCGCGCGGCCGCAGGCCAAGGGCTTCCGCCTTCTCCTTGGTCATCCACAGCACGCCGGCCGCGCCGTCGGAGATCTGCGACGAGGTCCCCGCCGTGTGGATGACGCCCTCCTGGACGGGCTTCAGGTTCTGCAGCCCTTCGAAGGTGCTCGCGCGGATGCCCTGGTCGTGCTCGACGAGCTTCGTTTCGCCCGTCGGTTGGCCATCGTCGCCGATCACCGGCGCCTCGATGGGCAGGATCTCGCGCTCGAAGCGCCCCTCGGCCTGGGCCTT
>JAFDDA010000038.1 GCA_019311105.1 Deltaproteobacteria bacterium
CCGATGATGGTCACCGTCGATGCGACCATCACGGTCGGCCTCGCCCCCCTCGTGAACATCGGCGATGCGTTCAGCATCACCATGCTGATTGATGACGCGACCGCGGACACCGAGCCGTTGCCGAACGACTTTTCGGCCATCAACGTCGGGACTCTCTCGAGCTTCCTGATCGTGGCTGTCACGGGCGTCGTCGACTCCGTCGATGCGACTCCCACCACTTGGGATTCAGCCGTGACGCTTGACCTGTCCGCGATGCTCCCGGGCGTGTTCCTCCCGGCAACGCTGGCCCTCATCGGTGTCGGGGCCACGCCCGATCAGGTGATGCCCGACTTCAGTTCGCTCACCAGCGGCCTGATCGTTGTCGACGTTGGGACCGTCGTACCCGGCGCGTTCGTGGTCGCTTCGGTCGATGCGGTCACGATCGCACCGGTGCCCGAGCCCTCGCTGGTGGCCCTGCTCGGTGTGGTGGGCCTCGCGTGGTGCGGCCGGCGTGCCGCGGGCGGCGCCAAGGGCTAGCGGCTTCCCGAAGCTCCCCCCGGCCGGGTAAGCTCGGCCCATGCGAATCGGGGTGATGTTCGGAGATCGGCGGGGCCGCGGTGGCTTGGAAGAGCTGGTGGCGGCCGCGCGCGACCTGGAGACCCGCGGTTTCGCGACGCTCTGGCTGCCGCAGGTGCTCGGCTTCGATGCCGTGACCGCGGCCGCCGTGCTGGGGCGCGAGACCGAGCGGATCGAACTCGGGACGGCCGTCGTCCCGAGCTATCCGCGCCACCCGACGGCCCTGGCCCAGCAGGCTCTCACCGCGGCCGTAGCCTGCCAGGGGCGCTTCACCCTGGGCGTCGGCCTCTCGCATCCGGTCGTGATCGAATCGCTGCTGGGCCTTTCCTATGAGCGACGTGCTGCGCACATGCGGGAGTACGTCGAGGTGCTCGGTCCGCTGCTGGCGGGCGAGCCCGCGGCGTTTGCAGGAGAAGAGTTCCGAGTGAACCTTCAGCTCGACGTCCCGGGTGCGCCGAACGTTCCGCTCCTGCTCGCGGCCCTTGGCGACCACATGCTCCAGATCGCCGGCCGGTCGGCGAACGGGACGATCCTCTGGATGACCGGCCCGCGAACCATCGAGGAGCACATCGCGGCCCGAGCCGCGCATCGTCGCCGGGTGTCACGTCCTGCTCACGAATGACCCAGAGGGGGAGGGCGAACGTCTGCGAAAGGGGATGGAGCTCTATGGCACCCTCCCGAGTTATCGCGCGATGATCGAAAAGGAGGGCGTCGGGCATCCGAGCGAACTCGCCCTGCTCGGTGACGAGCAGGCCCTCGACGCGGCGCTCGATCGCCTGCGCAGAGTCGGAGTCACGGACCTCGAGGCCGTCGTCATGCGAGCGGACGACGGCAGCGACACGCGGACGCTCGACTACCTCGAGAGCCGGATCTAGGGCGGCCTAGGCTCCCGGGGTCAGCCGCACGAGCGTCTCTTCCTCGCCCGGCTGAGCGTACAGGCGGATGCGGTGCCAGGGGCCGAGCCGCAGGCACTCGAGCCGGGCGACCACCCGGTTCTCGCGGCGTAGGCTCCGGCGTGTCGAAGCGAGATTCTCGCGCTCGTAGAGTGCGACCCGCCGGACGAAGCCGGCATCGCGCAGGGCGGCGCTTCGGAACTCCGTGAGCGTGTCGGCCACTCGCTTTCCTCGCAGGGCGGCGCTCACGAACAAGTCGTGGTTGAAGTAGACGCCTTCCGCGAGCCAGAGCCGATGCGCGAGGAAGTCGAGCCACACGCTCCCGCGAGCGGTCCAGATCGCCGCGACGAGCCGGCCCTCATGGCGTGCGACGAAGCACTCATCGCCGTCGTCGAGGCGGCGCTGGATCGTGTCGTGGGCCTGGTCGGGCCGGAAGGCGAGGTACTCACCGATCTCGTCCGAGCCGAGCCGGGCGCAATCGAGGGGCACCGACGAAGAGCCGGCCGGCGCGTCGCCCGCCCCGGTCGTCAACAGGAACTGCCGATGGATCCCGAGCGAGCGCAGGGCGGCCCACGCGAAGCCGGCGGCGCCCCCTTGGCGGAGCTGCGTCCAGGCTCGGGTGACGAATGCGCCCCCCCGTTCACTCATTGCGTCGACTGCGCATCTAGGCCTGACGCAAGAGCCGCATGCAAAGGATCTTCGAGAGGTTGAGCAGGATCTGTGCCGCCGCCTCGGGGTCGTCGGCGATGAGCTTGCGCAGCGTGCTCTCGCTGAGGCTCAGGACCCGGACGCCGTCGGTCGCCGCGAAGATGTCGGCCGTGCGGGGGCGTTCGAGCAGGAAGGCGATCTCGCCGAAGACATCGCCCGGCGACAGGACGTTCAGCAGCCGGCCCTCGTCGCGCACCTCGAGCATGCCCTCGAGGAGGACGAACATGTTGCGTGCCACGCCGCCCTTCTTGAGAACGCGGTCGCCGGCGTTGCATTCGATGATGTTGCTGCTGTCGAGGCAGCGGGTGGTCTCTTCTGCGGTCAGCTCGTCGAGGGCTCCGAGCCGGCCGCCGTCGAGGGCATCGAGGGCCTCGTCGACTTCTTCGCGGTAGACGCCCGAGGCGGTCAGGCGTTCGCTCATGACCGTGCCTTGGACCAGCCGGTCGACGCATTCGGGGATGCGCGCGTCGGCGCCGAAGTCGCGTGCCGTCTCGAGAGTCCTCGCGCGGATCCGACGCAAGTACTCGACATCTTCCACCACCGTGATCAGCGGGATGAGGTAGCCGGCCTCGGGGCTGTTGATGTTCTGCTCGGCGAAGGTCCGCATCCCCTGACCGAGGTAGAGGCTCAGCAGATGTGGCTCGCAAGCGCCGAACACGAGCTGGATGCGCTGCTCGTTGATGAAGCGCTTGGTCGCCTCGTTCATCTCCTTGAAGAGGTCGCTGCCGCGCAGGCGCGGGACGACCATGCCCCGCTCGCCGACCATGATCGCCTCGGGCGGCACCTCGGCCAGGAAGGGTGCCATCTGATAGTGCTTGACCTGGCGTTCCGAGAAGGGCGCGTCGTGGCCCCAAGAGAATCGCGACGTCCCGACCACCTTCCCGTCCTCGGCGGCGTAGAAGATGCGGCCGGTCTCGTCCTCGGGCTCGATGAGCCGCCGGTTCTCGTGGTCGGCGACCGTCTGGTAGCGACCCATCTCTTCGACGTAGATGTCGTAACGGAGCCCGAAGACGCCGTTGCGTTCTTCTTCGGTCGTTGCGAGATGGATCCCGTCTCGAATCATCGGTGCCTCCCAGGCGCGGCAGAGTCTACGCAGTGGCAGGGCGTCGGTCGACGCGGGCTACTCGACGAGCACCACGTTTAGGCGTTGGCGTTCCAGCGCATCCCGGACGACGCTCCGGCTCTGGTCGGACGTCAGCTCGTTCGTGGGTTTCTCTTTGACAGAGGCCTTCAACTCACCGCGATCGATGGCGGCCCGCAGGTCCTCGGAGATCTGTTCCGAGTCGCGCGTTCCGTCGAGCCGGCTGAGGACGAACGCATCGAGCGGATCTAGCTGAATATTCTCGTGGAGCTGGTTGGTCACGGTGTCGCCGCGACCCGCCTGGAGCCTCGCAAAGGGCGAGGTCTTTGGACAGCGCGAGATGGTCTTTACGACGCGGGCCGGGTGGACGACCGGGAGGACGGCGTCGTTCAGGGCGAGCTGGAGCATGACGGCCCGCGCGCGCTCTCCGAGCTCGGGCATCGAGAGGGCCCTCGGCCACGAGTCCGCGAGCGCCTGGACCGCCGTTTGTTCGTGAGGTTTGTTCGTGCGGACGTTCTTCGTGCCGAACCGGAGGCCCCAGGCCGGGGCGGATTCGCCGTCGGGCTCCACCGGGCCGGGAGCGCCGGCCGGCTGCGGGTGGAACGGCTCGAGCGTTGCGGGTGTGAGCGTGCGGTTCAACTCGACGTTCGAGTGGCAGAGGTGCGTCAGGCGGAACGACCGGTTGAGAAGGAAGTCACTGTACTGCTGCTGTTGAACGAGAGAGCGGTTCTTGAAAACCGACTGGGCCTTCTTGTGCATGACCGCGGGGATCATCGAGGAGAGCTGCGCGTTGCCGAGATATTGCAGTCGCGCGCGCTCGGCCTGCGTGATGAAATCGTGGAAGTAGATGGGATTGTTCGAGCGTTCGAGGTAGTCGTGATAGAGGTAGCCGTCGGGGGCATCTCGGAGCAGCTCCACCTCGCCTGCCAACATCTGCCCGTACGGGCTATCGGGCGAGGCGTTGGCTGCGGCAAAGTCGAGGACGGCCCGCGCCTGGGCAGTCTTCTTGGCCGGGTCGTCGATGCCGGCGGTATGGAAGAGCATCATGTTCCGGACGGCGGAACGGACCCCCCAACCCGGATATGTGTTGTAGGTCACGATGGCGACGCCCTGCGGTGTCAGGGTCGAGCCGCAGAGCTGCAGGAGCCCCTGCTGGACGGGTTCGGGAACCCACGAATAGACGCCGTGGCAGAGGATGTAGTCGAACTCGCCCCAGGACGCGTCCACGCTCATCAGGTCGGCCTGGCGCAGCTCGATGTTCGAGAGGCCGAGTTCGGTGACGTCGATTTGGCCCGCCGCAATGGCATCGCCGGAGAGGTCGATCCCCACGAACTGCGCGTCCGGATACTCGATGGCCTGGGGGATCAGGTTCGTGCCCGCCGAAGTACCGATCTCGAGGACTCGCGCCCCGGGGATCGGCGTCGGCTTCATGCCGAACAGCCGCGCAGACGCCTCCAGCCGCCGGATGTGGACCGCAGTGTGAGAGGCCTTCGGATAGGGAACCAGATCGTACGAATCGACGGACAACTCACCCCCCGCTGAACCCGGCGGCGCGCCGGGCCTTGGTCCGCCGCCACACTAAACGACCGGAACCCCGCGGCAAAGTGCATTCGTGCCAGTCCGTCGCCGGCCAGAGAGTTCGAGCTGCGGGCCACGCGTGGCCCCTGCCGAGCGTGTAGGTCATCGCAATTGGCAGGATTCCCGAGGGGGGGCGAGATGCCGAGGGTGAGCTTGTTGTTGAGGTCGAAGACCACCTCCCACTGTCGATCGCTCACCAATACTGGACTGGTCATCTCCCCCGAGACCGCGACCCCTACGCCGCCCCTTCCATACGAAAATCTCCGCTGAAGTCGTAGGTGGCGAGCTGGAGCAGGGCTTCCTCGTCGGCGAGCTGACATGCTGAGCTGGCTGCGGAGGGGGCTACCCGACGCAACCCCATTGCGGGCACGTCGGACAGAATCATCGTACGCTCTGGGTTAGGGCGATGACGACTCTCGTATCCCATCAGCTGAACGATCGCGTGCGTGGCTGGCTGCGTCACTTGTGGCGCAAGTCCACAACGCCCGACGATTGGTCGAAGGATGGCGAGCCCCATCCCTGGTGGGATCAATACAGCGTCGAGCCGATGCTTTCGTTCCCGCGCTTTGATCTGTCGGAATCCTCCTACGCGCTGCTCTTGATGGGGCGCAAGACTCCGGCCTGGCGCGAGGTCTACACGAAGATTCTGGACGAGTTGATTCTGCGCCACACCACGTTCTGGGCTGCGGTCGACTGGCTCACCAAGATTGGCCCGGACCCGGACCGAGCCAACTATCCGAGGCGCTACAAGGGCCTGATGCCCAAGGACCTCTGGGGTCAGTACGACGTGCCGGGTTGGACGGCGAACGGCGTCGAGCCCTGGGGGCTGCAACCCGACCCCATCGGTTCAGACGGAAACCTCTTCTTCCGCGGCTTCTTCGCGTTGCTGCTCGGCATTCACCGTTCGGTTTCGGGTGAGGACACCTGGGACAAGCCCTTCGAGATGGCCGGCCTCGACGACCAGACCTTCCCGTGGACGCATGGCAAGATCGCATCATTCCTTGCCGAGCAATGGCAGGCCGTGCCCCACGGCCCCCACTGCGAGAACACCAAGGTGTGGCCCTATTGCCTTTCCGCGGCGGGCTTGGGCCTCCAGATCACCGACCTGAGCACCGGGTCGAACACCCACCCCGTCTACGATCAGTGGGCGGAAGACTTCCTTCGCAAGAAGTACCTCGACTTCGATGCACGCGGGAACCTGCGCTCGGTGGGGATGTACTACGACCCGCTGATCGACCGTCTGCACGGCGCGCCGCGCGCCTTCGGGCTCGCACCGGCCTTCTACATCCTGCCCCAGGATCGCTCGCTGGCAGAAACTCTCTACCGTTGCGGCGTGGGGTCGGTGGGGTGGGATCGACGTTGGCTTCCCGTCCTGAATCCGGGTGGCCAACCGCGCTTCTTGAGTGTCGGCCTTCTGCTGGCACGCGAGCTCGGCGATCACACGACGGCGCGCCGCCTCGAGCGAAAGCTCGGCGGCTTCGAGAACGGCCGCTTCTTCGCTGGCGAAGCGGGCGCAGAGGACGACGAGTTCGGTTTCTTCTTCGGCTACGACGAGCCCTGGCCACGCGGCCAGGAGAGTGCGTTGCTGATGCTTCGCGATCTGTTGGATGGAGAGGGCGACTGGTGGCGCGCCTTCAACGAATCCGATGCGGAGAAGTTCAGCGCGCCTACGGTGGTGGGGGTCGACTATCCAAGCGTGGGGCTCTGCTCGGCGTGGAACGACTCGGAATCAGGCAACCTGGAGCTTCAGACTTACGTGGCAACGCGGAACGCGCGCGGGAGCGCGACGACCTTTCGCGTCAGCAGCCTGCCTGACAGCGCCAACGTGTCCGTGTTGCGGGATGGCACACCCTACGGAAACTGGAGTGTGACCGGACCGGATCAGATCGAGATCCGCACGCAGGTCGTCGATCACAGCTTTCAGGTTCACACGGGCTACCGAGGCAACGCGGCCTCGAGGGCGGCGGGGCAGGGAGGGGGAGAGTCCTCTCACTCATCACGGGTGCTGAATCGAGCAAGTCTGCGCCCGATCGAGCTCGCGACAGCGGGTGCTGCGTTGGCCGGTGGCGGCGGCTGCCCGTGCTGCGCCGGCGCCTGAAAGGCGGAATCGGCAACACCCTCGAGGGGCGCCCCATCTCGGGGGACGTACGCCTGAGGAAGGCTCAGTCCTCGGCGTAGCCCAGGGCCCGGAGCTGCTCACGGGTGTCGTCATCGAGCTCCGCAGTCGCAGGGTCCGGCGTCCCGAGGCGTTCGAGGCGCAGCTGGTTCTCCAGCTTGCGGGCCATCAGCTCGGTGAAGAACGGGCGGCACGGCGCGTCGTCGACCTGGCACAGGTTGATTCGCTCTCCGGGGTCGGTGTCTAGATCGTAGAGCGCTTGTTGGCCGCGCGGTCCCCGCACGAACTTCCGGTGGTTGGTCCGCAGCGCGTCCACGCCGGGGATCGCGCTGGCCTCGCCGAGCTCCGAGTGGGCGTCCAGGGAGCGCCCCTGCCACAAGGGCCGCAAGCTGCGACCCTGGCGCGGGACCTCGTCCGCGACGCCCAGCACGTCGAGCACGGTGGGCAGCACGTCGACGAGCCCGACCTGCTGCGCGACGACGACGCCGGCAGCCTCTCCCGGAACCCGGATGATCAACGGGACGCGCACCATCTCCTCGAAGAACGTCCGCGAGTGCTCCAGGGCCCCGTGGTCCATGAACTCCTCGCCGTGGTCCGACGTTACGATGACCAGCGTCTGCTCGTAGAGGCCTCGCTCCCTCAGCCCGTCGAGGAGCTCGCCAATCCAGTAATCCGTGTACGCGATGCCTCGATCGTAGAGCGCGATCAGCTGCTCCAGATCCGACTCGGAGAGTCGACCTTTTCGCTTCAGCGCATTCAGGGCTTCGAGCGAGCCGTCGACGGCGCCGTCGTAACCGGAGTTGAAGTCGATCCCCTTGTATCGAACGATCTCTTCCTCGATCTCCGCCCGGTAGTAGTCGAGGCGCTCGTCGGGGTTGTTCCTCGCGATGTAGGCCGGCAGCTCCACGGGTGTGTAGGGCGAGTGGACCTCGACGGTGTGTAGGTAGAGGAAGAAGCGCTCTGGGGTCTCCCGGTCGAGCCAGCCGAGGGCGTCCTCGACGTGAAAACGGACGCCGGGCGCTTCGTTGTCTGCGAAGTGGTCGAACCCCTGCCCGAACCCGAAGACCGCGGAGGGGTAGCTGCCTCGGACGAACGCCGCCGTCGCGAAGCCGCTCTGTTGCAGGAGTTCGGCGAGCGTCCGGTGTGAATTCGACAGGACCGACGCCGGTCGGAACGCCTCTGGCGTGTTCAGCCATTCGCCCGTATCGCTATGCCAGATCGCCTGATGCACCGAGGGGTAGAGCCCCGTCATCAGGGTTGCGGTCGACGGAAGCGTCCAGGGCGATGGGGCAATGGCGTTCTCGAAACGCGTCCCTTCCTCCGCCAGCGCATCGAGAACAGGCGAGGTTGGGCGAGGGTAGCCGTAGCTGCTCAGGTGATCGGCGCGAAGCGTGTCGATCAGGACGACCACGACGCCGGTCGGTCGGGGCGGCTCGCTGCACGAGGCCAGAGACGCGAGGAGCACAACCACGAGCACCAGGGAGCGAGCGGAACGTCTGGCAGGCACAGCCAACCCTAACACTCGTCTGTGAGTCGACGCACCGTTTTGCCAACCCCTTGGAGCCCTTCAACGGGAGGGGTGGCCCTTTCTCGGAGCCCGGAAGGGGTAGGAAGTTCGAACCGCCATCGAAGCCACGCCGGCTCGAGAGCGCGCACCTGGGTCGGCTCACCGCTACTCTCCGGCCGATGGGCCCCGTCGACTTCGTCCACGAGATCGAGATCTCGGTGCCCGCCGCCCGGGTTCACGCGTTCCTCTGCGATCTCGACCACT
Source organism: Deltaproteobacteria bacterium (assembly GCA_019311105.1). GTDB lineage: Bacteria > Myxococcota_A > UBA9160 > UBA9160 > JAFDDA01 > JAFDDA01. The sequence goes on from JAFDDA010000038.1 coordinate 8,703, forward strand.
ACGCGCCGCTCCACCCCCTCATCGAATCGATCGAAGAGGTTCCGGCGAGCGATCCAGCGCCCGGTGCGCGCCACTACCGCGTCGTCGACCGGGTGCCCCTCGGGCCCTTCAAGATCCGCGCCGAATACCGGGCGGCCCTCGGTCCGGTATCGGACCACGAGATCCACGGACACGCCCGGCAGTGGCCCGGCATCCACGTCCACACGGTCTACCACCTGGAGGACATCGCCTCGGGGGTTCGCCTCGTCGAACGCGTCTCGGTCGAGGCCCCCCGAGTTCTGCGCCGCTTCGTCATCTCCCGAGCCCGCAGCTCCCACAAAGCAACCCTCGCCGGGATCAAGCGACTCCTCGAGAGCAGTCAGGAGTAGCGGTCCGCGCCACGCTGTCGCGCGGAGCGGGCAGCCGTATTCGCCGCACGCGGACTCGCAGTTCGATCGAGCTTCTCGCCTGAAACCTGGAAGCCGCATCGAAGACCTCGCCGCGCGCTCCGAGAGGAGCGATGGCGTCATCCGCCAGGGCGACCCGCGTGCGAGATCGCTCAGCCCGTGCTTCGCGCGCGGCGATCCGCCAGCTTCGCCTGGATCTCCTCGTGCACCTCCCGTGTGATCGGGAAGCGCTGGAAGACGAGCAGCGCCACGAGGTTGAGCATCGCGGGCAGGATGCAATAGAGGAACTTCATCCCGTCGATCACGCTCTCGCTCTGGTCCTGGTTGGGCACGTAGCCGATGGCCTCGAGGCCCTGCATGCCGATGAAGACGGCCAGGCCGATCGCGGCCTTGTCCACGAACAGCCAGACGCCCATGAAGACGCCCTCGCGGCGCTGACCCGTCTCGAGCTCGTCGGAGTCGATGGCGTCCGCGGCGATGGCGGGGCCCAGGGTCATGGTGCAGCCGCCCGCAGCGCCGACCACGGCCCCGAGGATCACCCACAGGACCCACGTCCCCTCGTGATAGGTGTAGGACGTCGCGTAGGCGACCACGCCGACCATCATCCCGATCGTCCAGGTCCGGTTCTTCCCGTAGGCCTTCGAGAGTCGCAGCCAGATCGGGATCGAGAGCATGGAGCCCGCCAGGTAGGCGAGCATCACCGGCTGCATCGCCCACTCCACCTTGATCACGTACTTCGCGATGAAGAGCGAGAGCGGAGCGATGAAGCTCCCGCCCACGTGGCTTGCGAGATAGACGAGCAGCAAGACGCGGAAGGGGCGATTCGCGGCGGTCACGCGCAGGCCCGTCAAGAAGGAGAGCGGCGCGGCCGAGTCGACGGGCGTCGCTTCTCGCACTCGGGCGAAGGCGACGAGGATCAACACGACGCCGAGGCCACCCAGGCTCAGCGCCATGACCGGGTATCCGCTCGACTTTCCGCCCAGGGCCTCGGCGAACGCGAAGGGCGCCAGCATCCCCGCCGCCGTGCCGACCACCGCGAGGACCTGCCGAACGCCAAAGAGCCGCGTGCGCTCGTCGTAGTCGGACGTGAGCTCCATGCCGAGGGCGACGTAAGGGATCGAGAGCACGGTCATGAAGCCGTAGAGCAGCAGGTAACACACGAGCAGGTGGCCGAAGGCGCCGACGCCGAAGGGTGACGCGCCCGGCGACCAGATCAGGAAGAAGACGAGCCACAGGGGGAGGGCGGCCAGCAACATGTAGGGCCGACGACGCCCCCAGCGCGTGCGCGTCCGGTCCGAGAGATGTCCCATGAGCGGGTCGGTGATCGCGTCCGAGACACGGCCTGCGAGGAAGACCCAGCTGAGCAGGCCCGCCGTCACACCGAGCTCGTCGGTGTAGTAGTTCGGCAGATACATGGCGACGCTGACCATGACGATGGCCATCGTCGAAGCGGGCAGTCCGTAGGCGATGACCTCGCTGGAAGAGAGGCGGCCTTCGGTCTTCACGTCATGCGCCGGGTGGGGTCTCGCCGAGGGCGCGCAGGTCGGCCTCGAAGCGCGCCGCGAGGTCGCCCATGGCGCGGGCGTTCTCGCCGATCCCTTCGCGAGCTCGCTCGCACCAGGGCAGCATGTAGCGCGCGCAGAGTTCGGCGACGAGCACGTCGTCGTCGCGGTCGATGGCCGCCGCCAAGGCTTCGCAGCCCGGCGCGAGATGATCGGGCGGGAGCGTCGCCTCCTGCCAGCGCAGCCCGAGGAAGTGGAGCACCCGCATCCATTCTTCCCGCGCGTGGCCGCCTTCGAGACCGAGGGCCGCGTGGAGCAGCAGCGGCACGTCGGGCAGAGGCGAGCCGACGTGGAAGGTCGCCCAGTATTCCGGCTCGACCTCGGCGAAGGTTCCGGGGAGCCCGAGGGCCTCCCATGCCTCGGCGCGAAGTTCGCGCGGTGCCAGGGGGCTCCAGATGCGCGCCCAACCTACGAACGGCAATGCCGCTGCGCGCGCCGCTTCGCTCACGTCCCGATCTCGATCCAACCGGGCGACACGGACTTGAGGCCGCCGCGGCCGCCTTCGGCGCCCTGCCAGATGGCAAAGGCGAGTCGGCGGCGGGCGTCGAGGACACTCCAACCCGGAAGTTCGAAGTCGAGGCTCCAGCGGCCAGCCTTCCACTCCGCTTTGGCGCCCCATCCCTCGGGTGCGTCGCCGCGCTCGACGGTGCCGAGGCCCTCGGCGCGAACGCCGATGAGACCCGTGCGATCGGCGCGCCAGAGCGCGCCTTCCAGGGCTTTGCCGGGTGCGCCCATCGTCATCATGGGTGCGTCGGCGACGGTCGGCGCCAGCACGGCGGCCGCGTCGATGAAGCGATCCACGTCGTCGCCCAACTCGCGGTGCGGCTCGGCACACGCCCAGCGCAGCCGGATCTGCCAGACGTCTCCGCTCTTCGCGGCTTCGAACTCGGCCACGGGCGTCTTCGGCGCAGTCCGCTCGGCATAAGCCTTCGGGACGTAGCCTCCGGGGGAGAGGCCGACCGGGGCGGCAATCATCGAGATCTTGCTCCGCACTACAGCACCTCTCGCTCGCGCGGACCGAGCGCGAAGTTCTGGTTCCAGTCGTAGGCGATCAGCAGATCCATCAGCTCGCTCGGTTCGCCCTGCCGCCGCTTCTCGCGCTCACTCTCGAGGGTTGCGAGCACCTCGTGCACGCGCTTGCCGAAGAGGCCGACCAGATACTCAGTCGGGATGCGCGGCTCGCCGGTCGGGCGGCCCTTCTCGTCGAGCTTGGGCGGGCTCATCGGAGGCACGTAGAAGACGTTCGGCCCGAGCTCGAACTCCGGGTGTAGCGGCAGCGCCACCTTGTACCGGTTCACGAGCTTCCAGATCGGCCCCGCTTCGTCGTCGAGGTAGCCGACGAAGCGCAGGCGCCCCGGGCACTGCCGGGCGCAGGCCGGCGCCACGCCCTCTTCGATGCGAGGAAGGCAGAAGATGCACTTCCCCGAGACCTGCCGCTTCGGATCGAAGTAGACCTTCTTGTACGGGCACGCCTCGACGCAGAAGCGATACCCGTGGCAGCGATCCTGATCCACGAGCACGATCCCGTCTTCGTCGCGCTTTTCGATCGCGCTGCGCGGGCACGCATCGAGGCAGGCCGGGTGCGTGCAATGGTTGCAGAGCCGCGGCAGGTAGAAGTAGTGGTTCTCCTGGGGGTAGTCGCCGGCGCCGCGATCCTCGTCCCAGTTCGCTCCCCAGCGCGGCGCCCCGTCGGGGCGGAGCCAAGGCTTTTCTTTCCCTTCTCCGGATCGCTTGCGCACCGCCTCGTGGTTGAAGTTCCACGCGCGACCGTACTCGTCGTCGAGGTTCGGGACGCGGCCGGCCTTCACCTCGCCTTCGGGGGTGCGGCCACCGCTCTCGACCCAGTCCTTCGGATAGCCCTTGCCGGGAAGCGTCTCGACGTTGTTCCAGTAGGCGTAGCCCGTGCCCGTGTCGGTGTTCCAGAGCTTCTTGCACGCGATGGTGCAGGTCTGGCATCCGATGCACTTGTTCAGGTCGAGCACCATGGCGATCTGTCGCGTCGTCGGGTTCTGGCTCGCCATCGCCTAGGCCTCCTGCCCTGCGCCGGTGCTGGCGCGGATCGCGTCGTCGGCATCGGGGTCTCGCGGCCGGATCGATACACGCGTGTCCTGCACCTGGGTGCCAGGCTCCCAGACGCCGAAGCGCCAGCGCAGCTGACCCTCCTTGCCGGCGAAGTGGAGCGGGTTCATCAAGCCCGGCGTCACGAACTTGTAGCTCTCGTGGTTCGGGAACTGGTGCGGCTCCCAGGCGTGGAAGTAGTAGGCGACGCCCGGCCGGACCATCGTCGAGTACTTGACCCGCATGAAGACCTGCCCGATACGGTTCTCGACCTCGGCCCAGTCGCCGTCGGCCACACCGACGCGCTCGGCGTCGCGCGGGTTCAGGTAGAGGGCCGGCTCGCCGCGCTGCAGGCGCAACATCATCGGATCGTCGCGCCAGATGCTGTGGATGCTCCAGCGCGCGTGGCAGGAGATCAGCTGGAACGGAAGGTCGCCCCCCACCTTCGGGCTCTCGATGTGCGTGGGCAGCGCCTCGCCCGCCTCGAGGAACCAGGGGTGATCGATGTAGAACTGCTGCCGCCCCGTGCGCGTGGGCCACGGCCACTTCTTTTCGGTGAAGTGAGTGAGACCGCGCAGCACGCCCTCGCCCTTCCAGTCTTCGTTGAACATCTGGGGCTGGCCGCTCGGCCCGCCGGCCCCCTTGAACTTCTCGACACCGGTCTTCTCGAGCGATTCGACGGTCATCCCCTTCGTCGTACTGGCGGCGTCGAGGATGTATTGGGTGACCTCGCGCGTATCCTCGGGGCCGAACTTGCCGTGGAACGAGAAGCGGTCGCCGATGGTCGAGAGATCGATCGGGAACTTTCCGCAGCCGTCGAGCACCGGCGTGCCGCGCTCCCGGGCGACGCGCTGAACCTCCTGGGCGAGCCGCCAGAAGATCTCCCACTCGTCCTTCGAGTCGCCGACGGGCGGGACCGCCGCGTCGCAGTAGTGGAGATAGGGGATGTAGGCGACGGCGTACTTGATGCCGCGCTTCTCGTAGTAGCCCGCCGCGGGCAGCAGGTAGTCGGCGTGCATGCCGGTGAAGGTGAACTTCGGGTTGACGTCCACGACCAGGTCGAGCCCGGGCCAGAGGTGCTCGAGCGAACGCTGGGGCAGGTTCGAGCGCCGCAGGACGTTGTTGCCGCCGGTCACCCAGGCCCTCGCGGCCTTCGTCGGGAAGCGGGGCATCCAGCCCTTCTCGCGCGCCTCGCGGTCGTACTCCGTGAGCGGGCGCGGGTAGAGCCCCGCCTGCTCGCGGTCGAGGTCTTCCGCGATGCCCTGGTAGCCGAGGTTCAGACTCGCCGCGTTGGTGAGGCAGGCCAACTCCTCGCCCATCTCGCCCGCAAACTCCCACATCATCCGCTGGGCGCTGATCCGCCCGCGGACGCGCTCCACCGCGAGGTCGAAGAGCCGGCCGAGGTCGATGTTCATGAAGAGTTCGAGGCGGCCGCGCAGCCCGGTGCGGTCGCCGATGCCGAGGGAGCCGGTCTCGATCCATCCGGTCGAGTGATAGCCGGAGCCCTTGCGTCCGACCGCACCCTTCAAAGACAGGCAAAGGATCTTCGCCCGGTTCATCTGATCCGAGTGGAAGAAGCGGTTCGAGCCCCAGCTCGAGAGCACCATGGGGCGCTTGGCCCGGGCGAAGCCTTCGGCGAACTGCTCGATCTGCTCGACGGCGAGGCCGGTCACCTTCGCGGTCTCCTCGAAGGTCCAGGGCTCCAGATGCTCGCGAAGTAGCGAACCGACGGGGACGACGGCGGTCTCGGAGCCATCGTGCAGGGTCACGGTGAAGCGCCCTTCGATCGGCGGCTCGAGGCCCCCCAGGTCGAGGCGCGGCTGTTCGACGTTGCCCGTCGCCCCGGGGGCTGGCACCGGCGCGCCCGCCGCGGGGTCCCAGACGTAGACCAGGGCCTTCTCCCCGCCCTCGCGAAGGTCGGCCTCGTTCAGGAAGCGGCCCGTGTCGAGGCGCACCAGGATCGGCAGGTCGGTCTGCTCGCGGACGTAGTCGAGATCGATGCGTCCGGTCTCCCAGATGTGCCGCGCCGTGGCGAGGGCGAGGGCGGCGTCGGTGCCCGGCCGGATCGGAACCCACTGGTCGGCATGGACCGCCGTCGCGCTGTACTGCGGGTCGACCACGACCAGCTCGGAGCCGTTGTACTTCGCTTCGAACAGGAAGTGCGCGTCGGCGATCTGGGTGACCGCCGGGTTCATCATCCAGACGACGAGGTAGTCCGAGAGGAACCACTCGTCGGAGCCGCCACCCACGTGGGGAAGGCCGAAGGTCAGGGTGGCGCCGAGGTTCAGATCGCCGATCTCGGCCCAGTCATCCGAGAGGGTCGCCCCTGCGAGGCCGAAGAAGCGAACCCGGCCCGCCGTCGTCGGGCCTTGGTCGAAGTGCGGCCCGAGGTCGTGGATGATGCTGTCGGTGCCGTCCTTCTCGGCGATCGTCACGAGCTTCTCGGCGATCTCCGCGAGGGCGTCGTCCCAGGAGATCTGCTCCCACCCGCCGCCACCGCGCGGGCCGACCCGCTTGAGCGGAACCGAGAGCCGGCCCGGGCCGTACATGACCTCGGTGTAACAGGCGCCCTTCTGGCAGCCGCGCGGGTTGAAGTCGGGCACTCCCGGCTCCGACGCCTCGTAGTTCGCGGTCTGCTCCTCGCGGACGACGATGCCGTCCTTCACGTAGAGGTCGAAGTTGCAGGCGCTGCGGCAGTTCAGCCAGCCGTGGGTGCCCTTGGCGACGTGGTCCCAGCTCCAGCGCTGGCGATAGAGGTCTTGCCAGTTGCCGAGCTTCGCCGGGTTGCGCGCGCCGGTCGCCGCAGAGGCGACCGCTTCTTCGCGGAAGTGGAAGAGCGGAAGGCTCCCGGCCGCTGTAGCCGCCGCGGCGAGCCCCGAGAGCTTGAGGAAACGACGTCGGTCGAGGTGCCAGTGAGCCGATCTTCCATCAGCCGAGCTACCCGGGGACGCCATGGTTCCTCCTCCCGTTCCGGTTCGAAGCGGCCTTCACTCCTGCACACTCTTCTCGCTCACGCGGGGGTCTCCCGACGTGGGGCGGCGGGATCTGCATGTAGGCGCAGGCCGAGGCGATGGCTTCTCGAACGAAGTCCACATCGCCGACGCGTTCGAGCCGCGACCCGAGGGCGATGCCTTCGAGCCGCAGAATCAGCAGCGAGCGGAGCTGTTCGAGGGCGAAGTCGATGGCGAGCTCGGGGTCGGCGTGGCCGACCTCGTCGCGGCGCGCGCGCAAGAGATCCGCGAGGCGTTGGCTCAGCTCGAGTTGGAGTTCGAGCAGCTGCGTGGCGGCGGCGGGGCTGCGAAGCGCGAGCCCCAGCTGCGCGCGCGCGAGGCCCGAATGCTCGCGCCCAACATCGAGGGAGAACTCGACGTACGCCTCGAGGATCTCGGAGATGGAGGCGCCGTCCCACCGCGCCGGGTCGACGGCTGCGTCCATGGTCTCGCGGAACTCGTGGGCGAGGCGCGCGAGCAGCGCCTGGACGAGGGCGCCCTTGTCGCGGAAGTGGTGATAGAAGGCGCCCACCGAACACCCGGCCCGGGCGGCCACGTCGCCCACCGTCGCGTCGTCGATGCCCTTCTCGGAGATCAGCGCCTCGGCCGCGTCGAGCAGCAGGCCGAGGGTCCTCCGGCTTCGCGGCTGGCGCGCCTCCCGGACCCAGGAGAGATCGGCGATCCACGGGCTCTTGCTCAACGGGGCATCCCCCTTGTCCCCATCAAGTCACTGATATCAATGGAGAATTAATCCGAAGCCGAATTCGGTTTACGAATGATTGACCGAGGAGGACCTGTCGTCAAGAGGAAAGGGCCGGGGCGACCTGGCTGGAAGCGTGGCGCCGCCGCTCCCGTCGTCGTGCCAGAGAACACCGAAGTCGTTGTCGTCGAGCGCGCCGTCGTGGCGGAAGAGGAAGCTCAGCAGCCAAGCGGTTCAAGCTGCGTTTTCGCTCGAGGACCGGGTATTGGCGGCATGGCAAGTCCCTGCGAGGAGCCTGCGGCGGGACGGTTTCAAGCTGCGCTGCACACTCGGTGGTCAGCGGGCTGGATCGCCATGGCGTGATCGACTGCCTCAACTACGGGTATCGGGCGGTCTAACATGGGGTACGGACGGAAGCAGAGGTCGTGTCGGCACGCGGCACAGGATCCGGTTCCGCCCCACCCAGTGAGGAGGCCGCGATGACGGATGCCTTGACCACCCTTGAAGCGGCGGACGGCGTTGCCGTGCTGACGCTCGATCGCCCCGAGAAGCGGAATGCGCTCTCGTTGGCCCTGCGCAAGGAGATCGTCGAGCGGCTCGACGCCTTGGAGAAGAACGAGGTCGTTCGTGCGGTCGTTCTCACCGGCGCTGCGCCCGCCTTCTGTGCAGGCTTCGATCGATCGGAGCTCGCCGGTGGAGAGATGGCACAGGTCTTTGCGGATGCGATGGAGTACCACCGCCGGGTCTTCACCTTCGCGAAGCCTCTGATCGCAGCGGTCAACGGGCCGGCCCTTGGGGGTGGCTGTGACCTGGCCGCCATGTGCGACTTCCGTCTGGCGTCGAGCACGGCGGTCTTCGGCCAGCCGCAGGTGAAGTTCGGGGCCGCAGCGTTCTACGATCTGATGCGGTCGGTGCTCGGTTCGGGACCGGCGCGTGAGATGTGCCTCACGGGTCGAACCTACGATGCAGTCGAGGCGCGCGAGGTCGGGCTCGTCAATCGCGTCGTCGAACCTGCGGAGCTCCTGGAGGCGGCGCGGGCGCTGGCTCGGGAGATCGCCGCGCTTCCCGAGGGCATTCCCGAGGACGCCAAGCGAGGCTTCATCGCGCTCCAGCCACGTCTCTTCGAGTCCTGAACCGTGGACGTCCGCGACCTGACCGGGGCGACGGCGTTGGTGACCGGGGCCGGCAGCGGCATCGGTCGCGAGCTGGCTCGCGAGTGTGGACGCCGTGGCGCCCGGCTCGCGATCTGTGAGCTAGACGAGGGGCGGCTCGGGGAGGCCGAGGAGGATCTCCGCGGCCTCGGCTGCGAGGTGCTCGCACGTCGAGTCGACGTGGGCTCCCGCGCCGAGATGGAGGGCTTTGCGGCCGACGTCCACGGCGAGTGGGGCGCGGTCGACCTGCTCGTGAACAACGCGGGAGTCGGGCTCGGAGGGTTCTTCCTCGAGACGTCCCTAGACGACTGGGAGTGGATCGTGCGCACGAACTTCTTCGGGGTCGTTCACGGGTGCCACCTCTTCGTGCCCGAGATGGTGAAGCGGGGCCGCCCGGGGCACGTCGTCAACGTCGCCTCGGCTGCCGCGTACGCGCCGCTTCCCGCACAGTCTGCCTACGCCGCGACCAAGTCCGCCATCCTGGGCCTGTCGGTGGCGATGCACGGCGAGCTGCGGTCCGCGGGGATCGGGGTCACCGCGATCTGCCCGGGGTTCATCGATACCGCGATCGTGGAGCGTTCACGCTTGTACGGAGCGGCGGCGGATCCGGAGAACCGTCGACGCACGGCCGCCTTCTATCGCCGGCGGGGCTACGGCCCCGAGCGGGTTGCGCGCAATACCCTGCGAGCGGTTCAGCGAAACCGTGCCGTGGCGCCGATCTCGGCCGAGGCCTGGGGGCTCTACTACGCGTCCCGGGTCGTGCCCGGTTTCCTGCGCTGGGCGAACGGCCGTCTCGCCGGTTGGGTCTCCTGACGCGAATTCGAGTTGGCAGCGGGTGCCCCCGAGGCGCGAGCGGATGATCTGGAGATCCAGGGTCGTCGGTTGGAACGGTTCCCGTCTCGGCCGGGTTCCCGCGGTTACCGGGCTCCCACCCCGCGCGCTGCGTCGCGACCCATGGACTCCGGGTCCGCCGATCGAAGAATGCGACCAGACGCCACAGCGAGCGTGAGCGCGACACACGATTGGGTCGGGGGCGCCTGCTCGCTGCTGCGCGCGCGAAGAGCGAGACGCGCTTCCGGCCGCTCGCGGCAGAACGCACCTTCGGTCGTCTCGAACTCGACACGCCAGGCCCGCGCACCTCGGCGCCGAGCCCCATCTGCAGGCGCTTGTTGCATCGCTAGACTCCAGTCGAGGGCCTCGAATTGAGATCACTGCGGGCCAGGGACATCGCGGTTGTCAGTGTGCTCTTGGTGCTCTGGGCCGGCTGCTTCACGCTCAGCGTCCGTTCGGCACTGCTCGGGACGCCGATCTCGTCACTCTACGTTGCCGCCTCGCCCGAGGTCGGGGGCCATCCCACGGTGAAGGGCTTCGTGCCCTGGCTGGACGCGGAGCGCTCGGGCCTTCGTCCTGGGGACCGCCTCCTGAGGCTCGGCTCTGCCGACCTCGCGGGCGTGGGCGCGTTCGGGTTCTTCGCCACCGTGCCGGTCGAGGCCAACCGCGACCAAACGGTGCCGGTGGTGTACGAGCGCTCGGGAGAGCGCGCGACGACCGTGCTGCCACTCGGCTCGCTCGCCGTCGCCCGGCCCGCGCTGCCGGCCTCGCTCGCGTTCTTCGCGGCGGCCCTGCTGCTGTTCGTGCGTGCGCGAAGCTCAGCGATGGGACGCGCCTTCTCCTGGGCTTTCTTCGCCGCAGCCATCGCCTTCGCCTCGTACTCCGTGGCTTCGCCCCCGGTGACGTACGGCCTGCTGGCGATCCACGCCTGTGCCGCAATCCTGGTCCATCCGCTGGCGTTGCGTGCCATCGTGATGTTTCCGCAGGACGCACCGCGGCGGGGCCCACTCGCACGGTACGGCCCCTGGCTCTTTGCCGTGATGGGGGTGCTCGAACTCTCCGCCATCGTTGGCGCACCGCTGCCGCACGAGCTGGGCAACGTCGGCATCGACTCGGCGGTGGTGCTGTTGTTCCTCACCTGCCTGGTAGTCGGCACGCGAAACTATCGACGAACCGACGCCGTCGGGCGGCGGCAGGTCAAGTGGGCCCTGTTCGGTCTGTACTGCGCGATGGTCCCATCGATGCTTGCGGGTGCGTTGGCCGTGTGGAACCCGGTCTTGATCCCGTTCGTATTCGTGAGCTACGGCGCCTTCGCCCTGGTTCCGATCGGCGTCGTAGTCGCGATCGTCCGCTACAACATGTTCGACATCGACCGGATGATCAGCGCCACCGCATCGTACAACGTCTCGATCGGGCTCCTGGTCGCGACGGGCCTGGTCGCCGTGCCGCGTGTGGCGGAAGCGGCGTCCCTCCGGATCGGAATCGACCCTGCGAGTGGCCAGATTGCACTCTCGCTGGCACTCGCTGCGCTGATCGTGCCCGCCGACAGGCGCCTGCGCCCCTTGATCGAGCGCGCGTTCTTCCGCGAGCGGTACGCTCTGGCGCGCGGTGTCGAAGCGCTCCATGCCGAGCTGTCCCTCTGCGCGACCCCACAGGAGCTGCTGCTTCGGGCGGGCGAGCGATTGCAGGCCCTGATCGCGCCGGAGTCATGCGTGATCTACGCGCAGGCGGGAGAGTCGTTCGCTCCGAGCTACGTGCACGGCCGCGTCGTCCCCTCGGCCGTGGATGGACGCTCCGAGCTGATCGCCGCGCTCGGCAGCGGTGCATTCCGGAGGGATGCCCCTCGCGCCAGCGCGCTCGCCGGCGCCGGACGCGCCGTGCTGGAGAGCCTGGGTGCGCAGGTCGTCGTGCCCGTGCAGCGCGATGGACGCATCGAGGCATTCGTCTGCCTCGGTGCCAAGGGCTCCGGAGACGTCTACACCGAAACGGACCTGGCCCTGCTCTCGGGCGTGGCGAGCAAGCTGTCGGCCGAGCTCTCCCGCTTCGACGACGCGGAGGTCCTGCGTCAGGCACGCAAGATGCAGGACGATCTGCGGCGCTACGTCCCGGGCGCCGTTGCGACCCAGCTCGAGCGCGGTCACAAGCTCGAATCGGAAGAGCGAGAGGTCTCGGTGCTGTTCGTCGATATCCGCGGCTACACGAAGCTTTCGGACGGGCAGGGCGCCCGAGAGGTCTTCTCGACCGTGAACGACTACACGCGCAAGATCTCGGAGCTGATCAACAAGCACGCTGGCAGCGTCGTGGAGTTCAACGGCGACGGGATGATGGCGGTCTTCGGCGCGCCCGAGCCGCTGCCCCAGAAGGAAGCTGCGGCGCTCGCAGCCGGCCGCGCCATCCTGGAGAGCGTGCCTTCCGTGCGCGCTCCGGGCTCCGACCGGCCGGGCGGAATCTCGGTCGGCGTGGGAATCGCCACGGGCACCGCGTTCGTGGGAAACATCCGCGCCGTCGATCGCGAGATCTGGAGCGCGATCGGGGACACGACGAACCTGGCTGCACGTCTTCAGGACCTGACTCGCGATCTGGACGCTGCGATGGTCATCGACGAGGCCACCCGGAACGCTGCCGGCCCCGCGGCCGATGACCTCCGCCCGAGCCCGGCCGTCGCCATCCGCGGCCGGCGCCACCCCGAGGACGTGTTCACTCTCAAGCGATCCGGTTGAACGAACGCGGCCAGGCGCCGTGGCGCTCGCGAATCGGGCTGCGGCGCTGCGCGCGCCAGATCGGTCGCTTACGAAGGCGAACCGTCCCCACCGGCCCGAGGATCCCCGCGCATGCACCTACGTCGAGGGCGCAAGAAGTTCGAGTTCGGTTAGTTGCCCTGAGGACGTGGAAGCACTCCAGCAGATGACCGATCTGTTTGGAGGACGGCGTGCCATCTACTCAGCTCGGAATCGCCGGCTCCCAACTGCGTAGTCCACCACGGCCAGCTGGTCGTCGACGAGGGAGTCGGTGTCACAGCTGCGCGCGAGCCAGCGGTCCCAGATGGTCCTGCGCCCGGCGACGAGTAGGGCGGCGACCAACGTCGAGTGCAGGTCATCGGATCCGACCCCGGCGTCCCGGGCCAAGGCTTTCGCCAGAATCTCCTGGAGCTCTCGCTCTACGCCGCTGAGACGGGCGACCAAGAGGGGATCCTTGTCAGTCCATGCATCGTAGGCGCGGAGATTTGCGACATACGTAGCGATGGTCGACTCAGACGGATTCGTGGCTTCCTCGGCCTCTCGCTGCAAATAGCGACGCCAAGCCGACAACGTGTCGACCGTGCGGTTCTCGTCCTGGAGAAAGCGCTCGATCTCCCCGAGGTGGCCCGCTAGCGGGGCCAACGCCAGCTGGGCCTTCGAATCGAAGTAGCGCAGCAGCGTCTGCGTGGTGATGTCCACTTCAGCCGAGATGTCCTCGAGGGTGGTTCCGGTGTAGCCCTGCCTCGCGAAGAGTCGCTGGGACGCCTCGATCAATGCGGCGCGGGTCTTGGCCTTCTTGCGCTCCCGAAGTGATGGAATGGCCCGCACTGTTCCTAGATCCATGGCCAAAATGTAAATGACTTTTATATGTTAGTCACTTACAATATTGCAGTCGCCAAACTCTCATTGGAGATCACCGTGTCCGCCACCACCCCCTCCGGCCAGTCCGACAACGAAGCGCTCCGCGAGAAATATCAGATTGAAAGAGACAAGCGCTTCCGTGCCGACGGCGCAGAGCAGTACATGGAACCGAGCGGCCGGTTCGCCGATCTGGCCGACGACCCCTGGGTCGGGGATGTCGATCGCGACCCCGTGACAGACGACGTCACCGTGGCCCTGATCGGCGGCGGTTTTTCCGGCCTCTGCACGGGAGCCCAGTTGCAAAAGCTCGGCGTGACCGATGTCCGCATCATCGACGGTGCCGGCGACGTTGGCGGAGTCTGGTACTGGAACCGCTATCCCGGTGCGATGTGTGACACCGCGGCGATGGTCTACCTGCCTCTACTCGAAGAGACTGGGTATATGCCCAGCAAGAAGTACGTCTACGGCAAAGAGATCTTCGAACACGCACAACGCATCGCCAAGACCTTCGATCTCACGGACAAGGCGCTGTTCTCGACCCAAGTAACCAGCCTCGAGTGGGACGACGCATCCTCACGCTGGGAGATCAAGACAGACCGCGGTGACCACTTCCGAGCGCGATTCGTCGCGATGGGCACCGGGCCGATGACTCGCCCGAAGTTGCCGGGCATTCCCGGGATCGAGTCCTTCAAGGGCCACACCTTCCACACTGCGCGCTGGGACTACGACTACACCGGTGGCGACTGGGGCGGTGCCCCGATGGAGAAGCTGGCCGACAAACGGGTGGGCATCATCGGCACCGGCGCCACCGCCGTCCAATGCATCCCGGGGCTCGCGCGCGACGCGGGCGAGCTCTTCGTGTTCCAGCGCACGCCCTCGTCCATCGACGTGCGCAACAACCACTCGATCGATCCCGACGAGTTCGCCGAGCTCAAGCCGGGATGGCAAAGCGAGTGGCTGATGAACTTCGCAACCCTCCAGATGGGCGGATTCACCGATGAGGATCTCGTCAAGGACGGCTGGACCGACATCGCCAAACGCATCCGCGACCGAGCCGTCGAAGAGATGGGCAAGACCGGCAGCGAGTTCGGCCCCGCGCTGATCGCCAAGGCCTACAGCGACAGCGACGACGAGAAGATGAATGAGATCCGAGCCCGAGTCGACGAGATCGTCAACGACCCGGCAACCGCCGAGGTCCTCAAGCCCTGGTACCGACAGCTGTGCAAGCGGCCCTGCTTCCACGACGAGTACCTCCAGTCTTACAATGTGCCGACCAACCACCTCATCGACACCGATGGCAAGGGGGTCGAGCGCATCGACGAGACCGGGATTTGGGCGAATGGAACCCACTACGAACTCGACTGCATCGTCTTCGCATCGGGCTTCGAAGTGCACCTCTCCCACACCGCCGACTACGAGACGGTCGGCCGCGATGGCCTGACCCTGTCCGAGCACTGGGCGGAGGGCATGCGAAGCATGCACGGGGTGCACGTCCACGGCTTCCCCTCGCTCTTCATCGAGGGCCTGAGCCAAGGCGCCCGGCTGATCTCCAACATCACGCACAACCTCAACGATGCCGGCAAGAGCATCGCCGCGATCGTCGCGAAGGCCCTCGAGGCCGACGCCACCCAGGTGGAGGTGACCGAGGAGGGCGAGCGGGCGTGGATGGAGCTGGTCGACAGCGGCCCGGAAGCGCTTCTCAGCAGCCCTGACTGTACGCCGGGCTATTACAACAACGAGGGCCAGCTACCGACGCCGGCAGACCGCCGCAACGCCGGCGGCTACCCCGCCGGACCGGCCGCCTACTTCGATTACATCAACACTTGGCGAAGTTCAGGAAAATTCGAAGGCCTCGAGTTCCTGGACGACTGACCGGGGAAAACGAACGAGAGCTTGCCCTGTAGCGTCGGCGGATAGGCATCCAGGACCGAAATGACGCTGGAGCGGATGAACTCCTCTTTGCTGACGCGGCGGTAGCGGATCCCGAGAGCGGCGGCGAGCTCACGAACCGTCCGATCCGCAGCACGTAACAGCGTCCAGTCTTGGCCGAGGCGACTCGTCTTTGCAAAATGGGCGAGCCGCTCCACGTCGTCCCGCTCTGGGTCGAGGCTTACGAGCAAGTAGTCGACCCGCCCCTTGCTCTCTTTCAACTGGCTTCGGATGCGATGCATGTCGGCGATGATGCGTGGGCAAGCGTGCTCGCAATGTGTGTAGACCATGGCCAGCACCTGGACACTCCCCGCCAGGTTCGACAGCTGGATCTCGCTCCCGTCCTGCAGCGTCCGGCTCGAACCGAGCCGGCGTAGATCGGCATCCCGCGGCACCGGGGACGGCAGACGGCACCCAGGCGGGAGCTGAAAGCCGTTTCACCCGGGCCAGCGCCGCTTCGGGGGCTGCTAAAACGGACAGGGCCGTGCGGTCAGCGCGCCGCGGCCGCACTGGCGACAGTCGGCCAGCCAGGCCTGGGCCTCGGCCTCGTTGCAGTCGTTGCCCCACATGCTCTGGATCACCATCTCGGTGGCGTCGGGCGGGGCATTCCGGGGGTCGAGGCGGGCCCGCTCGGCATCGAGCTCGGCGAGCTCGGCGTCGAGTTCGCCGAGGCGCACCTCGCCCTCTGCGATGCGGCGCAGACCGCCGGCCATCTGGGGTGCACGACGGTCGCCAACGTGGCGCAGGGGAGGGCTGGGCTCGAAGAAGCGACCTGAGTGCTCCACGATCGCGCCGGTCTCGGTGTTCTGGTAGAGCTGGATCACGCGGCCCTTGCGCAGCTCTTCGAGCTCGGCGGCGAGCGGGTCTCGTTCTGCCGTCAGGCCTGCGCGGCGCGCGTCGAGTTCGGCGAGCTCCGCCGCGCGTCGGGCACGGGCGTCCCCAGTCACCGCCCGGATCGCTCGAATGCTCCAACCCTTGGTGTCGTTGCGCAGGCGCCACATCTCTTGGTAGACGTCGCAGTGGAGGTCACAGCCCTCACCCGTCTCGCCGCCCGCTTGCTGACGTCTGAGCTCGTCCATGCGCGCGAGGTGATGGCGGACACGCTCCTCGCACAGGGGCCGATCTTCGGGGAGGAAGGCCGCACAAGTGGCAGCCGGGCTCACGCTCTGCCACGGATTGGAACCCGCTCCCATCGGGGCGGGCTGCGCGTTGGCAGCGCCGGTAGCCAGCAACGCAATCACCAGGGCCAGACGTGCCATCCCCAGCAGGGTACCAACCCTCGGCGATATCCACGATGGCGAGGGAAGTCTCGATGAGACAGGAAGAAAGCTAGGATCCGTCTGCTTGACCGCGTTCGGCCCGAGGCGACCGCCGCCCCGGGGTTCGCACGCAGACGGGCAGGGGAGGAAGCTGATGAGAGCCGTGAAGATCGCCGTATTCGTGGTCATCGTCTACGTCGGGATCGTGGTCACGTTCGAATCGATGCTCGGGGTCTTCCAGCCCGCGAACGAGTCGACGCTCGTCCTCACGACGACCGATGCGGGTGGGGCCCAGCACGAACGGGTCGTGTCGCGCCTCGACAGCGAAGGAAGCCTCTACGTCTCGGCCAACCACTGGCCGCGCGGGTGGTACCGGCGCACGCTCGAGAACCCGGAGGTCCAGGCCACCGTGGAGGGCCAGAAGCGAGCCTACCGGGCCGTCCCCGTCAGCGGCGCCGAACATGACCGCGTCGATGGCGAGCATCCCCACCCTGTGGCGTTCCGGATCGTGACGGGCTTCCCGCCGAGGCGCCTGCTCCGACTGGATCCCCGCTAGGCACGCGACCCAGGAGAACCTCGCTGCGCGTCTTTCGTTTCCTCGCTCGAGTCACGGGCTCCATCGTGGTCATCGTCGTCGGTCTGGCCTTGGTGGGCCTGACGGCGCGCTACGTCCAGGCACGCTTCCTGCTCGGCCCGGCCGAGCCCACGCACTTGGCGCAGAAGGAGCGCTATCTCGCTTCGCTCCCTGAGGTGAGCCCGACGGCGCCGAGCTTCGTGGTGATCTTCTTCGACGATCTCGGCTACGGCGACCTGTCGAGCTACGGCAACCGCCTCATCGACACGCCCGCAATCGACCTCGCCGCCGAGGAGGGCCTGCGGATGACGAGCTTCTACTCCGCTTCGTCGGTCTGTACGCCTTCCCGCGCAGCGCTACTGACCGGACGCTATCCGCCGCGGACCCTGACCGATCGCCATGTCTACTTCCCCGACGACTCGCTGATCGGCACGGGCCGCCGCATGCTGGGCTGGGCCAACGAGTTGCCAAGGGACGAGATCACGCTCGCCGAGGCCCTCGGCGAGGCAGGGTATGCGACGGCGATGGTGGGCAAGTGGCACCTCGGCGGCCGGCCGGGCCACCATCCGGTGGACTTCGGCTTTCAATCCTGGTTCGGCGTGCTCTACAGCAACGACATGGTGCCGCTCGATCTCTACCGCGGCCGGGAGGTCATCCACGAAGATCTGCGCAGTCCGGGCCTCTTCGGGAGTGGAGAGCGCGACGAGGCGCGGCCCCTCGGCCCCGGGGGCATCGACCAGAGGGAGCTGACGGAGCGCTACACGGACGAGTCCATCGCCTTCCTCGAGGCGAATCGCGAGCGTCCCTTCTTCCTCTACCTCGCCCACACCTTCCCTCACGTGCCCCACTACGCTTCGAAGGGCCACGCCGGCGAGTCCGAGGGCGGCGTCTATGGCGACGTGGTCGAGGATCTCGACCGCAGTACGGGCGCCATCCTCGCGGCGCTCGACCGGCTGGGTCTCGCCGAGACGACGGCAGTGTTCATCACGAGCGACAACGGCGCGGATTACAACGGGAGCCCCGGGCCGCTCCGCGGCAGGAAGGGCGAAATCCTAGAAGGCGGCCAACGGGTGCCGATGATCGTGCGTTGGCCCGGCCGCGTCGCCGCCCGAAGCGAGAGCCACGAGCCCGCGATGAACACCGACCTCTTCCCGACCCTGCTCTCGCTGGCCGGCCTGCCGCTTCCGACGGACCGAGAGATCGACGGCCGGGATCTGACGGCGCTCCTGGAAGGCAGGGCAGGGAGCCCCCACGAACCGCTCTACTTCTTCCCCGTGCTCGACTCGTTGCCCGGAGCTGTCCGCTCCGGGCCCTTCAAGTACCTGCGCTCGACGGGCGACCTGGGCCGCGACCGCTCCCACCTCTCTCGGGTCGACCGCGACGAGGAGGGGCACGAACTCTCGAAACTTCATCCCGAAGAGGCCGTGCGCCTGGAAGCAGCGCTCGAAGAGATGCGGTCGCAGGTGGAGGCCAACCCGAGAGGCTGGCTGCCCTAGCTGGGCTCCGTGTCGCGCGCATGCCCGTAGCGGCTTTTTGGGGTTGCCACAGGTCGTATTACGTTGTATTACGTATGACATACGAAAGGCTGAGGCCGCCGCCCAGGCCTCCAGGAGACCGCCATGACGACGACCCATTCCGACCCGAACCTGACCACCCTGACCACACGGCTCCAGGACACCGTCGACCGCGGCGTGACCGGCGTCGAGGGGATCCATCGATCGATCGCCGACCTGCCCCTCGAAGTGATGGAGCGCAACGGCCTCCTCGCGGCGACGGCCGCCGACGTGCGCGAGATCCAGGACCGGTCGATCGGGGCGGTCTACGACGTGATCCGCGACGTCAACCGGCGCATCGGGGAGCTGGCTTCGGAGCTGCTCGACGGACAAGACGGCGAGGCGCAGTAGCCTCCGGACATGACCGAACGCAAGGATCGTTTGATCCAGACCCGGGTGCCCGAGACACTCGAGACGACCCTCAAGGACGAGGCGCGTCGGCGACGCACGACCGTGTCGCAGATGATCCGCACCGTCCTTGAGGACACGTTCCACCTCGTGGACGACGTGGTCGCGAACGTGGACATGATCGTCAGCGACTCCGTCGAGCTCGCCCAGCGGGTCGGCCGCACCGCGCGCAGACGAGCGGCGGACGCCGATGCGCCCTGCGGCGAGGCGCTGCCCGACGCCGCCGACCGGATCGCGCCGGTCCAGGCATGGAACGAGGTCGTCCTCAACCAGGCCGTCGACTGCTCGAAGTGCGGCGCCGAGCTGCCGCGCGGACGCCGAGCCTACCTGGGGCTCTGCGACGACCCGACCCAGGTCCGGGCCTGGCTCTGCGCATCGGCTGTCGAAGCGTTGGCCAGCGAACCCGAAACCGGAGAAGAAGCGTGACCGATCGATCCTCGTTCCGGCTGCAACACGTCCGGCTGCACGGCCACGACGTCGGCTACCGGATGGCGGGGAGCGGCCCGGCGATCCTCTTGATCCACGGCATGGCGGGGAGTTCGCGGACCTGGCGGGAGACCATGCCGGTGCTCGCGCGCGACTACACCGTGATCGCCCCCGACCTGCTCGGCCACGGCGAGTCGGCGAAGCCCATGGGGGACTACTCGCTCGGCGCCCACGCGAGCGGCCTTCGTGACCTGCTGAGCGGGGCACTTGGCATCGAGCGAGCCACGCTCGTGGGCCAGTCCCTCGGCGGCGGCGTCGCCATGCAGCTCGCCTATCAACACCCGGAGCTGTGCGAACGCCTTGTGCTGGTCGGCGCCGGCGGGCTCGGGCGCGAGGTGAGTTGGCTGCTGCGCATGCTCACCCTTCCGGGCGCCGAGTTCCTCATGCCACTCTTCTTCCCGCGCTTCCTGCGCGATCGCGGAAACGAACTCAACTCGTTCCTCCACGACCGCGGGATCCGCGCCCCCCACGCGGGCGAGATGTGGCGCGCCTATGCCTCGCTGGCCGAGCCCGAGAACCGCCACGCCTTCATCCAGACGATGCGTGCCGTGGTCGACCCGGGCGGGCAGACGGTGAGCGCGAACGACCGGCTCTATCTGGCGGGCGCGGTGCCGTCGCTTCTGATGTGGGGCGACCAGGACGACATCATCCCCGTCGAACACGCCCACGCGGCTCACGCCCGGATGCCGGGGAGTCGGCTCGAGATCTTCGAGGGCGCCGGGCACTTCCTTCACGTCGAGGCGCCGGACCGCTTCGTCTCGGTCCTCACGGACTTCATCGAGACGACCGAGCCCGCGACCCCCGACTTCGAAGAGTTTCGCGAGCTGGTTCGCGCCGGAGCCCATCGCGCGGAAGCACCCGCGGAAGCCGAACCCACCCCCTCGCCGGCCGTGGTCATCGCGTAGCTGGCTTCGGGTGGATCGATCTGATCTTCCAAAAGGGGCCTCGGGATGACGGCACGCTAGGATTGGCCGCCGTGGCCACCGACGTCGAGATCGCACGCTCCGTTCGCCCCCAGCCCATCGCCGAGATCGCGGGCCGCCTCGGCCTCGCGGACGGCGCATGGCTGCCCTTCGGTGGCGACGTGGCCAAGGTGGATCCGGCACTCGCCCACGCGGGCGGCGCGCGGGCCTCGCGCTTGGTTCTCGTCTCGGCCATCACCCCCACCGCCGCCGGTGAAGGCAAGACCACGACCAGCATCGGCCTGGCGGATGGGCTCGCGAAGCTCGGCGAGTCGGTCTGCCTGGCCCTGCGCGAGCACTTCACCGGCGACTTCCACGCCGTCACCTCGGCCCACAACCTGTTGGCCGCGATGCTCGACAACCACCTCTATTGGGGGAATCGCCTGGGCATCGACCCGCGGCGTGTGCTGTGGCGCCGCGTGCTCGACATGAACGACCGCGCCCTGCGCAACGTGATCGTCGGCCTCGGCGGCCACCGCCAGGGCGTGCCCCGCGAGAGCGGCTTCGACATCACCGCCGCCTCCGAGGTGATGGCCATGCTGTGCCTGGCCGAGGACGAGGAGGATCTGCGCGCGCGCATCGACCGGCTGCTCGTCGGCTTCAGCTACGACGGAGAGCCCGTGACGGCGAGCTCCCTCGGCGCGGCGGGCTCGATGCTCGCGCTCCTCCAGGACGCGCTCTGGCCGAACCTCGTCCAGACCCTCGAAGGCGTGCCTGCGTTGGTGCACGGCGGCCCTTTCGCCAATATCGCCCACGGCTGCAACAGCGTTGTGGCCACGCGCGCGGCCCTGGGCCTCGCCGACTGGGCCGTCACCGAGGCGGGCTTCGGCTTCGACCTCGGCGCCGAGAAGTTCTTCGACATCAAGTGCCGCAGCGCCGGCCTCGACACCGCCGCGGTCGTGCTGGTGGCGACGGTGCGCGCGTTGAAACTGCACGGTGGCGCGAAGAAGAGCGAGCTCGCCACGCCGGACGTCGGCGCGGTGACGCGCGGCCTCCCGAACCTCGAGAAGCACGTCGAGAACATCGGGCACTTCGGCCAGACGCCGGTGGTGGCACTCAACCGCTTCGGGAACGATGCCGACGAAGAGATCGCCGTGGTGCGCGAGCGCTGCGCCGAGCTCGGCGTGCCCTTCGCCGTGTCCGACCACCACGCCCGCGGTGGCGAGGGCGCGGTGGAGCTCGCCCGCGCGGTCGTCGAGCACGCCGACGGCCGTGGCAGCGACCGCCCCTTCCAACCGCTCTACTCGCTCGACGCGAGGGTGGAAGACAAGATTCTCTCTGTCGCCCGCGCCATGTACGGAGCCGCGGGAATCGTCCTCACCGCCCAGGCACGCCGCGACCTGCGCGACGTCGAACGTCACGGCTACGCGGGGCTCCCCGTGTGCATCGCGAAGACGCCGGCCTCGCTCTCGGACGAGCCGAAACTCCGGGGCCGCCCCGAGGGCTTCGAGGTCACCGTTTGCGGCATCCAGATCAACGCCGGCGCGGGCTTCCTCGTCGTCCTGACCGGCGACATCCTGCGCATGCCGGGCCTCCCGAGGAAGCCTCTGGCCGAGGCCATCGACCTGCGCGAGGGGCGGATCGTCGGGCTGGAGTGATGCGGGGAAGCAGCGGGGTCTGGCGCCGACGCCGTGGCGAAGCCGCCTAGGGCTCGAGCTTGCGCGGCCCGCGGAACTCCGAATGACATCCGTCGCAGGCGTCGCGTAGATCCCAGGCCGCCTGTACCTGCTGCTCGAGCCGCATGTGCTCGGCGTCTCGCGCGATCCCGAGCGCGAGCTCGCGCAACGTCGCCGCGCGCCGATGGAACGCCGCACGCTCGGGCGTCGTGAGGGATCCGTCGCTCCACGCCGCCTGGGGGATCTGCTCTGCGGAAGCGGCGATCGCCCGGGCCGTCTCGACCAGGTCGGCCGTGGACGCCTCGCTCGCGGCTTCGAGGTCCGACGTCTCGGCTGGCCGCTCCTCCGTCAACCGGTCGAGCTCGCGCATCGCGCCCAGCAACCGCTCGGTATGCACTGCATGCTCCGCGCCGGTCGGCACCGCATGGGAGGCTCGTCGCCCAGAGCAGCCCGTGACACCCAGGGCCAACAATGCAAGCAGAACGGGAGCCACGAACCCGTCGATCGAACGCGTCATTCGGATCCTCCGGAAGCCTGGGAACGTCGCCGGAGCCGCAGCTCTCCACTCGCCGCGGGCGCCGCAGGCGCGCCGGCCACGCCCGCCAGCAGCGAATAGGTATGCGGCTGCGCGAGCCGCTCTCGGCCCACGTGCGTCTGCATCCAAGCAAATTGCCGCGACGATCCTCGCCGCAGCGGATGCACCCCGCCGGAAATGGACCCGGAGCCCGCGTTCTAGGGTCGAACTGGCGTCTGGTAGTCGATGCCGATGCGACCGAGCCGCGTCTTGAACTCCTTGAGCACCGTCTCCGACAGCGCGGCTTCGAGCTCTGCCGGATCGGCGTTAGCCAGATTGACGCCCTGCCACTCGGATTCCTGGATCACTTCCTCGCCCGCTTCCTCGGCCGCCTTGCGAAAACGCTCCCGCTGCTCGGCGATTGCGCCATCCCGGAATCGGTCGGCGAAGGTCGCCAGCATGTAGTAGGTCATCTCCTTCTGGAGCCTCTCCACCTCGGGCTTCTTCTCGGGTTGCTCCTTGATCAGCGACCCGATGCGGTTCTCACCGAAGCCCACGTGACGGCGCTCGTCCGCGATCGTACCCGACAGGGTCTGGGCGAACTTCGGGTTCCCGGTCTGCATCGAGGCGTGCAGCATCTCGAAGACCGTGAACGCCATGCCCTCGAGGACGATGTTCTGACCGACCACGCCGGCGACGAAGTCGCGCTTGTCGACCTTCTCCAGGAGCAGCTCCGCAAACTTCACGAGGTTCGGGTTCGCACGCTCTGCGATGGTGTCCTCGAGTTCGGACTTCTTTACGCCGAGGTCGAAGAGCCGTTGGGTGAAGATCTCGACGTGGCGGGCTTCGTCGAGGGCCTGGGTGGCGAGGAAGCGTTTGCTTGGATGGTCGGGCGCGCAGCCGATCAGGCCGGCCGAGGCATGGAGAGCGCAGCGCTCCCCGGCGACCAGCTGCACCGTCAGCGAGATCGCCTGATCGAGGATGAACGGATCCTCCAGCACCAGCTCCGGTTCGGTCAGGCCCGGCTCGTGCCCGTACTCCGTGTCGATCAGATAGCCATTCGGGCAGGACTCGAGCCAGCGCTGGATCGAGTACCCATCGAGGAAGTCAGCCATGTTCCTATCTCCTTGGTTTGGGAGACGGCGGGCGCGAGTCGTCGAGCCCGCTCTCCGAGCAAACCCGATGCCGTCCAGGACATTCGTAGCACGCGCTCGCGCGCGGCACCCGGGATGGTGCGGACGACAGGCTGCGCGCCACGCCGTGATCATGGGGCATGAGGTCATCTGTGGCAGATAGGGCGTTCTTAACCCGGTCCGAGTGAGGCGTTCTGTCAAACCCTGCGGGAGCCACAACGGGCGCCACGGTGAACGGCGGGGAACGAGATCTCCGCCATGACCGTGACCGTCTTCAGCGATCAGCCCGATCCCCTCGCGAGTCTGCGAAAGGTCCACGACGAAACCCAAGCCTCCAAGGCCAGGCTTCTACGGGATGGGGCTGGTCAGCGCCGCGAACGAGCTCGCGCCCTGACCCGGCGCGCTAGTGGACGCGCAGGTGCCGCTCGATGGCGCGTTCGAGCGCACGCGGGCTGAAACCCCAGGGGCCGGGGCCCCCGTGGTAGACGACACGCCCTTCCTCATCGAGGAAGTAGAGCCGCGTGGGCTTGGCGGCGAAGGCTTTGCTCACCTCGTCGTCCACGTCGTCGACG
>JAFDDA010000039.1 GCA_019311105.1 Deltaproteobacteria bacterium
ACGAGCCTCGGCGACGACCCGACCGTCGCCAAGCTCAACCCCACCGATTTCGCCCAGGCCGATGGCACGCTCGTGCCGCCCGCGGACCCCAGACGGATGGCCGACGCGATCGTGGCCCTGGCGACGCGGCCCGACGCCCTCGAAGTCATGGGCCGGAACGCCGCCCGGCGCGCGGCCGCCGAGTACGGGCTCGAGGGGCAGGTGAAAGCCTACGTCGACTGGTACCGAGAGATCCTGAGCCGGCCGCACGCCTGACTGGAGCCGCCTACTCGACCATCCGATGCCGGAACGCATTGCTCCCGGAGGCGGCGCGGTCGATGATTCCGGCGAGTTCGGCAATGCCCACGCCGATCGGAAGGAAGCGGTAGCGAAAGCTTGCCATGCGCGGGTCGGTCTCCTGGTAGAGCACGTCCTGAGCGAGGTTGCCCCAGCGATCGGCCGGCATCAGATCGATCGAGACGCCGGCATGGGCCGAGGGCAACAGCATGTTCGAGCCGTGCACTCCGACCACCACGCGGCTCTCCGAATAGACCTGACACAAGCCCCGCTCCGCCTCGTCGTCGGGCCGGGCGACCCGGCGATCTTCGATCCAGTCGGGCACACGGGTCTTCCTCCCGATCCCTGCCACCGTGCAGGTCGCTTCCGGCAGCCTTCGCCGCACGCAGCGCATCAGGCGCACCATCCGCGCCGTTTGAACCCACGCGCCGACCTTGCGAACACCGCGGTTCCGGAAGAACCGGCCCGGAACCCACCAGGGCCACCACGGCCGATCGTCCCGCCACACGAACGTGATGCGCGGGTTCGCGCCTGAGAAATCGTGGGGCTCGGTCCGAGTGAAGCGCCGGATGTCTCGGAGCCGCGGATGGGAGCGGGCCTCACTCAGCCAGACGGTCTCGAAGCGGCCCAGCTCGGCCTCGATGGCCGCATCGAGCGCCGGGAAATGATGCTGGCCGCGCCGCAGCGGCAGATCCACGCTCCAGACCTCGGCTACCCCGTCCGGCACGAGCCAGCGGAACGAGCGCGGGATCACCACGACGAGGCCCGGCCCGCCGTTCAGAAGGTGCGCCTCGGCGTTCAGCAGCTTCAACAGGACGTGGCCGTACAGGAAGTCGAGGCAGTTCAGGACGACGACCTCGGCGCATTCCTGCATCCGTTCGATCTGAAGCGACGGTGCGTCGGCCGCCGGCGAACGCAGTGCCTCCACGAAGGGCTCCGCCAGCCATGCCGCCCCTCGCCCACTGCCGTGCCACGCCCAGGACGTGACGTCGATGGTGTAGGGGTCGTGGCGAGCATGTGAAACGGGAAGGTCGGTCACGAATTCCCGAGCGCAGGCGTGGCAGCGCGTCCGAACGGCCGTGTGCACCCCCTGCCAGACCAGGGCGCCTCCTGACTGGGGCGACCCGCAACGCGGGCACCGAAGTTCGGCCTCGAGGTCCGGGCGAATCCGGATCATCCCGCTCACCCGGTCCCGCGTCGGGGGGGAAGCAGCGCCTCGACCATCGTTCTCACGTGCAGGCGCGCCCTCGGGTGGAAGACATCGAGGGCAATGCCGCTCACCGTGAAGGAGATCAAGCTCGCTGCGACCGCGCCCTCGAGGCCGAAGCGTGGGATCCACAAGAGGTTCAATCCAATGTTCACGATCACGCCGGCGAGCGCCGTCCCCATTGAAAAGCGGAAGAGCCTCTCGTTAGTGACGAAGATCGTGCGAGCCAGGCCCACGCTCGTAAAGAAGAGGCGGAGAGCGAAGAACCCCAACAACACACCCGCTTCCCCGTACTCGGCGCCGAAGAGGACCCGCACGAGGTCCTCGCCGAACCACACCAGGAACGCGATCAACCCGAGGGCGGGAAGGATCATCGCGCGATAGAAGCCGAGCAACACGCGCCGGTAGACTGCGGCGTCGGCCTGCTTGGCCCGGGCCAGGGAGGGAGCGTACGCCGTCTGCAGGGCCACGGGCAGGAACGCCATCGCCTCCAGCAGTCGGAGCGCGGCGGAGTACTGGCCCAGGGCAGCTCGGCCCAGGAGGTCACCGATCATCACCTGATCGACCCGCGCCTGGACGACCATCGCGGCGGCCGAGACGAGCATCGGCCAGCCCTCGGAGAGGAGCCCGTACGCCCGGCGGGACGAGAAACGCCAGGCCTGGATCCGATGGCCCGAGCGGTAGTGGAGGATCGCGAAGCCCAACGCCACCAGTGCCGCGTCGAGCGCCACCGCCATGAAGAAGTGGAGGACGGGTGCGCCGCGCGCAATCAGCCCCACCTTCACGAGAGACATGACCACGACGACGAGGGTGCGCACCCCGGTCACGGCGCCCGCGCGTTGGTTTGCGAGGAAGAGCGTCTCGATGACGTCGAGACCTCGGAAGAGGAAGGCTCCCGCGACCAACGCCACGCCCACCCGGACGACGGCGTCCTCAGGGTGCGTCCAGTACGCGGCGGCGCTGGCCAGGAGGAGAGCTGCAACGCTGCCGCCGACCTTCAAGACGAAGGCGGTACCGAGGTCTTCGAGGACAGCCTCGCCGGAGCGGGCGAGGTCTCGCATGAGGATGTGGTGGATGCCGAGCTGAGGCAGCGAGGCGAACAGACCGGCGAGCGCGAGGACGTAGCTGTAGAGCCCGAACTGCTCCGGGCCGAGGGATCGGATCAGGAGCAGGCTCACCCCGAAGCCCAGCACCAAACGGGCGACCTGCCCGCCCGCGAGCCAGGAGAAGGAGCGGAGGATCGGTCCGCGTTCGAGATTCATCGGCGCTCGCGCTCTCCCGACCGCCTAGTAGGCGTTGCGGCCGAAAAGCAGGTGGAGACCCGTCAGGAACAGGATCTTCACGTCGAGCGACAACGACCAGTTCTGGATGTAGTGGATGTCGTGCTCGATCCGTTCCTGGAGCGAGGTGTTGCCGCGCCATCCATGGACCTGCGCCCAGCCCGTCATCCCTGCCTTCACTTTGTGGCGAGCATGTAGCCGGGCACCTCGTGACGGAACTGCTC
Source organism: Deltaproteobacteria bacterium (assembly GCA_019311105.1). Lineage (GTDB taxonomy): Bacteria > Myxococcota_A > UBA9160 > UBA9160 > JAFDDA01 > JAFDDA01. Next base: position 2,988 of record JAFDDA010000039.1, read on the forward strand.
GATGAAGACCGGCCGCTCCGGCCGCGGGCCGACCACGCTCATCTCGCCGCGCAGGACGTTCCAGAGCTGGGGCAGCTCGTCGAGACTGGTGCGCCGCAAGAACCCGCCGAGGCGGGTCCGGCGCGGGTCATCCTCGGTGGTCCAGACCGGGCCGCTCTCGGCCTCGGCATCCGTTCGCATGGTCCGGAACTTGACCATGCGGAAGACGCGCCCATCGAGGCCCATGCGATCCTGGCGATAGAAGACCGGGCCCGGCGAGCTCGCCTTCGTGGCCAATGCGATCACCGCGAGCACCGGCGCCGCCACCAGCAGGGCGGCCCCTGCCGCCAACAGGTCGAAGGCCCGTTTCCGAACGGCGGCGAGGCCGACGAGCGGGCTCTCGCGCAGGCCGATCACAGGGAGGCCCTCCAGCTCCTCGACGCGGCTCCGCAGGGTCAGGACGTGTCGCAGATCGGGCACGAGCTGGACGTTGGCGATCTCGTGGTCGAGCGACGCCAGGACCTTCTCGAGCCGATGGCTCTCCTCGCGCGAAAGTGCGATGACCACCTGGTCGATCCGCCGGCCGCCCGACCGCTCCGCCGTGAGGTACTGCTGCAACTGGTCGAAGGGCGTCACGATCGGCACGCCCAACACGGCTCGGCGCGCGGTGTCGTCGGACACGATGCCCACGACCTTGAGACCCGCCTCGGGGTGCCGCTGAAGGCGCTCGATCACTTCCTCCGCCAGCTCGCCAGCCCCGACCACCACCACGAAGCGAAGGTTGAAGCCACGGCTGCGGAGCTGGCGCATCCCGACCCGGACCGCCGCCCGGAAGCCGATCACCGCCAGCGGCGACACGGCCGCGAAGATCAGCGTCACCATCCGCGAGTAGAAGTAGGTGCGAACGAAGAAGCCGACCGCCACGAGGATCAGTACGCCGACCCCGGTGGCGAACAGCACGCCCGCCGCCTCGTCGGCCAACGACTTCGCACGCTGGGCCTCGTAGAGACCACGCGAACGGAAGAGCCAGAACCACACGGGCAGGATGACGGGCAGCGCGAGGGCGTACTGCTGGAAGTCGGGCACATCGGGAATGGGCGGCTCGGGCAGCCCCGGCACGTAGAACCGGATGAAGAAGGCTGCGATCCAGGCGCCGGCGACCAGCAGCATGTCTGCGAGCAGCAGGCCCGAGCGGACGATCTCGCTGTAGCGATAAAGCACGCTCTTGCCTCCCCTCTACTCGCCCTGCTCTTCCGGCCGCGTTAGCGGCCGCTCGCCTTGCCCGACCGCACGCCGCGGACACCGACGATCTCGACCACGCTCGCCTTGTGCCCGTACGCCTCGGCCGTGTGGAGCACCCGCAGCCGCGGGTCCAACACCGCACCGCCGAGCTCCGGATAGTCCCTCGCCGTCCGCTCGTCGATGATGGCGTAGCGGACGTGTCGGCCTCGGAGTCGCTCGATCCAGTCGACCCCATCGCGGCCGACGGGCCTCGGCAAGCGACTGAAATTCGCCTGGGCATAATAGGCGTCGCGCTCCTTGGTCGCCGCTATGCGTTTCGCGCCGCCATGGGTCGCCAGCCATTCCGCAGCCGCGCGGGGGGCGGCGCGGTCTTGCCGCTGCGGGCGCGTCGCCATCGCCGCCGAAGCGCCGACCAGGATGACGAGCCCGACCAGCAGGGCGACGCGTGGCGACGCCGGGCCGCGCCGAGCGAGGACCCGGGGCAGGAACAGGGCCACACGCCCGAGGCTCGGGACGCCAAGGGCGACATAGCCGAGCAAGGGCAACAACGGCGGCAGGGCGTGCCGCATGCTCACGTAGCCAGAGGTCGCCTGAAGCCCGACCAGGACGACGAGGTAGAGCCCCGCCAAGGCCGCTACGAAACCTGCACGGAGCCCTGCCGGCCCGCCCACCGCCACGGCGCCCAAACCCGCGATGAGCCAGTGGTCGAGCCGGAATGAATGGCGCGCAACCCCCGCGACCTCGCTCACGGAGTGCCACACCCTCGTCGGCACACCCACACCCCTCAGGCCGCGCTTGCCGCTCCTCGGCCCGAGCGGTGCCTTGTCGAGGTTTCTCGAATCCAAGGTCGCGATCACGACGGCGGATTTCTTGCGCGTCAGGCGGACCTCGCCTCCGTCGCCCCCCAGCGTCGCCGCATACGGCGCCGCCAGGAGCACGGCGCCGAGCCCCACCGCGCCGACGCTACGCGCGACACTCGAGGGTGTCCGCTTCCGGCGCAGCCCGAGCGACGCGAGGACGACCGCCACCGCGAGCGCAACGCCCAAGCCCTCCGGCCTCGTCAGGTAGGCGAGCCCCGAAAGGACGCCGGCGCCGACCGCGGGCGCGAGGCGCGGCGACTCGAGCGTTCGCCAGCCCAAGGCCACGGCGCCGAGGAACCACGCCATGTAGAGGCCCTCGCTCTGGACGTCCGCCGAAAAGGGCACCGCATACGGGTGCACGGCCAGCAGCAGACAACCCACCACCGGCACCCAACCCCCGAAGGCGCGTCGCAAGAAGTCGTAGAGGAAGACCACCGCCAGCACGCTCGACGCGATCGAGACCACGACCCCGGCCTTCTCCCAATCCGAGACCCACGGGTGGACGCCTGCCATCAGCAGCGGATACAGCGGGTGGTAGGCGTGGGCGAAGGCCTCTTGCCAGGCCCCCTCGGCGAACTTGCGGGCGATGCCAATGAAGGTCGGGCCGTCGTTCATCATCGCCCCCGCCCGCAGCCAGACCACGACGCGGACCGCGACCGCGAGGGCCGCTAGCCCGACGACCGCGAGGGCGTGAGAGCGTGGCGAGAGTGGCTGGGAGGCGGCCAACGGGTGGGCCGACTCGGCCCCGCCCGTCGCCGCGACGGGCTCGGGATCCATCAGCCCTTCGCAGGCGGGAGGGTGGCGGGCGCCACGGTGTGGGCGATCGCAGCGACCTCGCCGAGCAGCCGGTCGAGTTCTTCCACCGGGAGCTGCACGGGGCCATCGCAGGGCGCCTCGTCGGGGTTCGGGTGAATCTCGACGAACAGGGCGTCGATGCCGAAGGCCACCGCCGCGCGCGCCAGGGGCGCCACCATGTCGCGATCTCCGTCGGAATGGTTCCCGGCGGCCACGGGGCGCTGCGCCGAATGGGTCGCGTCGAAACAGACCGGCGCGAAGCGGCGCATGATCGAGAGCGCCCGCATGTCGACGACCTGGTTGTTGTAGCCGAAGCTCGCACCGCGCTCGGTCAGGAAGACGCCGGTGGCGCCGAACTCGCGGGCCTTCTCCACGGGCAGCCGCGCATCGTGGGGTGCCATGAACTGGCCCTTCTTCACGTTGAGCGGCTTCTCGGTCGCCGCACAGGCGGCGATCAGATCCGTCTGTCGACACAGGAAGGCGGGGATCTGCAGGCAGTCGGCCACCTGGGCCACGGCCTTCGCTTGATACGGCTCGTGCACGTCCGTCAGGATGGGGAGGCCCGTCTCCTGCTTCACGCGCTCGAGGATGGCGAGGCCTTCGTCGATGCCCGGGCCGCGGTAGCTCTCGTGGCTCGAACGGTTGGCCTTGTCGAAGGAGGCCTTGAAGATCGCCGGGAAGCCGTGGCGTGCGGAGAGCTCGGCGACCGCCTGGCCCGTGACCAGCGCCGCCTCTTCACTCTCCAGCACGTTCAGGCCGGAGATCAACACCAGCGGCGAACCCCCGCCCAGCGGTATCGATGCGATCCGCACCGGCTCTAGATCCGAATGCACTCAGGCCCCTTCCTGAAGGTCGTCTTCGACCGCCTCCTGGAGCTCCGCCAGGAGATCGGGCAACGCCGAGGTCACGCGATTCCAGTTGGGGATGAGGGGGGCACCCATGGGGTCGCGAACGAACGACAATCCAGCCGCACGCAGGGCCCGGGAGAAGGTTTCGACGGCCACTTCTTCCTCGTGGCGATCGAAAACGAGCCCGTTGAGCGCGGCGTCGTCACTGTAGCGAGCGACGGCGTCCTGCGCAGTCCGGACATAGGCGGAGATGAGCGTGTTCAGGAAGCCGGCGTCGAACTGGACGCCATAGCTCGCGAGGTTCCGGATGAGCGAGCTGGCGATGTCGTTGACCATCCGGTGGAGGCCCCGGGTCGAATCCGCTTCCGAGAGTTCCTGATGTTTGTGGTCGTAGTTTTCGACCACCTCCACCTGGCAGATCCGCTTCAGGGAACAGTTTCGGTAGACCTCCGCGAGCATCCCGACCTCGAGCCCCCAGTCCGCCGGGATCCGGTTGATCCGAGCCAGGTCGGTCGTCATCGAGCACTCGCCGGCCAGCGGGTAGCGGAAGGAATCGAGGTAGGCGAGCAGCGGGATCTCGCCCAGCACCGACTTCATGGCACGCAGCAGCGGCGTCATGAAGAGCCGCGTGACCCGCCCGTGGAGCCGGTCGCTCACCCGCCCGTAGTAGCCCTTGGCGAACTCGTAGTTCAGGTTCGGGTTGACCGTGGGGAAGCAGAGCCGCGCCAGCAGCTCGCGGTCGTAGTCCCGGATGTCGCAATCGTGGACGGCCAGCACCCGGGATTGGTCGGCGGCCAGGACGTAGCCATAGGCCAGCCAGGTGCCCCGGCCCTTCCCGTCCTCGCCGGCGTCGAGCCCCTCGTCCCGCAGCTTCGAATAGATGCGCTGGACGCGAGGGCTGCCATTCCAGACGAAGGTCGCCGGCCGGTCGTCGAGGGTGCGGACTTCGTCGAAGGCGCGGCGGAAGCGATCGAAGTCGTCGCGAGACTCCGTTCCAGAAACGCTCACCACCACCTGCTTCAGGTAGTGCACGTCGGCCAGGGCTTCGAGGATGCCGCCGAGGGCGGGGCCTTCGAGTTCTTGGTAGAGGCACGGCAACACGAGCGCGATCGGGCGCGCCTCGGCGTGCGCGAGGATCTGCTTCTCGAGTAGCTCGAGCGGTTGGTTGCCGAGTCGGTGAAGGGTGGTGATCACCCCGGTCTGATGAAAGTCCGCCATGGGGGCGGGAGGCTCGCACTGCCTTGACCGCGGTGTCAAGCCACGGCGATTCGAGGCCCTGGGGTGTTGGCCCCGCGGGGCCAGCCGTGGCGTCGAGGCTACTCGAGGCCCGAGGTGGCCTCTTCGAGCAGGCTCATGGCAATGGGGTCGACGTCGGAGAACTCGAGGCCGATGTCCAGGGTGAAGGGGTCGACCTCGATGGCCCACTTCACGTGGCCGGTGGCCACGACGGTGTGGTCGCCCACGTTGAAGGTGACTCGCAGATGCTCGCCCTGGCTGATCTCGCAGCCCACGGCTTCGAAACGAATCCCGCCCGTCGAGAGGTTCTTCCCGACGGCGAGGCGATCGCGGGTGTCCACGTGAGCAAAGGAGATCACGTGATCCGTGGCGATCCGCTTGTACTTGCGTCGCTCCTCATTCGCGGACGAGCCCATGCCGTATCCCTCCGACGTCCCAGTTGCATCCGGGCTGCCGGTGTTTGTTTCGGCGCTTTCGGGGGGGCGCTTGAGCGGGAAGCGGGGGCGGGCCGCTAGCGGGGGCGGCCGAACAGGTCGAGCTGGCGGTCCTGCTTGCTCACGGGGGCCAGCCCCCCCAGGACGATCCCGGCGCCCCGGACGGGGCGCGAGCCCGCCTGCGTGCGACCGAGCAGGCTCGCGGCGCGGTCGTAGATCTCGGCGCCCGATCCGAGCGGGGCGTCCACGGTGCAGGACCGGCTGACCCGCTCGCCGTCCACGTAGCGGAGCTTCAGGGTCACGCGCCGGGCCCGGAGCTCCTCCCGAGCCAACGAGGTGGCCAGGCCGTCGCCGAGCATCCGCAATCGCTCGAGGATCGCTGAAGAATCGAGCTCTTCCGGCGCAAAGCTCGACTCCTGGCTCAGGCTCTTCCGGTGGGCGGGCTGGACCCGCGCGGGGTCGCGGCCGTGGGCCAGCTCCCAGATCGTGTGGCCATGGACGCCGAGCTCGGCCTCGACGCGGCCGCGCTCGAGGCCCGCCACCTCGCCGATCGTCGTGGCGCCGAGGCCGGCGAGGCGGGCCGCCGTAGTCGGCCCGACCCCGGGCAACCGTTCGAGAGGCAGCCCGGCGAGGAAGGCCTGCTCCCGGCCCGCCACGACCCGCGCGATCTCTTCGGGGCCCTGCTCGGCCACGAGTCGGGCCAGGAACTTGGCGTTCGAGATGCCGAGACGCAGCGGCAGACCCAGATCTTCGCGAACGCTCTTCACGAGATCGCCGGCCACTTCTTCGGCCGGCCGGGCGACACCCGAGGCATCGAGATAGGCCGCGCCGAGGCCCGCGGGCTCCAGGCGATCGATGAAGCGCCGAAGCGTCGCGCGCAGGCGGGCCGAGGCGTCGCGGTAGCGGGGCATGTCGGTGCGGAAGACCTTGGCCCGGGGGCAGCGATCGAGGGCCTCGATCAGCGGCATCCCCAGCGTGACGCCCTCCCCTCGCGCTTCGCCGGTGGCGGACTGGACCGTGCCGTTCTTGCGCGGGTCGCCCCCGACCAGCACGGGCCGGCCTTCGAGGCTCGGGTGCTCGACCCGCTCCACCTCGGCGTAGAAGCCGGGGACCTCCGCATAGAGAACCGTCACCCTAACCCTCGACCTCCAGGCTTTCGTCCACGCTACAGCCCCCCTTCGGGCACGATCTCGAGCCGAGCCACCGCCTGCTCCTCCAGCAACACCGGGCTGCGGAGGAGCAACTGCGGGCGGCCCGCGAGCCAGGGCTCCACCTCGTCCGAGCGGTGGGGGTGACCCACCTGCTCGACCTGGCCCGGCGCCATGGAGACGAGCAGCGTGTCGAGCTCCGCCGCGTCCACCGCCAGGCGATGGGTCGAAGCCGAGCGCACCGCAAAGGGCTCGCCCCAAGCGTAGCCGCCTGCCGAGATGGTGAGCGGGCCACCCGGGTAGGGATGGGGGCCCAGGGCAGGCTCGAGGGAGCGGGCCGGCCACAACCCGCCCAAGGGGCGAAACGTCAGGAAGTGGAGCCGGCCCCAGCTCCACTTGTCGCGGTTCGGGCCTACTTCCACGCCGAAGTGGAGCCAGGTCGTGCGAAGCGCGCTTCGCACCGTCGCGATCACCCGGTTGCGTGCCCAAGCCGGGGACGCGGCACCGCCGGCGGACACCGCGGTGAGGATCTCCGCCAGCATGGGCGTCGGGCTCGTGTGGACCAGGCCGGCCCAGCGCTCGTAGAGCTCGGGGCCGAGGACCGGGCCGAGCAGCTCGCGGCTCAGTTCGTTCAGGAAGACGTGGTAGACGCCGGCGCCGATGCTGCCGGGCTCGGCGTTGCGGTCCCAGGCCTGCAACAGGGCCTGGATCTCGCGCTCCTCGGCAGCGAGCTGGGCGGGCGAACCCGCCAGCTTCAGGGCCGGGCCGAGCACGGCGTCCGCGCCCGGTGAGAACACGTCGGCCTGAAGGTCGATCATGCGACGCAGCGAGGCACCGCCCTCGGTTGCCGCCTCATCGAGCAAGACGGCGATCCGCTTCGAGCGCTCGCCCGTGCGCCAGAGCCATTCGATGCGGCGACCTGGGCCAGCCTCGAGAGGCCCGTCCGCCGCAATCACGAACCGGCGATCGCGGCCCAGGCGCTGGGCCGGGAGCCGCTCTGCGGGAACCCGGTCGCTCCACTCCGCCCAGGCCGAACGGCCGCTCACCGGGACGAGCCCCGAAGGCAGCGCGCGGCGCGGGATCCACCCCGCCACCTGGAGGCCGCCCTCGCCCGCAGCGTCCGCCCAGACCACCGCCAGGGCCGGCTCGTGGTGGCGCGCGAGGGCTCGGGTGAACGCCGAGCCATCCGCTGCGCGGGCGGCACGCAGGAAGGGGCCGATGCCATCCCCGGACACCGCGCCGGACCAGGCCAGCGCCAGGGGTTCCCGTTCAGTTTCGAGCAGGTCGTTCACGAGGGGGCCGTGGCCCGTCTCGCGAATCTCGAGGGCCACGGGCTCACCACCCCGCACTCCGAGCTCCTCGGAGCGGACCGAGAGCGGCCGCCAGCGCTTGCCATCGTGGTAGCGGCCAGGCCCTCCGGGCGAACGCGGCGGCCCGGACTCGAGGCTCTCCACGAACAGGTCGATGACCGAGGCTCGCGCCGCCGTGGCCGCCCAGGCCACGCCGGCGTTGGCGCCGCTCCAGAAGACCGGAACGCCGGGGATCGCCGCGCCCGCCACATCGAGCTCGCCCCCGCGGAGATGCGCCTGGTGAAGGTGCGCCGGCACCGTCACTTCGAGGTGCGCGTCGCCAGCGAGAAGCGGCCGCCCACTGGCGCTCGCCGATCCCGCGAGCACCCAGGCACTGCTCCCCACCCCGGCCGCCTGGAGGCCGAGACGCCGACGGAGCGGATCGCGAAAGGCCAGGCTCGGCGGGCGCGGACGGCCGGGCGGCAAGGCCTCCACCATCGAGGGCCGCTCGCCCGGGACGGAAGAGATCCCGGCGCCCTTCGGGAAGAACGCCCGCGCCTCCTCCGGTCCGAGGGTGCGCAGCAGGTCGTCGAGCACCAGGCTCGTCTCGAGGGAGCCGCCGAGCCCCCAGGCCCAGAGCTTCAGGACCGCGACGGAGTCGGCCGGTTGCCAGCGCTCGAGCGGGAGGGTCTCGAGGGTGAACGGTGCCGGAGGCGCCGCGAGGCCCGCCCGCACGCGGGCAAGGCGGGCATTCACGCCCGCGGCATAGGCCCGCAACAGGCGATGGATCGGCGCGTCCAGGCGACCCGCCTGACGGTCGGCCTGGGCTCCGATGCCGAGGACCCGGGCGAGGCGGTCGCCGGGCAGGCCCTCGACGCCCACGAACTCCGCGGTGCGGCCCCGCGCCGCAAGCCACAGGCTCACCATCTGACCCAACCGGTCTTGGGCGTGGACGAAGCCCAGCCCGAAGTAGGCGTCGCTCTCGCTCTCGGCCTCGACGTGGGGGACGCCACGCGCATCGCGCAGGACACGGAGCGGGGCCGCCGGGCCCGGCGCTGCGATGACCCCGTCGACCTGGGGCCAGCCGGCCTCCTCGGCCCGGCGCTCGGCGCCGATGCGCTGGAGCCACAGCGACCCGAGCCCGATGAGGACGATCACCGCGATCAGCAGCGGGGCGGTTCGCCTCACGGCTGGGCCCCGGCGTACGACCCGTCGCGTGCTGCCGACCTCGGCGCCGGCTTCGTCGGTTGATGTCTCACGGAGGGAACCTTATCGACCGTTCGGCGATTCCTCACCGTGACACGGATCGCTCGGCACTCGCAGGGCCGGCGCGGTACCGTGCGCGGCATTCCCAGGAGACCCATTTGAGCACAAAGATCGCCATCAACGGCTTTGGACGGATCGGGCGCCTCGTCCTGCGGGCCGCCCGGGCCCAGGGCCTCTCGATCATGGCCGTGAACGACCTGGCCGATGCGCGCACCCTCACGCATCTCCTGAAGTACGACTCGGTCCACGGCCCCTTCCCGGGAGACGTGGCGCTCGAAGGCAACGAGATCGTCCTCGATGGCGAGAGCCGGATCCAGGTGTGCTCGGAACGCGACCCGTCGAACCTCCCGTGGCGAAGCCTCGGCGTCGACATCGCCATCGAGGCGACCGGCCGCTTCCGCGACCGCGAAGAAGCCGCTCAGCACCTCCGCGCGGGCGCCGGCCACGTCATCGTCACGGCGCCCTCCCCCGATGCCGACGTGACGGTGGTGCTCGGAGTCAACGACGGCGAGCTCGACCCGGTTCGCCACCGCGTCGTGTCGAACGCCTCGTGTACGACGAATTGCCTCGCGCCCGTGGCCAAGGTGCTCGACGACCACTTCGGCATCGTGCGCGGCTGGATGACCACCATCCATGCCTACACGAACGATCAGCCCATCCTCGACACGGCCCACAAGGATCTGCGCCGTGCCCGAGCGGGCGCGCTCTCGATGATCCCCACGAGCACGGGCGCCGCGCGCGCCCTCGGGCTGGTGCTGCCGCAGCTCAAGGGCAAGCTCGACGGCTACGCCATGCGCGTGCCCACGCCGGACGTCTCGGCCGTCGACCTTTCCTTGGAACTCGGTGCCGAAACCGACGCCGGCGCGATCAACGACGCCCTGCGCCAGGCCGCCGCCGGCCCGATGAGCGGGGTCCTGGCCGTCTGCGACGACCCCTGCGTCTCCATCGACTTCCAGGGCGACCCGCATTCCTCCATCGTCGATGCCGCGCAGACCCAGGTCATGGGCGGCAACTTCGCGAAGCTGCTCGCCTGGTATGACAACGAGTGGGGTTACACCTGCCGCGTCGTCGACCTCGCCAACCGGATCGCAGCTGCGTCGGAATGAGCGCCTCTTCGCTCGACACCCTGCTCGCTGGCGGCGTCCGAGGCCGGCGTGTCCTCGTCCGATCCGACCTGAACGTGCCCCTCCGCAACGGGGCCGTGGCCGACGACGCGCGCATCCGAGCCTCGCTCCCGACCCTGAAACGCCTGACGGAGGCCGGGGCTCGGGTGATCGTGGCCTCGCACCTCGGGCGGCCGAAGGGAGAGCCCAAGCCCGAGCTCTCCCTGGCACCCGTGGCGGCAGCCCTGGGCGAAGCCCTGGGTCGCGCCGCAGCGTTCTGCGGCGATTGCGTCGGGCCCCAAGCCGCGGACGCGGTGGCGAAGCTCGCGGACGGCGAAGTCCTCGTCCTCGAGAACCTGCGCTTCCACCCGGGCGAGACGAGCAACGACGCCGATTTCGCCCGGGCTCTGGCGGCCCTCGCGGACGACTACGTGAACGACGCCTTCGGCACCGCCCATCGCGCCCACGCCTCGACGGCCGGCGTGGTGCCGCTCGTCGAGCGCACCGCCGCAGGCGACCTGCTCCGCTGCGAGATTGAGAACCTGCAACAAATCCGCGAACCGGAGCACCCGTTCGTGTGCCTGCTCGGGGGCGCCAAGGTCTCGGACAAACTCGGCGCCCTCGAAGCTCTGGCCGGCACGGCCGACACGCTCTGCGTCGGCGGCGCCATGGCGTACACCTTCCTCCGTGCCCTCGGCCAAGCGACCGGCGAGTCCCTGGTCGAGGCCGATCGCCTCGAGGACGCTCACCGGATCCTCAAGGCCGCCGAGGCGGCCGGATGCGAGCTGCTGTTGCCCGTCGACCATGTGGTGGCCGAGGCTCCGGAGCCAGGCCCGAGCCGCGTCGTCGCCGAGATCCCGGACGGCTGGCTCGGCGTCGACATCGGGCCCGAGACCGCACGGACCTATGCGGCAGCCTGCGAAGACGCGCGAACGATCTTCTGGAACGGGCCGATGGGGATCTTCGAGATCGAGGCCTTTGCCGGCGGCACGCGTGCCGTAGCCGAGGGGGTGGCCGCCTCGAGCGCCGCCTCCGTGGTGGGCGGCGGCGACTCGCTCGCCGCGGTCCACGCCACCGGCGTCGGGGAGCGGATCACCCACCTCTCCACCGGCGGCGGCGCGTCCCTCGAGTACGTTCAAGGAATCGAACTGCCCGGCATTGCGGCACTGGAGGGGAAGGCTTGAGTCGGATCCCGTTGCTCGCGGCGAATTGGAAGATGCACAAGACCGTGGCCGAGGCGCGCGCCTTCGCAGCGGGCTTCCTGCCGCAGGTCGCTGGCCTCGCGGGCGTGGAGATCGTGCTCGCCCCGCCGGCCACGGCCCTGCAGGCCCTCGGCGAGGCCCTCGCCGGTTCGGCCGTCGCGCTGTCCGCCCAGAACGTGAACGCCGAGGCGTCGGGCGCCTTCACGGGCGAGGTCGCAGCCGCGATGCTGGCGGACGTCGGCTGCCGCTACGCCATCGTCGGCCACAGCGAACGCCGCACCCTCTATGGCGAGCGCGACACCGACGTCGCAGCCAAGGCCCGCGCGCTCCTCGCCACGGGCCTGCGCCCGATCGTCTGCCTGGGCGAGACGCTCGAGGAGCGTGAAGCCGACCGCACCCTCTCGGTCTGCGAGGCCCAGCTCGACGGCAGCCTCGCGGGGCTCGAAGCCGGCCACGCGGAGGACCTCGTGGTGGCCTACGAGCCCGTCTGGGCCATCGGCACGGGCCGGACGGCCACGCCCGAGACCGCCCAAGAGGTCCACGGCTTCATCCGCCGCTTCCTCGGGCAGCGCTTCGGCAGCGCCGGCGACTCGATCCGGGTCCTCTACGGCGGCTCGATGAAGCCGGACAACGCGGCCGACCTCCTGGCCCAGCCCGACATCGATGGGGGCCTCGTAGGGGGTGCCAGCCTGGAGCCCGAAAGCTTCGCTATGGTTTGCCGCTCCGCAGCCAAGGCCTAGCGGATCGCCCCCCTTCCAGGAGTTCCCGAATGACGACGTTCCTCACCGTCCTCCACGTCATGGTCTGCTTCGTGATCGTGGTCGTCGTGCTGCTCCAGCGCGGCAAGGGCGCCGAGATCGGCGCGGTCTTCGGCGGTGGCGCGAGTTCGACCGTGTTCGGCAGCCGCGGCGCCGGGAACTTCCTCACCAAGATCACCACGGGCGCAGCCATCACCTTCATGTGCACGAGCCTCGCCCTCGCCTACTTCTCCGCCGGCGCCCGCGAGGGCGAGCGGCTCTTCGACCCGGAAGCCATCGAAGCGCCCGCCGACACACCCGACAGCGATGACCCGGCCTCGCCCTTCGGAGAGTTCGGTGAGTTCGGTGAGGCGCCGACCGAGGCGGCCCCGGAGCCCGCGCCCGAACCCGCCCCCTAGCCGCACCCGAGTCCCTGCCCGAACCCGCCTTCTGGCCGCGCCTGAGCCTGCTCCCTAGCTAGGGGCCGGGAATCCGGTATCGTCCGCCTCCGCTCTTAGGAGCCCGTGCGGCGGTGGCGGAACTGGTAGACGCACCAGCTTGAGGGGCTGGCGGGGGCAACCCCGTGGAGGTTCGAATCCTCTCCGCCGCACCATCTTCCTTCCCACCCTCGCCTCTCGCACGCAACGCTGCGCGTTCCCTGCTTGACCGGATCTCACCGGGCCCTCTAGGCTGCGAATCCGCCGGGGTCGCGCTGCGTCGAACCCCGGGCCCCCAACCGACCCGGAGGATCTGATGACCGCTGTTTCCCACCGAACCCCCCGCCGCCTTCCCTTCCTGCTCTTCCTTGCCGCGGCCTTCGCGACGCTCTGCCTCGCGCAGCCCACCCTCGCCGCCCCGAAGAAGGGGAAGCGTTTCGGGCTCGAGGGACGGATCGTGAAGTTTGAGAACGAGCAGGACCAGCTCGTCGTGAAGGTCTCGAAGACCAAGGCCAGAGGCGGCAACGCCGGCGCGCCCGCGCCGAAATCGATCAAGCGCGGCGAGGAGTTGACCTTCGCGGTCGTGCCCGAAGGCAGCGTGCTGCGACGCACGGTGGTGAAGAGCATCAAGGGCGGCGGACTGAACAAGGGAAGTCGCGAGTCGTTCGTGCAGGCATTGAGCGCGATCCCGGAGGATCGGGACGTGATCTTTTCGTTCGAGAAGAATCCGAAGGGGGTGCCGGAGTGGAACTTGAGGATGATCCAGATTCGGATGACGGAAGAGGAGCTCGAGGCTCGGTTGGACGAGATCTCCGTCGAGGAGTAGGCCCCGGGGGGGCGCCGAGGGCCGTTGGGCCTCCGGCGAATGGCTCGCTTTGTTGCGGGGTGCTTCGAGGGGCGGATGGGCGAGCTGCGCTTTATTTCGCCGGAGGCCCAACGGCCCGCGGCTCCTCGACGACTCGAGGGGATCGCGGCTAGATTTTCCCGTCTAGCTTCTTCTGGATCCAGCGGCGGTAGAGTTCTACGGGGTTTGCGCCGAGGATGATGGCTTCGTTGCCTTCCATCTTGGCGGCGGGGACTCCGGTGACTCCGTTGTCGGCGGCTTCTTCGTGTTGTTTCAGGGTTTCCTGGAGATGCGCGGGGTCATCGCAGCGGTCGAAGTCTCGGCCATCGAGGCCGGCTTCGGCCCACAGGGCGGTCAGCGTCGAGCGGTCGGTGATGTCGCGGTTCTCAGTGAAATAGGCCGCCAGCAGGCGGCGGTGGAGTGCGCGGAAGGCGTCGGCGCCGAGGCTCGCGGCGGCTTTGGCGGCCACGTGGGGCGGGACGCTGTGGGACGGCGGCGGGGTCTCCCCGTCCCAGAGATGGAACTCGCCCGAGTCCGGCTCCGCGGCGGGCCGTTGCCACGATTCCGTGTAGCGCGCGAACTTGGCGAGCCCCTCGACGGAGACGCGCCGCGGCGGGTCGTCCACACTCGGGAAGCCGGGCGGGCCTCCTCGTGGGTGAGGCCGCAGCAGGAACGTGCGCCATTCGATCTCGAGAAGGTCGCCGAACTCCTCCTCCATGCGCTCGAGCCGGACGGCCGCGTTGTAGCACCACGGGCAGAGGTAGTCGGACCAGACCGTCAGGCGGGCGATCGCCAAGCTAGACCTCTTCCGTCAGCGCGCGGTAGCGGCCCCGGTGATACAGGAGCGGCTCGCCCTCCCGGCGCTGCACCGACAGGACATGGCCGACGTAGATCACGTGGTCGCCGGCATCGTGCGCAGCTTCGACCCGGCAATCGAGCGCCACCAGTGCCTCCTCGAGCAGCGGCGCCCCGCTCTTGCCTGCGGAGTGCGGGACGCCCTCGAAGCGAAGGTGCTCGTCCTTCTTGACGGCGAACTTGTTCGAGAGCGTCTGCTGGTCGTGGCTGAGCACGTTCACCGCAAAGCAACCCGAGGCCTCGATCACGCCCAGCGTGTCCGAGGTCTTGTCGGCACAGACGAGCACCAGCGGCGGGTCGAGGGAGACACTCGAAAAGGCGCTCACGGTCATCCCGTGGATGGTCTCGCCATCCCGCGAGGTGACGATCGTGACGCCACAGGCCCAATCGGCCAGGGCTTCACGGAAGGCATCGGCAGTAACCACGTCGGCCCCTTTTTCGAAGGTCGAAGGTGCAGCGTTTCGAGCGGGCGGCAGTCTAGCGGACGCGTCGCCCCGCCGTCCCTAGGGAGCGGGCGTAGCGGCGGGCGCAGACGCAGGCGGGATGGGCGGAATCGGCCCGGCCATGAACTCCAGCACGTAGGGCCCGATGACCTCGAGCGGCCGGATGCCGGGCGCCAACTCGAGGGCCAGGGCGTAGAGCAGGTTGATCGCACGGCCGAGCATCACGACGCCGTCGGGCAACTGGAAGCTCTTGATCTTCTTCATGTTGCCGCGCATCTCGCCCAGGTATTCGCCGAGGTCGATGTTCATGGCCTCGGACGGCGTGAGGTTGTAGTAGCGCGGGTCGAAGCCGAGCTTTGCCAGCTCCACCGCTGCCTCCCGATCCGACGCCTGGATGAATCCGACGTCGAGCAGCGAATCCACGTAGGCCTCGGGGTCACGCTGGATCGAAGCGAGCACGTTCTTGCGGATCGCGTCGCGCAGCTCGGGCGCGATGCGCGAGTTCATCCCGAAGTCGATGATGCCGAGCCGGCCTTCGCGATCGACGAGCAGGTTCCCCGGGTGCGGGTCGCAGTGGAAGAACCCGTCACGCAGCATCATGTGCAGGAACGAACGCGTGGCCCAGGTCACGATCTCGTTCACGTCGAGGCCCCAGGCCTCGATCGTGGCCGTGTCGTTGACCTTGGTGCCTTCGAGGAACTCCATGGTGAGGACGCGCTGGGTGGTCGTTGCCCAATGGATGGTCGGGATCCGCACGTGCTCGACAACCTGGGCGTCGCGGCCCAGGTTCGCCGCCACCTCCTCGGCGGCCTTCCCTTCCTGGACGTAGTCCATCTCGCCGAGAATAGTTTTGCGCAGCTCGCGGTAGACCTGCATCAGGTCGGGCGGCACGAACCAGTTGAAGAGCCAGAGGCCGATGCGCGTCGCCGCGAGGTCGACGGCGACCTGCTGCTCGATGCCCGGGTAGAGCACCTTCACCGCGAGCTCACGCCCCTCGCGATCGCGGGCGCGGTGCACCTGGCCGAGGCTCGCCGAAGCCAGCGGCTCACGGTCGAAGGATTCGAACAAGGCGTCGACCGGGCGGCCGGTCTCGGTCTCGATCTGGTGGGCGATCTCTTCGAAGGGATGCGGATCCACCCGGTCCTGGAGCAACGCGAGCTCGTCGGTCACCTCCTCGGGCACGACGTCGATCCGCAGGCTCGCCACCTGCCCGACCTTGATGAGGCCCCCGCGGAAGCGCATGGCCACGCGCACGAAGCGGGCAGCGAAGCGGCGTTGGACCTCGATGCGCTGCGCGGCGTCGAGGCGCCAGAGTTTGCGCGAGTCGAGGACGAGCCGGAGGTAGAGGACGGCGGCACGGAGGATCAAGCCGAGCAGGACGATGAAGCGGTGGGCCAGCGCCAGCGGGCTCGGGCCGGGGAGCCCGGGCGCGGCACGCCCTGCGGCCGTCGTTGCGGGGTCGGACATGGAGGGGGTCGATCTCCTTGCGGGCGCGCAACAGCTCGAAGCGATGGGATCACGACGATCCCGATGAATGGGGTCACGACGACCCGCCCAGGCTGATGAAGACGACGTCCATGACGTTGGTCCCCGTCGGCCCCGTGCGGAGCAGCCCTCCCTCGGCCTGCCAGAAAGTATAGGAGTCGTGGCGCTCCAGCGCGTCCCGGGCGTCGGCATTGCGGGATGCGCCGCGGACCACGCTGCCGCCATCGACGAAGGCCCCCGCGGCATCCGTGGGCCCGTCGCTGCCATCGGTTCCGGCCGCGAGGAGCGCAACCCGCTCGTCGCCGGCGACTTCGAGTGCGGCCGCGAGCGCAAGCTCTTGGTTGCGGCCACCGCGTCCGGCGCGATCGAACGAGACGGTCGTCTCTCCACCGGCGAGCCAGAGGAGCGAATCGCCCCCGGCAGCCGCACGCGCTCGGGCCACGACGCCGCGAGCCGCATCCCGCGCCTCGCCGGAGAGCGCGACCGGATCGACCTCCACGCGAAGGCCCTGGGCTCGCGCGGCTTCGGCCACCGCCAAGAGTGCATCGGCGTTGCGCGCCACGATCCGCGCGCGAACTCCGATCAGGCTCTCGTCTTCGGGCCCCGGCGTCTCCGGCCGTTCGCCGCGCAGGCCCGCTTCGACGTGTTCCCGCACGGCTGCGGGCAGGCGCGGCTCGAGCCCACGGCTGCCGAGGATTCGGGCGGCATCGGCGAAGGAAGTCGGGTCCCCCGTGCAGGGCCCCGAACCGATCACGTCGAGACGATCGCCCGGCACATCGGAGACCGCGAGCACCCGGATCGCATCCCCCGTGAAGGCTCGCGCGAGTTGCCCCCCAGCAAGAGCCGAGAGGTGTTTGCGGACCGCGTTCAGTTCGTCGATGGCCGCGCCACTGGCGAGCAGGAGATCGGTGGTCACCGCGAGGTCGGCGAGGCGCAGCCCCGACGCGGGGCAAGCAAGCAAGGCCGAAGCTCCACCCGAGAGAAGCACGACCAGCGCACCGGCCGCCTCGGCGGCCGCGGCGAGAGCCAAGGCCTCGCGGCCCGCAGCCTCGCTTCTCGCATCGGGCACCGGGTGGCCGCATTCGCGCACGGGAAGCCCGCCGGCGTCCCCCCCGTGGCCATCCTTGCTGACCACGAGGCCCCGCACGACCTGTGCGCCCGCAGCCCCGACGAATGCACGGGCCATCGGAACCGCCGCCTTGCCCGCCGCGAGCAAGGTGATCGGAACCTCCGCGGGCAACCCCTCGCCCGCCACCTGCAACGTGCGGTCCGGGTCGCGGTGCACGTGGCGACCCACGGCATCACCTGCATCCACGGCCGCAAGGCCGACCGCGAGCAGACGCTCCAGGCCCTCACGGCCCATGGGGCCCAGGGTCACGGGCCGGGGCTGTAGGGGAGCGCGGCCGAGAGCGGGCGCGCCGGGGTGCCCGTCTTCGGGATCAGCCGGATCTCGATCCGGCGGTTGCGCGCACGATCTTCTTCGGTGTCGTTTGGCGCAACGGGCCGGGCCGAGCCGTAGGAGACGGCGCGGATTCGCTCGGCGACGATGCCGTGGGCAACGAGCTGTCGCACGACGGCCGAGGCTCGGGCCCCCGCGACCTCCCAGTTCGTCGGATACCCGAGCGCCTCGGGCGGAGGCATGTCGTCCGTATGGCCCTGGACCACGACCTGGTGGCTCATGGGCCGCAACTGGGCTGCGACCTTCGCGAGCGTGACCTTGCCGTGGAGAGTCAGCTCCACCGACTCGGACGCGAAGAACGTCGCGTCGGGGAGGTTCACCAGGATCCCCTCGCGCAGCTGATCGATCACGATCTCGCCCCCAGCGATCTCCGATTCGAGGTCGGCCACAAAGGCCTGGTAGCTCTGCTGCAGCCGCTCGATCTCGGTGTCCCGATCACGCAGGTCGTTCAGGCGCGCCGTCAGTTCCGCGTTGCGGGCCTCGAGCTGGGCCGAAAGGGTCGCAAGCTCCGTCGAGCGCTCCTCGAGCAACGCCTCGCGTTCCTTCAGCTGGCCTTCCCGGCGGGCGAGTTCGCTGCCGAGCTCCGCCTTGTTGCGTTCGAGCCCCTTCACGTCGCGGTTCAGGCCCGAGACGTCCGTCTCGAGGTCCTGGCGCTCGGTGCGGAGCCCTTCGACCGCATCGAGCAACTCGATGCGTTCGTTGCTCAGGCTTTCGTTGGACGATTCCAGGCGCCGCGTCTGGGTCTCGAGCCCGCGGACCCGGTCGCGCAGACGCGCGCGTTCGGTCAGCAGCCCGTCTCGTTCGGCGAGGACACTCTCATAGGTGCTGCTCGAGACGAGGCAACCCATGCAGAGCAGGCCCAGCAGGGGCGCGAGCCAGCGCGCGTCGAACCGTTTGAACCGGCGCGTGCCCCGCGCGTCAGACCGGTGCGGAGAGCGTGTGCTGGAGGGCCTCATCGATGCTCCCAACGTACTCGAGCTCCAGCCCCTTGAGTAGTTCGGCCGGAATCTCCGCCACGTCCTTCTGGTTCGGCTCGGGGAGGACGACGCGGCGGATCCCAGCCCTGCGAGCCGCCAGAAGCTTCTCCTTGATCCCGCCCACGGGCAAGACCTTTCCGCGCAGGGTGATCTCGCCCGTCATGGCGACGTCGGGGTGGGCGGGGCGGCCCGTCAACAGCGATGCCAGAGCCGTGACCATGGCGACCCCCGCCGAGGGGCCATCCTTCGGGACGGCACCCGAGGGCACGTGCAGATGCAGGTCCTGTTGCGTCGCTTGGGTCGCGTCGATGGCCAGCGTCTCGCCGTTGCTCCGGAGCCAGGAACGCGCCGCCTCGGCCGACTCGCGCATGACGTCGCCGAGGGAGCCGGTGAGCTTGAGCTCCCCCTTGCCTTCCATGCGCGTCGACTCCACGAAGAGGATCTGGCCGCCGACGGGCGTCCAGGCGAGACCGACGGCCACGCCCGGCGCGCCGCCGCGCTCGGCCAGTTCCGGCTCGAAGCGGACCGGCCCGAGCAGCTCGGGCAACTCGCTCGCCGGCACGGTGATATCGCCCGTGGCCCCCTCCTCGGCCACGCGGCGCGCGACCTTGCGCGCGACGGCGCCGATCTCGCGCTCGAGGTTCCGCACGCCGGCCTCCCGCGTGTAGCTGCGAATCAGGCTCTGAAGCGTCTCTTCGGGAAGGGTCAACGCAACGCCCGACCCCGGAGCGACGCCATTCTTCTCGAGCTGGCGCGGGACGAGGAAGCGCTGGGCGATCTCGAGCTTCTCCTCGTCGGTGTACCCGGGCAGCTCGATCACCTCCATGCGGTCGCGCAGGGCCGCTGGCACCGGGTCCATCCAATTGGCGGTGGCGATGAAGAGCACCTGCGAGAGGTCGATGGGCACCTCGAGGTAGTGGTCACTGAACGTATGGTTCTGCTCCGGGTCGAGGACCTCGAGCAGCGCCGACGAGGGGTCGCCGCGAAAATCGGTGCCGACCTTGTCGACCTCGTCGAGCAGGACGACGGGGTTGCGCGTGCCGGCACGGCGCAGCCCCTGGACGAGCCGCCCGGGCAGCGCACCCACGTAGGTGCGGCGATGTCCGCGGATCTCGGCCTCGTCGCGCACACCGCCGAGGGAGATGCGCACGAACTCGCGGCCGAGGGCCCGCGCCACCGAGTGGCCGAGCGACGTCTTCCCCGTTCCCGGCGGCCCGCTGAAGCACAGGATCGGGCCCTTGAGGTCACCCTTCAGGGAGAGCACCGCGATGTACTCGACGATCCGGTCCTTCACCTTCTCGAGGTCGTAGTGATCTTCGTCGAGGATGCGACGCGCCTCGACCGTGTCGAGCCGATCGTCGGAGGTCTTCGACCAGGGCAGCTCGGTCATCCACTCGAGATAGGTCCGGATGACGCCGTACTCGGCCGACGCGGTCGGCGTCTGCTCGAGCCGGTCGAGCTCGCGGCGCGCCTGGCGCTCGGCCTCTTCGGGCATGCCCGCGCTTTCGATGCGTTCGGCCAGGCGCTCGGCCTCGGCGCTCTGATCTTCCGCCTCACCGAGCTCCTTGCGGATCGTGTCCAGCTGTTGCCGCAGCATGTACTCGCGCTGGGTCTTGCCCATCTCGCTCTGGACCTTCTCGCGGATCTCGTTTTCGATCGAGAAGGCCTCACGCGAGCGCGAGATCTCGGCCTGCACACGCTTCAAGCGGTCGGTGACGTTCGTCTCCTCGAGCACGGCCTGCTTCTGGGACACGTCGAGTTCGATGTGGTGCGCGCACAGGTCGGCGAGCTTCGACGGGTCGTCGAGGCTCTGGGCCAGGACCTGGATCTCCGCCGACATGCGCGGGCTCTCGGACACCAGCGCACCGAACTGCTGGCCGACGGTGCGGTGGAGCGCCGTCAGCTCCACGGACTCCGCGTCGCCCTCCTCGTCGATGCGGGCGATCCGGCCCACCAGGAAGTCTTCGCTGTCGAGGAAGGCCTTGATCCGCACACGGGCCACGCCCTGAACGAGCAGCCGGTAGGAATCGTCGGGGAACTTCAACATGCGGACGACCCGATGAACCGTGCCGATGCGATAGACGTCGTCCGGGCCGGGGCTGCCCTCGACGGGGCCGCGCACGGCGCTCGTGACCAGCAGCCGTTCGGGCGTGGTCAGCACGCTCTCGATCAGGCGCTTCGACCGCTTGGAGTTGACCAGCAGGGGCGAAATCAGGAACGGGAAGAGCACCGTGTTCTTGAGGGGCAGGACGGGCAACGCGTCCGGGATCTCGATCGATTCCGGCTCGCCGTTCTCGTCGAGCGTGTCCACCTGGACGGTGGTGCCCTCTTCGGGCTCCGCCTCGTCCAGGACGATGCCCGGGTCTCGTTCTTCTTCTGCGCTCACGATTCGTCGCTCGCACCGGGCTCCGCCCGATCCTGGACCTCGATCCGACGAGGCGCCCGCTTCGGCAGTTTCGGCAGCCGCACCGTCAAGACGCCGTCCTCGAGCCGAGCCTCGACCTGGTCGCGTTCGATGGCGCCCGCGATCGGCACGCGAGCCTCGAAGGGCCCGGGTTCGATCTCGAGTTGGTGGTGGCGCAGCACTTCTTCTCCGCCGAGGGCCCGCCCGTGAGGGGAACGCACGCCGCGCACGCACAGCACGTCGCGCTCCACGGCTACGCGCAGGTCGCGGTTCGCGACCCCGGCCACCGCGATGCGCACGACCCAGGACTTCTCGGTTTCGAAGACGTCCACGGCCGGTCGCCAACGATCGCCCGGCTGGGCCGGGTCGTCGCCGAACAGCGGCGCATAGGGATCGCGGCTTCGGCGCTCCAGAGGGCTACTTCTCCTCGGTGTATTCGGCGTCGATGACGTCTTCATCGTCGCCCGCCGGCGGCGCAGCGCCCCCGGCTTCTCCAGCACCCGCTGCCGCGCCCGGGTCGGCGGCGGCCTCGGCCTCGGCCTGCGCCTTGTAGAGGTGCTCGGCCACCTTGTGGAGCGCACCCTCGAGCCGCTGGTGCGCGGCATCAATGGCGGCGGGGTCGTCGGCCTCGAGCACGGACTTCGCGTTCGTGATCGCCTCGTCGACTTCGTTCTTGTCGCCCACGGGGATGCTCTCCCCGCTCTCGGCGACGGTCTTCTCCGCCTGGTAGACCATGGAGTCGAGCTGGTTCTTCTTCTCGATGCCCTCGCGGCGCTCGCGGTCCTCGCCGGCGTGGGCCTCGGCCTCCTTCACCATGCGGTCGACCTCGGTGGTTTCGAGCCCACCGGAGCCTTCGATCCGAATCGTCTGCTCCTTGCCCGTCGCCTTGTCCTTGGCGCCAACGGCGAGGATGCCGTTCGCATCGATGTCGAAGGTGACCTCGATCTGGGGCACGCCGCGGGGCGCGGGCGGGATCCCGTCGAGGATGAAGCGCCCGATCTCGCGGTTGTCGCCCGACATCTCGCGCTCGCCCTGGAGCACGCGGATCTCCACCTGCGGCTGGCTGTCGGACGCCGTGGAGAAGATCTGCTGACGCTTCGTGGGGATGGTCGTGTTCCGCTCGATGAGCTTCGTCATCACGCTGCCCATGGTCTCGATGCCGAGCGAGAGCGGCGTCACGTCGAGCAGCAGGACGTCCTTGACCTCCCCTGCGAGCACGCCGCCCTGGATGGCCGCGCCGATGGCGACGACCTCGTCCGGGTTCACGCCCTTGTGGGGCTCCTTGCCGAAGAACTCCTCGACCTTCTGCTGCACGAGCGGCATGCGCGTCGTACCGCCGACCAGCACCACCTCGTCGATGTCCGAAGCCTTCATGCCGGCGTCGGCGAGGGCCTTTCGGCAGGGCTCGAGGGACTTCTGCACGAGGTCCTCGACCAGCTGCTCGAACTTCGCCCGCGAGACCTTGATGTTCAGGTGCTTCGGGCCGGCCTGATCCGCCGTGATGAAGGGCAGGTTCACGTCGGTGCTGGGCGAGGTCGAGAGCTCGATCTTCGCCTTCTCCGCCGCTTCGCGCAGGCGCTGCATGGCCATCGGGTCCTGGCTGAGGTCGATGCCTTGATCCTTCTTGAACTCGGCCACGAGGTATTCGATCACGCGCTGGTCGAGGTTGTCGCCACCGAGGTGGGTATCGCCGTTGGTCGACTTCACCTCGACCACGTTCTCGCCCACCTCGAGGATCGAGATGTCGAACGTGCCGCCACCAAAGTCATAGACGGCGATCTTCTCGTCGTCTTTCTTGTCGAGCCCGTACGCCAGGGCGGCGGCCGTCGGCTCGTTGATGATGCGCTTCACCTCGAGGCCGGCGATCGTGCCAGCATCCTTGGTGGCCTGACGCTGGGCGTCGTTGAAGTAGGCGGGGACGGTGATGACCGCGGCGCCGACCTCCTGACCGAGGTAGTCCTCGGCCGCCTTCTTGAGCTTCTGCAGGATCATGGCCGAGATCTCGGGCGGCGTGAACGTCTTGTCGTCCACCTCGACGGCGACACTGCCATCCTTGCCCTCGACCACGGGGTACGGCACGAGGCGCGTCTCTTCGGGCACCTCACCGAGCCGGCGGCCCATGAAGCGCTTGATCGAATAGACCGTTCGCGTCGGGTTCGTGACGGCCTGCCGCTTGGCCACAGCGCCGACCGGCCGCTCGCCCTCGTCGGTGAAACCCACCACCGACGGCGTCGTCCGGCCGCCCTCCTCGTTGGGGATGATGGTGGGCTGACCGCCCTCCATGACCGCGACGCACGAGTTCGTGGTGCCGAGATCGATTCCGATGACCTTGCCCGAATCCGCCATGATGCCTCCTGGGTCCGCGTCGCTCCGTCGGGGGGCCGCTCGCAGCGCAGCCACGCCCCGGCCGGAGCCCGGCGAGGCGCGAACCCTCGGGTCGGGGCCCGGGTATGTCAACGCCCGGCCTCGATTTTTTCGACATCGTGCGGTGGCTAGCCCCGATCGAGGTCCAGCGGGCGGCGGGCCAGGAAGCGGACCTCGCGGGCGGCGGCCCAGGGCCGGCCGTCGAGCCACCAGGAGGTCGCTTCCACTTCGACTCGCAGGACGTTCTCGCCGTCGAGCAGGCCGTGCAGCTGGCCCACAGCGCCGTTGTTCGCCGTGATGACCTGGTGGGTGACATCGGCCCCGTTCAAGAAGACGCGGACGGAGCCTGCCCGCACACGTCGATCCACCGGGACCCGGGCGATGAGCCGGACGCCATCGAGCCCGACGACCTCACCCGGCCGGGGCGAGACCACCGAGACGAGGCCGGGCCCTCCGGGCGAAACCAGCAGAGCCATGAGGAGGCAGTTCGCGAGGGTCAGGGCCCAGACGGCCATCTTCCGGGCGCGGCGGCCCTGCGCCAAAGCCGCAGCTTCGGGCTCCACTCCTACGCGCTGCTTGCCGATGATAGATGCCATGGAGGTCCGCCTTGGGGAACGAAGAGCCCTGCGCGGTGTCCTTTCACGGTAGCCCAGTGCGTTCCGGCCCCGGCGCCGCAAACCACTGTCTTGCCACGGTTTTGACGGGAGAACCCGATTGGAGACAGGGGTTTGCCAGGCTACATTGCCGGCGGCCCACCCGGCACCCGGGAGACCCCGGAGGGGAGCAGCGCTCCGAAGGCGCATGAGATCATGAACCGATATGCCATCTGGGCCGTCAATGCGGGCCTCTTCGGGCTCTGCTGTTACCTCGTCGCCGGCGTGATCGCCGAGGTGAGCGCGGCCGCCCTCGCCCCCGAACCGGCGGCCGGCCTTTCGGCTGCCACCCCTCCCCGCCCGCCGCGCCGCACACGCCCGGACCGGGGCCAGATCGTGGCGCGCAACCTCTTCAACTCCACCAAGACCGCCGCCGCCCTGCCCGAGCCGGAGCCGGAGCCCGAGGTCGAAGAGGACCTCCAGGAGACGAAGCTCCCGCTCCGCCTGCTCGGGACGGCCGCCTCCGAAGACCGGACCCTCGCCTGGGCCGCCATCGACGACCTCGAGGAGCGAAAGCACAAGATCGTGGCCACCGGCGGCCAGGTCCGCCCCGAAGCCACGGTGGTCCGCATCGAGCGCAAGCGCGTCGTGTTACGGAATCGCGGCCGGCTCGAAGAGTTGCTCCTCGATGACGAGACGCCGACGAAGGTCGTCGCCCGGCGCCCGACGCGCCCGGCGCGAGCCAGCCGCACGCGCAAAAAAAACCTCGCCTCGCGCGTGCGCAAGGTCGCCGAGAACCGCTTTAAAGTGAGCAACCGCGATGTCCAGGACGTCGTCCGCAACCCGGCGTCGCTCTTCTCGGAGGCGCGCATCCTGCCCAAGTACGAAGACGGGCAGATGGTGGGCGTCCAGTTGAACGCCATCAAGGAGGGCAGCCTGTTCGAGCAGGTGGGCCTGAACGACGGAGACACGATCGTGGAGTTCAACGGCCAGAGCCTCGGAAGCCCGGCCGAAAGCGCCCAGTTCCTCCAGAAGCTGATCGACGGCGAGCCCTTCGACGTGCTCAAGGTCAGCGAGGACGGGACGGAAGAAACCCTCACCTTCGGGATCACTCAGTGACCGCAGCCGTTCCCAACCTCACCGGCGCCGCACGGCGCAGCCTCGCCGCCTTGCTCGCCGGCATGCTCGTGCTCGCGCCGGGCGTCCATGCCCAGCAGGCACCCGAGCCTGGCATGGTGCAGCTCGACTTCAACGACGTCGAGCTGGCGGTCGTGATCGACACCATCGCGCAGCTCACCGAGACCAACTTCATCTACGACGACAAGGTGCGCGGCCGCGTCACCGTGATCTCGCCCACACCGATGACGCTCGAGCAGGCCTACGCCGTCTTCGAGTCGATCCTCCAGGTCAAGGGCTTCACCACCGTGCGCGGGCCCGGCGGCACGGTGAAGATCATCCCGATCCGCAGCGCCAAGGAGTCGAGCATCGAGACCCTGCGCGGCAAGCAGATCACGCCCAACCGCGACCGCTTCGTGACGCGCCTCATCCCGCTCCAGTACATCGAGGCCGACGCGATCGCGAACACCTTGAAGCCGCTCGTTTCGAAGGAGGCCTCCATGGTCTCCTACGCGCCGACGAACACGATCATCCTGACCGACTCGGCCTCGAACATCCGCCGTCTGCTCGGCATCCTCGACGCCATCGACATCGAGACCTACAAGGAACAGCTCGCGATCCTGAAGGTCCTGCACGGCGACGCCGCGACCTTGGCCACGCAACTCAACGAAATCTACGGTGGACAGGGTTCGACTTCGAGCACGACGACGCGCGCCCGCGCCAACACCGCCGCCGCCCGTCGGACCGCCGCCCGCAACGCGGCGACGGCTTCGGGTGCCTCACGAGTGGGCACGGTGCGCATCCTGACCGACGAGCGGACCAACTCGCTGATCGTCTTCGCCTCGCGCAGCCGCCTCCAGGAGATCCGCACGATGGTCCGGCGCCTCGACATCCCCGTCGTCGGCGGCGGACGCATCCACGTCCACTACCTGAAGCACGCCGACGCGGAGGAGCTGGCGAACACGCTGAGCTCGCTGGTCGGGGGGCAGCCGCAGTCTGCGACGCCCGCGGGCCGTGGCAGCGTCCAGGCCCAGGCCCTGCGCGCCGCCGTCACGGAGCTCGCCGACGGCGTGACCATCACGGCCGATCCGGCTACGAACTCGCTCGTCGTGCAGGCTAGCCAGGAAGGATACCGGACTCTCACCACGGTCATCGACAAGCTCGACATCCCGCGGCCTCAGGTGCTGGTCGAGGCATTGATCATGGAAGTGAACATCAGCGACAACTCGGAGCTCGGATTCAACGGGGTCGTGCGCCTGATCGACGGCGAATACGACGTGACCGTCGGGTCCGCGACCGATGCAGGAACGACTGGCCGGGGCAGCGACCTCGGAGACCGGTTCGGAAACGCGGTCGATCTCGCGGCCAACGCGGTCGTGCCGGGCGCGGGGCTCGCCACCAACTTCATCCGCAACTCCCTCGACTACGACTCCGAGGGCAACATCCGCGGCGGCAGCTACATCCAGGGCATCATCCGAGCCAACGCCAGCAACGGAAACACCAACATCCTGTCGGCGCCCCACATCTTGACCTCGGACAACGAAGAGGCCGAAATCCGGATCGGCAACAACATCCCGATCATCACGAACCGAGTCGACTCGGCAGCCGGCCAGCAAAACAACCTCGCCACCTCGGTGAATGTGGAACGCCAGGACATCGGCGTGACTCTACGCGTCACGCCCCAGATCACCGAAGGCGACACGTTGCGCCTCAACATCTTTCAGGAGATCAGCAATATCGATCCGACCCTTCAAGCCGACGTGGGCGACCCCGACGAAGTCGGCGTCGCGCTCACGAACCGGAAGGTCGAGAACGTCGTCGTCGTCGCCGACGGCGAGACCATCGTGATCGGCGGCCTGATCAGCGACCGGTTCTCGGACAACCTGAGCAAGGTGCCGTGGTTTGGCGACATTCCCATCCTCGGCTGGCTCTTCAAGAGTGAGGGGCGCCGGCTCGAGAAGATCAATCTGCTGATCTTCCTCACTCCTCACATCATCCGGAGCCCCGCCGATCTCGAATACGCGACCCTCCGCAAGCGAGAAGAGTTTCGACAACGCTCCGTCGAGGCGATCGAACTGTCGGAGCGCGAGGCCGAGGAGGTCGAGAAGAAGAATCAGCTCGCCGCCGATCTCGGGCTCCCTCGGCCCGGCCAGTACGGCCGCAACCCGGCCCGCCGCGTGATCATCGAGCACGAGGAGCGTTACCCGCTCCAGCGAATGCGGGAGATCGAGGACGAGGCGGCCCAAGCACGCTCGCTCTTCGAGGAGCAGGAACAGGCGGCTCTCAGTGCTCCGCGTTACAGCGTACAAGCCGCGGTCTTCGGGACCGAGGCAGCCGCGACGACGACGATGACCGAACTCGTGGATGCCGGGTATGACGGCTTCATCGTGACCGGTCGGGACAGTGGCAGCCTGCTCTTCCAGGTGTTGCTCGGGCCCTACGAGAACGTGGACGAAGCGCGCAACGTGGCCGATGCGGTGCGGGCCGGATTCGGTCTGTCTCCCGCCGTCGTGGTGGGGGAACCGATGGCGCGCACCTTCGGGGACGACCCGGGCCAGGACGGGGCGCCGTGAGTAGCCCCGCAACCGACGACGGCAACCTCGAGATCGGCTCGGTCCTGCTGCGCACCACGCGGCTGACGCCCGAGCAGCTCGATGAAGCGCGACACACCCAGGAGACCACCGGGCGACGCCTGATCGACGTGCTCGTCGACGAGGGCCACGTGGACGAGACCGAGGCGGCCCGTGCCCTCGGCCAGCAGCTCGGCCTGCCCGTTCGTGAATTGATCCGGCCGACGGACGTCGACGAAGACCTGCTCGCGAAGGTGCCCATCGCGTTCGCCCGACTGCATCACCTGCTGCCCCTGCACCGCGACGAAGCCTCCGTCTCCGTCGCCGTCTCGGACCCGTTCGACACGACCGCCCTCGACGACCTCCGCCTGCTCTTCGACGGCGCGGAGATCAACTCCGAGCTGGCGAGCCGGCGCGTGATCGTCTCGGCCATCAACGAAGTCTACGATCGCGGCCCGGCCTCGGCCGAGAAGCTCGCCGAGGACGCGGCCCTCGATCTCGACGCCATGGCCCACGAGATCAGCCATCAGCCCCAGGATCTCCTCGACGCCTCCAACGACGCGCCGATCATCCGTCTGGTGAACTCGCTGCTCCAGAGCGCCGTGAAGGAG
>JAFDDA010000118.1 GCA_019311105.1 Deltaproteobacteria bacterium
CAGATCCGTGACGCCCTTGATGCGGCCGAGTTCTTCTTCGGTTTCGGGCATTCGCCCGGCGATCTCGAGCAGCGCGCGGTTGCCGAGCACCTTGAACGGCGGCCGGTCGAGCTTCCGCGCGCGGGCGTCGCGCAGCAGGTAGAGCTCGCGCAGGACCGCGAGGGGCTGCGGCTCGAGGCCGCGTGCGCCCTTGATCTTGAGGTAGCCGAGCTTGTCGAACTCGCGCACGGGCCAGGCGCGGCGCGTCAGGGCTGCGAACTCCTCCTGGGCCCAGGTCAGCCGCTTCGCCTTGCGGAGCTCCTTCTCGAGCTTGTCCGCCAGACGGCAGAGGAAGACGACGTCGGCTGCGGCGTAGCTCAACTGGCTCTCGGTCAGCGGCCGGACCGACCAATCGGAGCGCTGCTCATCCTTGGGGAGGATCACGCCGAAGTGACGCTCGGCCAGGGCCTGGAGGCCCACCGAGGGGTACCCGAGTAGCTGGGCGCTCACCATCGTGTCGAACAGGTTCGAGAATTCGAAGGCGTAGTCGCGCTTCAAGATGTAGATGTCGTATTCCGCAGCGTGGAAGATCTTGCGGATGTCCGGCGACGCGAAGAGCGGTGCGAGCTGTGGCGCGATCTCGGAGATCGGGTCGAGGGTGAGCGGGTCGATCAGCCAATTGTTCTTGCGGTCGCCGACCTGGATCAGGCACGTCTTGTCGAAGTAGTGATAGAAGCTGTCGGCCTCGGTATCGAAGGCGATGACCGGTTCTTTTTCGAGATGGCGGCAGAGTGCCCGAAGGTCGGCTGCCTTCTCGATGAGTTCGTAGTCGGCCAAGACTTCCTTTCGGTGCCCGCGGAGGTGCAGCTCCGCGTCTCGGCTACCAGGGCCGCGGCGGCCCTGCGCTGAACATGCATTACGAACGTGGGGGAAACGAAACGCCGAGGCGCCCGCGTGCTCGCGGTTTCGAACTCTAGCCAAGGGTCCGAAGGGTCGCCCGTGGGGCAGGGCGTCGCGCTCAGAACGGGGTCAAAAGACTACGTTCGAGACTGAAACTCCAAGGAAACCGACCGTCTCGCTTTCTCCTGGCCGACCGGCCCCTAACATCCGCCGATGGCGAAGGCTGGCTCGGGTATTTCCGCGGATGCCGATCCGATCACGGCGGCGCGGGCGGCTGCGGAGGTGGCTCTTGCGTCTACGGCGGTCGATCGCGCCGACGCTGCGCTGCTCTTCATGAACGCCGACCACGGCTCCTCGGCAACCGAGGTCGTGGATGTCGCGACCCAGGTGCTCGGCGTTGCGCCGGTGGGCGCGACGGCGGCCGGTGTGCTCGTCGCGGGCCAGGCGCTCGAGTCGGGCCCCGGCGTGGCGATCCTGGCCCTGGCGGGGATCGAATCCGAGACCTTCCTGCTCGATCGCGTCGCGGGCAACGAGTCGGGCGCGGGCGAGCTGCTGCGCCACGCGATCGACGCTCCACTGCGGGCCGAAGACCTCGTGGTCCTCCTTCCAGACCCCTACGCCATTGCGGCCCAGCCCTTCCTCGAAGCGATTCAAACCGAGCTGGGTGGCGCGTGCCTGGTCGGTGCCGGGGCGGTGGAGGGGGCGGCCACGCCGCCGGTCCAATGGGCCGACTCCGAGATCGCCACGGGCGCAGTCGCTGGGGTCGTGTTGCGCGGGGCGCGGCCGCGGGTCGGTGTCACACAAGCGTGTCAGCCCGTGACCGAGCCGATGCAGGTGACCCGCACCGAGGGTCATTGGATCCTCGAAATCGAGGGTCGCCCCGCCCTCGACGTCTTCCGCGAGACCGCGCGCGAGCCCCTCGCCAGCGACCTCCGCCGCGCCGCGGCCTTCGTGTTGGTCGCGTTGCCCGAGCCGGGTGACCCGCAGGCTTCGCTGTGCGCCGGCGACTACCGGGTGCGGAACGTGGCCGGGTTCTCCGAGAACGCGCTGGCGGTGCCCGAACCCGTCACCACGGGCGAGCGCATCGCCTTCGTCCTGCGCGAGCCCCATGGCGCACGCGACGACTTGAAACGGATGCTCGCAGGCTTCTCGGGCCAGCCGGCAGACTTCGCCGTGTTCCTCGATTGCTGCGCCCGCGGCGCCGCGCTGTTCGACGTGCCCGGGCTCGAGGCCGCCTATCTCGAGGACGCCCTCGGCGCGACGCCGCTCGTCGGCATGATGGGCGCCTACGAGTTCGGCCCGGTCCGGGGTCGGACCGAGCTCTTGACCTACACCGGTGTTCTAGCGGCCGCGGGTGCGGCTCCCGACGCCACGGACGGCAGCGCCGGTTCGTAGCAGGCGTTAGCCTAGGGGCCTCCCAGGGGGTTCTTCTTTGCGCTGGTCCGAATCCTTCATCCCGACGCTGCGAGACGATCCGGCGGACGCCGAGGCGGCGAGCCACAAGCTACTCGTACGCGCGGGGCTGATCCGCCAGCTCATGAGCGGCAGCTATTCGATCCTGCCGCTCGGTCAGCGGGTGTGTCGGAAGATCACGGGCGTGATCCGCACCGAGCTCGAGGGCATCGGCGGCCAGGAGTTCGAGCTGCCGTGCCTGCACCCCGCGGACGTGTGGAAGCGCAGCGGGCGTTGGGATCAGGTGGGCGACGAGCTCTTCCGCCTGAACGATCGCCGCGACGCCGACGTGTGTCTCGGCATGACCCACGAGGAGATCTTCACCGTGCTGGCGGGTGAGCTGCGCTCCTACAAGCAGCTCCCGCAGATCTGGTTCCAGTTCCAGAGCAAGTTCCGCGACGAGCCGCGGCCGAAGTCGGGCCTGCTGCGGGTGCGCGAGTTCGTGATGAAGGATTCCTATTCCTTCGACGTGGACGAAGCGGGGCTCGACCACGCGTTCAAGCTCCACTTCGATGCGTATCGGAAGATCTTCGAGAAGATCGGGCTCGACGCCCTGGCGGTCGAGGCGTCGTCGGGCGCCATGGGCGGCAAGGAGTCGGTGGAGTTCATGCAGGCTTCGGACGCCGGCGAGGACTTCGTCGCGTCGTGCGAGAAGTGCGGCTACGCGGCGAACCTCGAGAAGGCGACCTCGGAGCTCGCCGCGGTCGATGACGGGCCCGGCCTCGAAGCGCCGGAGAAGTTCCCGACGCCGGGCGTGCGCACCATCGAGGACCTCGCCCAGATGGAGGGTGGCGCCGCGGCGGATCGTCAGATCAAGACCCTCGTCTACATCGTCGGCAAGGAGACCTGGCTCGTCCTGCTGCGCGGCGACCATACGTTGAACGATCAGAAGCTCATCGATGCCACCGGCGCGTTCGACCTCCGGCCCGCCAACGAAGAAGAGATCCGCGCGGCGCTCGGTGCGTCGCCGGGGAGCCTCGGTGCGGTCGGCGTCACGAACCACAAGGTCGTGGCCGATCTCGCTCTCGAGGGGCGCAGCGCCATGACCACGGGTGCGAACGAAGACGGCTTCCATCTGCGTGGCGTGTCCGTCGAACGCGACATGGAGATTGCGGGCTGGTCGGACCTCCGCGAAGTCGAAGCGGGCGAAGCGTGCCCCATGTGTCAGAACCCGCTCGTCGTGCGCAAGACCATCGAGATCGGCCACATCTTCAAACTCGGAACCCGCTACACGGAGCTGCTCGACGCGAAGGTTCTCGATCAGAACGGCAAGAATCGCCCGATCGTCATGGGCTCCTATGGGATCGGTATCGGCCGCGCGATGGCGGCGGTCGTCGAGGCGCACCATGACGAGGCCGGCATCGCATGGCCGGTCACGGTGGCGCCCTTCGAGGTCGTGGTGACCGTGCTGAACCCGAAGGACGTCGAGACCTCCGAGGCCGGCGAGCACATCCACGACGCGCTTCGCGACGCGGGCATCGACGTGATCCTCGACGATCGCGACGAGCGGCCCGGTGTGAAGTTCAAGGATTCGGAGCTCGTCGGGATCCCCTACCGCATCACGGTCGGGCCCAAGGGGCTCAAGAACAAGAAGGTCGAGCTCTATCGCCGCCGCGACGGCCACCAGGAGGAGCTCGATCTCCACCGCGCCGCCGAGATCGTGACGGAGTACGTGGCCGAAGAGCGGCGCTGAGCCGACTGCCGCCCGCGCGTGAGTGACGCTCCCCTCGTCCATCTGATCGACGGCCACGTCTGGATCTTCCGCTCGTACTTCACCATGCCCGAGCGGCCCGCGCCCGATGGCCGCGAGACCGGTGCGGCCTATGGCTTCACGTCGAGCCTGATCAAATACCTGCGCGAGCAGGAGCCGACCCACGTCGGCATGTGCTTCGACCACGCGATGACGAGCTTCCGCAACGAGATCGAGCCCGGCTACAAGGCGGACCGGGGTGAGACGCCGCCCGAGCTCGAGCCGCAGTTCGATCTCTGCCGTGAAGCAGCACAGGCCCTGGGCGTCGCCACCTATGAAGCCGAGAACTTCGAAGCCGACGACGTGATCGCGACGCTCTGCGATTCCTTGGTGCAGCGCGGCGCGCGCGTGCGGGTCGTGACCGTGGACAAGGACCTCGCCCAACTCGTCACCGAGGACGGGCGGGTCGACCTCTACCAGGACTCCAAGGGCGTCGTGCTCGACGCGCCGGGCGTGCGCGAGAAGTTCGGCGTCGACCCCGGGCAGATCCCCGACTACCTGGGCCTCGTCGGCGATGCGGTCGACTGCCTGCCCGGCGTCCCGGGGGTGGGTGCGAAGACCGCCGCCGCCGTGCTCGGAGCCTTCGAGACGCTCGACCGGATCCCGCCCTACGGCGGAGCCTGGGATGGCGTGGCGTTCCGCGGGGTGGCCCGCGCCGCCGAGCGAATCGAAGAGCATCGCGACCGCGCGCTCCTCACCCGGGAGCTGGCGACGGTTCGGCGCGACGTTCCGGGCGTTTCGGCAGTGCTCCGCGACCTGGCCTGGCGCGGTGCACCCGAGGAGCCCGCGCAAACACTGTTCGCAGAGCTTGGCTGGGAGAGAATCACAACGCGTGTCCCGCGCTGGCGCGGTGGTGCTTAGGCCGCCGCTAGCATTTGGATACTTTGCTAGCAGCGAAGCTGCCCGAATCCCCGCTCGAAACCGTTAGAATTCTCCGCGCCGCGGCGTCACGCCACACTCAGGAAGGGATCGTCATGGACCTCATCACCACACACGCCGGCTTCGAGTTCTTGCTCCGCTGGCTCCACTTTCTCTCGGGGATCACCTGGATCGGTGTCCTCTACTACTTCAACTTCATCCAGACCCCGTTCTTCGGGTCCGAGCTCGGCGGCCCGGCCAAGGGCGCCATGACGCGCGGCCTCGTACCGAACGCGCTGTGGTGGTTCCGCTGGGGCGCCATGCTCACCTTCCTCACGGGCTGGCTCATCGTGTTTATGAAGCTTGGCTCGGGCATCAGCCTCGCCGACGGGTACATGACGCGCGTCCTGACCGGCGGCGTCATGGGCACGCTCATGTGGTTCAACGTCTGGTTCGTGATCTGGCCGGCCCAGCGCGACTACGCCATCAAGAGCGCGGAGCAGGTTGCAGCTGGCGGTGAGCCGGTGCCCGGCACGCCCGACAAGGCTGCTCTCGCAGGCCGCGCCTCGCGCACCAACACGCTCTTCTCCATCCCGATGCTCTTCTTCATGGGCTCGGCGAGCCACATGAGTTGGCTCCACAACGGTTCGAACGATCTCGTCTACTGGCTCGCCGCCGGCGCCGTGATCCTCTTCGTGGAGTACAACGCCTTCAACGGGCCGGCCGCGACGCAGAAGCCCCTCGGCAGCGTCTCGGGGACGATTCACTTCGGTCTCGGCCTGACCGTGGTGCTCTATGTGCTCGGCGCCGTTCTGAACTGAGCGCGCGCGGCAACGTGAATCGAGAAGGGGGCGTCTTCGGGCGCCCCCTTCGTCGTTCTGGCTACGGGATGGACGAGGGGGAGATGCTGCCCAGGTAGGCGGCGATGTCCTCGATCTTCTCTTCCAGGTGAGGGAGAGGGACCATCGCTCGCGTGTTGCGCTTGGGCGAGTAGCCCGGCGGGTAGGTGTTGCGCAGGACCTTCGCCTCGACCAGTTCGCGCGACGAGCCGGCGACCTCGGGGCCGAGCGGCCCGGCGAGTTTCGGGTTGGTCGAGTGGCACGCCACACAGTTGGCCAGATAGGCGCCCCGGCCGCGCGAGACCGGATCGTCGCCGTCGCCTCCTCCACAGCCGAGGCCGGCGAGGGCCAACAACGAGGTTCCGAGCAGCAACGAACGAACGGCCAAGGCGGTCTCCAGTGCGCACCCGCCTGCGGTGCGGGATCGAGTCCCGCCTGCGGTGCGGGATCGGGTCTGGCAGAGTAGCGGGCGGCGGCACACGAAACACGGTGTGCGCACCCGGAGGAGCCGTGGCCGAGCAGGAGGCGTCGAGCCCCGCCCGTCTCATGACCTGGGCGAACGCGCTGACGCTCGCGCGGCTGGCATCGGCGCCGGTGCTGGCCTGGGCGATCGTTGACGAGCGTGTCTTCCTCGCGCTCTTCCTCTACGTGGCGGCTTGTGTCAGCGACTTCGCCGATGGCGGCCTGGCACGCCGCCTCGGTCAGTCGTCGAGCCTCGGCGGCCTGCTCGACCATGCGACCGATGCGACCTTGATGGTGGTCGGGCTGGCTGCGCTCTCGGTGCGGGGCCTCGTCCCACCGCTACTTCCGTTGCTCGTGGCGGTCGCCTTCCTGCAGTACGTGATCGACTCGCGCGCCGCCGCGGGGCGGCCGCTCCGACCGAACCCGATCGGGCGCTGGAACGGCATCGCCTACTACGTCTTGCTCGGCACGCCACTCATCCGCGACGCTGCGGGGGTGCTGTGGCCGTGGGACACCCTCGTTCGGCTCGCGGGCTGGTTGCTCGTCGCAACGACGGGCCTCTCCATGGTTCAGCGCTTCAGGATGCGGCCGCGCGATTGAAGAAGCCGACGGCGCCGCGCGTCCTGAACAGATAGGCCCCGACGCCCAGCGCCCACGCGCAAGCGAGGCCTGCCTGCAGGGCGACCCGCGGCGATTCGGCCAGGGCCTGCTCAGCGGGAACGAAGAGCGCCCACGCCGCGATGGCGGCCCAGCGGGCCCAGCCGGCGCGCTGGAGCAAGCCGAGCGCCGCGGCCGAGAGCCAGGCACCGATCACCAGAGCGAGGACTCCGTGGCCCGAGGCGAAGAAACCGGCCTGGTCGAACGTCTGGCCCGCGACGGTGTGTTCGACGCCCGGTGCGAGCGCAAGGAGGACGGACCCGAGCCCGTAGACCGCGAAGGACCCGAGCCCGTAGACCGCGAAGAAGCTGGTGATCCCCTTCAACGTGAGGGGCATGTCGGCGAAGGCGTCGGACAGATCGCGGGGTGTCACTTCGTAGACGCTCCGAAGATCTCTCGATTCGCGCGACGCATGAAGACGAGCCCGATGGCGGCGTTGAAGAGGATGAAGAAGTTGTGTTGCACGAGGCCGAAGGCGGCCATCTCGACGGGATTCTCCGGGAAGAGCTCCGTCCACATCGTGATCGCGACGGCGCGGAACGGGCCCGGCACGGCCGCCCCGAAGAAGATCACCGGGAGGAAGCCGAGCATCTGCAAATAGCTCGTCTCGACACCGAACAGCCGGAGCGCGTGGGTGTAGACGAACACCGCGACGATCAAGGCCGGCGAGCGGAGCACGATGACCGTCAAATAGTGGTGGAGCTTCGCCTGGCGGAAGGAGCTGAGCAGGGGGGCATCGCGCAGCTTCGAGTTTGCGAGGAACGCGCCGCGAAAGTAGGCGTAGCCGATGGCGAAGGCGACCAGCAGTACCGCGCCGACGGTGGGCAGCGCGTGGAACACCGGCGGGAGCGAGTCCCACTGGAGCGCGGCGCCGAGGTTGGCCCAGGCGCACAGGTAGTAGATCTCACAGATCATGATGAGCAGCATGCTCGAACCGAGCTGCCAGCCGGGCACGCCTTCGCGTCGATTCAGGTAGACCGCCATGGCGCCCTTCCCGAGCTGCTCGTTCAGGATGGACAGGACGTAGGTGCTGGCGCGGACGGGCAGGATGTCGGTGTAGGCGATCCGGACGTTGAACCAGTTGATCACCCGCCACACGACGAGCGAGTCGACCAGAAAGAACAGGATCGAGTAGGGGATCATCAAGGCGAGCCACTGCGACCAGCTCACGCGCGCGAACACCTCGCCGAGGTAGCCGGCGACGGTCATGCCCTTGGCCGCAGCCGGCCCGACCATGCGGAAATAGAGGAACGCGAAGCAGGCGACCGTGATCAACCACGGGAGGAGGCGCTTGGCGAGGCTCGGCTTCTGCGGCCCCGCGGCCTCGGGTGCGGCGCCTTCGGTCATGATGGGTTTCCTTCCGAGGAATCGGGGCCGACGCGCCGGGCCAGCATCGTGTCGAGTGAGGTCAGAGTGATGCCGAGCGCGCGTGCTGCGGGCGCGGGGTCGATGCGGTCGTCGTGAAGCAGGACGTCGAGCATCGCTTCCGTGACCGGGGGGTCGTCACTGAAACGCTCGACGGCGCGTGCGAAGAGCCGCGCCATCGGAACGGGCAGCGGGAAGAAGCGCGGCCGATTCCCGTACAGCGCGGCGGCTCGCAGGATCAGCTCGCGCGCTGGCAACGACTCGGGGCCCGCGAGGTCCAAGCTGCGGTCGGCGAGTTCCGGCCGTTCGCAAGCGGCAAGGATCGCACTCACCACGTCGTCGGCGTCGATCGGCTGCTCGAAGCTGCGGCCGCCCGCCATGAGCGGAAGGAGCTTCGCCTGCGCCTCACCGCGCAGCGCCCGCGATGCCATGTCTCCGTCCCCGAGCACCATGGGAAGGCGGATCACGGTCGCCGGCACGGGGTGTTCGAGCAACAGCGCTTCGGCGCGGCCCTTGGAAGCCAGGCAGGCGTTGCCCGCCTCAGGATGGGAGCCCAGAATCGAGAGGTACACGATCCTCTGTATGCCGTTCGCCTGGGCGGCTTCGGCGACGGCGGCGCTGGCCTCCTCGTGGGCGGCCGCGTAGCGCGAGCGTTTCGACTCCTTCAGGATTCCGACGAGGTGGATGACGAGTTCGCGCCCTGCCATTGCTTTGGAGAGGCCCGGTACGTCGCGGTAGTCGACGACGTGGGTCGTGGGCCGAAGCTCGCCCGGAAGGGCTGCGAGGGTCTCAGCGGCGCTCTCCGAGCGGACCACGGCGGCAGGGCGCCCGCCGGCGCCGGCCACGGTACGGAGGAGCTGACGGCCCAAAACGCCGTTGGCCCCGGTGACCAGCACACGGTTCCCGTCGATCGCCATCGAGCCTGTCGTCCTCCTGGGGGCGCGAGCCGCATCATACCACCGCGGGGTCGAACGTCTTGTCCGTCGTCGCCAGCGGTGGATATACTGGCTCCTCGATGGCTACACATTTCCGGTTCACTCTCTGAGGCCGCCCGCATGCCCAGGCTGACCCAGACGGCCGAACGTCTCGAGCACGAGCGCCGCGTCCTCACTACACAGGCCGCCGTGCTCGAGAGTGTCGCACGGGGGGTCGCCCTCCCGGATGTCCTCGAGCAACTTTGTGAACTCATCGAGGGCCACGCGCCCGGCGCCATCTGTTCCGTTCTGCTGTTCGAGGAATCGACGGGCACTCTGCGGACGGCCGCGGGCTCGAGCCTTCCGCCCGAATACGCTGCGGCGCTCGACGGGATCGAGCCCGGCGAGGGCGCGGGCTCCTGCGGGACGGCGGCGGCGCGGGGCGAGCCCGTCATCGTCTGTGATATCGCCACCGACCCGCTCTGGGATTCGTTCCGCGACCTCGCTCTGCGCTTCGGCATCCGTTCGTGTTGGTCGAGCCCGATCCTGGGGCCCGGACGCGCGGTGCTCGGGACGTTCGCGATCTCGCATGGCGAACCGCGGGAACCGAGCACCGAGCAGCTCGCACTGCTTCAGACCGCAAGCCATCTTGCGGGGCTCGCCGTCGAGCGCGATCAGGTCCAGCGGACGAAGGAGAGCTTGAGCCTCGAGCTCCAGAACCGGCAGCGTCTCGAAAGCCTCGGCGTCCTGGCCGGTGGTATTGCGCATGACTTCAACAACCTGATGACGGCGGTCCTCGGGAACCTCTCGCTCGCAGCCGACACCGTGACCGATTCCGAAACCCTCTCCTACCTGAAGGCGGCTGAAGAGGCCTGCGAGCAGTCGAAGATCCTCTCGAGCCGCTTCCTCTCGTTCGCCAGGGGCGGCGCGCCTCAACGCGAGCCGGTGGACCTCGCCGACGTGGTGCGAGAGGCGTGTTCTTTTGCGCTCGCCGGCTCCGACCTCGCGTGCGAGTGGACCGGCGCCCCCGGCTTGCCGGCGGTGGACGGGGACCGCTCGCAACTGATCCAACTCCTTTCGAACCTGTTGCTGAACGCCGATCAGGCGACGCCCGGTGGCGGGCTGGCGATGGTCGGCGCCCGCGTTCGCCACGTCGCGAGGGGGGACCTCGCGACGCTCGAGCCCGGGCACTACGTTGTGTTGAGCGTCCGCGACTCCGGGGACGGGATCGCGCCGGAGCATCTCGACCGGGTGTTCGAGCCGTACTTCACGCTGCGCGACGCGGGCAGCGGGCTCGGGCTCGCCACGGTCCACAGCATCGTCCGCGCCCACGGCGGCCACATCGGCGTGGAATCGCAGCTCGGCCGGGGGACGACCTTCACGATCCACCTCCCGGCGGCAGAGGGCGCCGCGGTGCAGCCGATGGTCGCCGTCCCCGACCTCGCGCGGGGGCGAGGGCGCGTGCTGCTGATGGACGACGAGCCCGCCGTCCTGCGTGTGGCTACGGCCTTCCTCGAGCGCGCGGGATATTCGGTGGAGGCCGTCGCGGAGGGGGACACCGCCATCGCCCGCTTTACCGAGGCCCACGAGGCCGGCGAACCGTTCGACGCGGTGGTCCTGGACCTGACGGTGCGCAGCGGCCTCGGCGGGAAGGCCGCGGTGACCCTGATGCGTCAGGTCGACCCCGGGATCGCGGCCGTGGTCGCGAGCGGCTACTCGAGCGACGACATCCTCTCCTCCCCGGACGAGCACGGCTTCGACAGCGCGGTGCCGAAACCCTTCCACCAGTCGGATCTGGTCGGGGGCGTGCAGCGAGCCCTCGAAGCCCGGCGCCGCTAGGTCTCGTCGAGCCCGTGTCGGGCTTCAGGGCCTCGGCAGGTGGCGTGGGTTGATGGGTTGGCCGTGGGAGAACTCGCAGACGTTCCCGTCGGGGTCGGCCACCTCGCAGATGTATCCGACGACACCGCCGTACTCGACGGGAGCGATGACGACGATGCCATCCGCCTTCCCCAGCGCGCCGATCCGGTCGACCTCGGCGCGCGAAGCGACCGCGAAGCCCAGGTGATCGACCGGCCGCACGGCCTGCTGGCCGTCGGCAGGCGTCCCCATCACGACGATCACGAACTCCGGGTCCTGGCGGACTTCGGCGAGCCAGACCACCCGGGTCTTGTCGTCGGTGCGGTCGTGGACGACGTGAAGCCCGGCATAGCGATCGTAGAAGCGGATCGTCGCCTCGATGTCCCTCGCGCGGAGTGCAATGTGGGTGAGGGATGCGCGCGGTGTGGCGTTGGTCACGGCTTCGTGCTTGCGCGGGGCGGCGTTGGTCACGGCTACATGTTGAGTTCGAGCCGCGCGGCCTCGGACATCATCCCCGGGTTCCACGGTGGCTCCCAGGTCACTTCGACCGTGGCGTTGCTGACTCCGTCCATGGCGCGAACCTTCGACTCGACTTCTGGCGGCAGGATCTCCGCCACGGGGCACATGGGAGTCGTGAGGGTCATCTTGATGATGACGGTGCCGGCGGCTTCGTCCGCCGCCACGTCGTAGATCAACCCCAGCTCGTAGATGTCGATGGGAATCTCCGGGTCGTAGCACGACTTGAGCACGGTGATCACGCGGTCGTGGAGGTTCGCGTCATCGCTCGGTGCGTCCGTGGGGGTGGCTTCTTCGGACATGTTCGCTCCGTCTATTCCGTCTTCACGGTCGCGCCGTCGCCGGCGAGTGCGGAACTCATGGCATGCCAGGCGAGGGTCGCGCACTTGACCCGCATGGGAAACTCGCGCACGCCGCCGAAGACCGCCAACTTGCCGAGGCCCGTTGCATCGTCTGAAAACAGGTCGGCTTCGCCGCTTCCGGCCACCCATTGGTGGAAGGTCTGGAAGAGGGTTTCGGCTTCGCTGACGCTCTTCCCGGTCACGGCCTCGGTGAGCATCGATGCGCTCGCCGTCGAGATCGCACACCCGGAGCCCTCGAAGCCGGCGCTCCGGACGACCCCGCCATCGACTTCGAGGTAGAGCGTCAGCCGGTCGCCGCACAGCGGGTTGTGGCCCGCGGCCGTGCGGTTGGCGGTTTCGAGCTTGCCGAAGTTCCGTGGGGTCTTGCTGTGGTCGAGGATCGTCGTCTGATAGAGCTCGCGAAGGTCACTCACGCGAAGACCTCCAGCACCTTTCGCAGGCCGGCGCCGAGGGCGTCGAGCTCTTCCTTCGTGTTGTAGAAGGCGAGCGAGGCGCGCGTCGTTGCGGCCACGCCGAAGTGGTCCATGACGGGCTGCGCGCAGTGGTGTCCGGTGCGCACGGCGATGCCCTCGAGGTCGAGGATCGTCCCCACGTCATGGGCGTGGACGCCCTCCACCAGGAAGGAGAGGACGCCGGCCTTCTTCTCGGCGGTGCCAATCAGGCGGATCTCTGGGATGGTGGAGAGCACCTCGGTGCCGTGTTCGAGCAGCTCGTGTTCCCAGGCGGCGATGCGTTCCATGCCGATCGTTTCGAGGTAGTCGACGGTCGCACCGAGCCCGACTGCACCGGCGACGTTCGGCGTTCCCGCCTCGA
This sequence comes from Deltaproteobacteria bacterium, assembly GCA_019311105.1. GTDB lineage: Bacteria > Myxococcota_A > UBA9160 > UBA9160 > JAFDDA01 > JAFDDA01. The sequence goes on from JAFDDA010000118.1 coordinate 12,725, forward strand.
ACTTGTGAGGGATCTCGTTGTACTCGCTGCCTTCGAAGGTGACGGTGAGGATCATCTCCCCGCCGCCCTGCCACGGTGGCATGGCCTCGAGCAGCTCCGCCCGTGCCCACAGCGCGCCGATGCCGGTCGGCCCGAACATCTTGTGGCCGCTCGTCGCATAGAAGTCGCAGCCGAGGGCCGCCACGTCGATGGCGAGGTGAGCCGCCGCCTGGGCGCCGTCGATCACCGTGTGTGCGCCCGCGGTGTGGGCGAGCTCGACCAGCTCTTCGATCGGGTTGATCGTGCCGAGCGCGTTCGAAACGTGCACCAGCGCGACGATCTTCGTCCGCGCGGACAGCCGCTCGCGGAAGGCCGCCATGTCGATCTGGCCGCGATCGTCCATGGGCGCCATGACGAGCTTCGCGCCGGTGCGTTCGCAAAGGAGCTGCCAGGGGACGATGTTGGAGTGGTGCTCCATCTCGCTCACGAGGATCTCGTCGCCCGCACCGAGCACCGTCGGCCCGAACGCGCTCGCAACGAGGTTGATCGCTTCCGTCGTGCCGCGGGTGAAGACGATCTCGCGTGAATCCGTCGCGCCGAGGAAGCGCGCGAGCTTGGTGCGCGCACCCTCGTAGCCCTGGGTCGACCGCTGGGCGAGGGTGTGAACGCCGCGGTGGATGTTGGCGTTGTCACGCTCGTAGTGATGGGTGATCGCATCGATCACGGCGCGGGGCTTCTGGGAGGTGGCGGCATTGTCGAGGTAGACGAGCGGGTGGCCGTTCACTTCCTGATCGAGGATCGGGAAATCCTTGCGCAACTGCATCACGTCCGACGGGGCGAGACGCGTCATCGTGCTTCCTCGGGGATGTCCCGCGCCATTCCGAGGCGCTCGACCACCAGGTCGTCGATGCGCTCTGCCAGCGCCTCGACGCTCAGGCCGCGCGTGATTTCCGACACGAAGCCCCGCATCAACAGGTCGCGCGCTTCGTCGAGCGGGACGCCGCGCGACCGCAGGTAGAACAACGAGTCCTGATCGAGCTGCCCCACGGTCGAGCCGTGGCTGCACTTCACGTCGTCGGCACGGATCTCGAGCTGCGGCTGGGTCGCGATCTCGGCGTCGCGCGAGAGCAGCAGGTTGCGGTTCTGCTGGCTCGCGTCGCTCTTCTGGGCGTCGGGCCGCACGACCACCCGGCCGTTGAAGACGCCGCGCGCCCGGCCGTCGAGGATGCCCTTGTAGAGCTCGCTGCTCGTTCCGTGAGGCTCGGCGTGATCGACCCAGGTGTGGTTGTCCACGAGCTGGTCGCCGCCGGCGACGAACAAGCCGTTCATGGCGCAGGCGGCGCCGGCACCGTCGAGCCGGACGCGGCCGTCGTTTCGCGTGAGCGCGGTCCCGAAGGAGAGCGTGTGCGCGGTGAGGCGCCCGTCGCGGGCGACCCGCGCGCGCATTTCGGAGACGTGGAGCGCCGTCGGGTCCTCTCGTTGAACCTTGATCCATTCGACTTCCGCGTTCTCGCCGACGACGATCTCGGTCACCGCGTTGGTGAAGCTCGAGCCCGCGCCGAGGCTCACGTGGTCTTCGATCACGGTGGCCTGGCTGCCGGGCTCTGCCTCGATCAGGACGCGGGGGTGTGCGGCGATCGGGTCGTCCCCGGGCGCGTTCACGAAGACGAGGTGGAGAGGCTCCTCGATGTGTTTTCCGGTGGCGATGCGAACGTGGGCGCCGTCCTCGAAGAAGGCGGTGTTCAGGTTTGCGAACGGGGTTGCGGCCTCACCGACGCTCGCAAGCCGCCCTTCCAGGTTCTCGTCGCTCGGGTCGGCTGCGAGGCTCGAGACACCGAGGTGGCCGCCGAGGGCCGGAGGGGTCGAGAGCGCCGGGGCGTAGCGTCCATTCACGAACACGAAGACGCTGCACGCGAAGACGGGGTAGGAAATCTGTTCGAGTGCCGCGCGGTCGAGCTCCGGGCCTACGGGCGCGGGCTCCCACGCGGTCTTCGCGATCCGTGCCGGATTCGTGTAACGCCACTCCTCGACGCGCGTGGAAGGGATCCCTGCCTCGACGAAGGCATCGAGAGCCTTCTGGCGCCGCGCGGCCAACCAGGGAGCCCCCGGCTCGATGCCGGCGAAACGCTCCTGCCAGTGCTCGACGGGATTCACGCGCTCGCTCCGTCGGTGATCCAGCCGTAGCCCTTCTCTTCGAGCTCCAGGGCGAGGTCCTTGCCGCCCGAGCGGACGATGCGGCCGCCGGCGAGCACGTGGACGTAATCGGGCACGATGTAGTCGAGCAACCGCTGATAGTGCGTGATGACGAGCACCGACCGATCGGGTCGGCGCAGCGCGTTCACGCCTTCCGCGGCGATGCGCAACGCGTCGATGTCGAGCCCGGAGTCGGTCTCGTCGAGGATCGCGAGCGAGGGCTCGAGCACCGCCATCTGCAGGATCTCGTTGCGTTTCTTCTCGCCGCCCGAGAAGCCCTCGTTCACCGAGCGGTTCATGAGCGCCTCGTCCATCTCGACGAGCTTCATCTTCTCGCGCACGAGCTGGAGGAAATCCATGGCGTCGAGCTGCGACTCGCCGCGATGCTTTCGAACGGCGTTTAGCGCGGACTTCATGAAGTACATGTTCGAGACGCCGGGGATCTCGACCGGGTACTGAAAGGCGAGAAAGACCCCCTCGCACGCGCGCTCCTCCGGCGAGAGATCGAGCAGGTTCTTGCCCTTGTAGAGGACGCTCCCGCCGGTGACCTCCACCGACGGCCGGCCCGAGAGCACGTTCGCAAGCGTGCTCTTCCCCGAGCCGTTCGGCCCCATCACGGCGTGCACCTCGCCGGGCCCCATGGTGAGGTCGAGGCCCTGGAGGATGTCGGTGCCGCCGGCGCGCGCGCGCAGGCCGTTGATCTCGAGCATTGCGTTCTCCGTCGAAGCGGTCGTCATGCCTAGCCCACCGCGCCTTCGAGGCTGACGCCCAGCAGGTTCTGGGCCTCCACGGCGAACTCCATGGGCAGCTCGCGCAACACCTCCTTGCAGAAGCCGTTTACGATCATCGAGATCGCGTCTTCCTCGGAGATGCCGCGCTGCTGGCAGTAGAAGAGCTGGTCCTCGCCGATCTTCGACGTCGTGGCCTCGTGCTCCACGGTGGCGTCGTCGTTCTTGACCTCGAGGTAGGGGAAGGTGTGTGCGCCGCACTGGTCGCCGAGCAGGAGCGAATCACACTGGGAGTAGTTGCGCGCGCCCGTGGCCTTGGGGCTGATCTTCACGAGCCCGCGGTAGGTGTTCTGGCCGCGGCCCGCGGAGATGCCCTTCGAGATGATCGTGCTCTTCGTGTTCTTCCCGATGTGGATCATCTTCGTGCCGGTGTCGGCCTGCTGGCAGTTGTTGGTGAGGGCGACGGAGTAGAACTCGCCCACGGAGTCGTCGCCCTGGAGGATGCAGCTCGGGTATTTCCAGGTCACGGCAGAGCCGGTCTCGACCTGGGTCCAGCTGATCTTCGAGCGCGCCCCGCGGCACGCGCCGCGCTTGGTCACGAAGTTGAAGATGCCGCCCTTGCCGTCCGCATCGCCCGGGTACCAGTTCTGGACCGTCGAGTACTTGATCTCGGCGTCGCCCAGGGCCACGAGTTCGACGACCGCGGCATGCAGCTGGTTCTCGTCGCGCTGGGGCGCGGTGCAACCTTCGAGGTAGGAGACGTAGGAGCCCTCGTCGGCGACGATCAGCGTGCGTTCGAACTGGCCCGTGTTCTCGGCGTTGATCCGAAAGTAGGTCGAGAGCTCCATGGGGCAGCGCACGCCCTTCGGGATGTAGACGAACGACCCGTCGCTGAAGACGGCGGAGTTGAGCGCGGCGAAGTAGTTGTCGCCCTGGGGAACGACCGAGCCGAGCCACTTCTGCACGAGGTCGCCGTGCTCGCGGACAGCCTCGGAGAAGGAGCAGAAGATGATGCCGTGCTTGTTGAGTTCCTTCTTGAAAGTGGTCGCGACCGAGACGCTATCGAACACGGCATCCACGGCGACGTTCTGGAGACGCTTCTGCTCGTCGAGCGAGATGCCGAGCTTCTTGTACGTGTCGAGCAGGTCCGGGTCGACCTCGTCGAGGCTCTCGAGTTGCTTCTTCGGCTTCGGGGCCGAGTAGTAGGAGATCGCCTGGTAGTCGATCTCGGGGTAGTCGACCATCGCCCAGGTCGGGCTGTCGTCCTTCATGGCGACCCACCGCTCATAGGCCTTGAGCCGCCACGCGAGCAACCACTCGGGCTCTTCCTTCTTGGCGGAGATGAAGCGCACGACACCCTCGTCGAGGCCAGGCGGGAGCGTGTCCTGTTCGATGTCGGTGACGAAGCCGTACTGGTACTCCTGCTTCGTGATGCGTTCGAGGGCCTCGGACACGGGGGCTCCTAGTGGGTCTTCCCGGCGCGGGGTGTGGGCGCCGGCGTGGTGTGAGGGAAGTCGACGAACACGGTCGGCGACGAAATGAGATCGGCGAGGGTTACCTCGTGCAAGGCCTGGGCGATGACGCCGTTGATGCGCTGCCACGGCTCGCGCACACCGCAGATCGCTTCGCGTTGGCACTCGCTGCCGGCGATGGTGCACTCGGTGAGGCCGACCGGCCCTTCGAGCGCGTCGATCACCTGGGATACGGAAATGAGTTCGGGTGCGCGCGCGAGGTGGAAGCCGCCCTTCGCACCGCGGTGCGAGACGAGCAGCCCGTGGCGCGTGAGCGCCTTCAGCGTCTTGCTCACCACCGGCAACGGGAGCCCGACGGTCAGCGCGAGCTCGCGGGCGGCATGCTGCTCGCCAGGCTTGCCAGCGGCGAGCTCGGTCAGCAGAACGATGCCGTAATCGGTGATCTTGCTGATGCGCAGCATGGAGGGGTGCCCCGCGGTCGGCTGGAAAAAGGGAACCTGATTGGTTCCCTTATACAGGACCGCCAGAGTACCCTATATGGCGCCGGATGTCAGACGCCGAATCAGCTGTTGTTTCAGATACTTGGGAAAGATCGAGGGCTGGAGGCCGGAAGCCTTTGCGGGGGCGGCCGCCCTCCCTTACCCTGCCGCCCTCGCTACCCCCAAACCAAGTCTGCACGCAACGTGCGGGCGGGTGGCGACGGAGACAATACCCATGTCCGAAGAGACCCCCGGCGGCGGCGACGCCCCCAAGACTCCCCCCCGAGGCCCGGCCTCCGACCCCGAAGGCAAGATGGGCCCGCCCTCCGGCCCGCGCGGCGGCGGCGATGGCCCCCCGTCCGGCCCGCGTGGTGGCGGCGACGGCCCG
>JAFDDA010000119.1 GCA_019311105.1 Deltaproteobacteria bacterium
CGGTCCTGGCCGAGAGAGGGCAGGGGAGCCCGCTCCCGGGCCCCGGGGTTGCGCCGTGGCCATAGCGGGGTACCTACTGTCCTCCCGGAGGTGACCCATGGCTCGAGTGACCGTAGAAGACTGCATCGAGAAGGTGCCCAACCGCTTCGAGCTGGTGCACGTGGCTGCGAAACGCACCAAGCAGCTCAAGCGCGGTGGCCAGGCCCTCGTGGAGTGCCCGAACAAGGAGGTCGTGACCTCCCTGCGCGAGATCGCTCAGGGTCTCGTGGGCCCGTCTCAGCCGGTGGACGAGGTGCCCGAGGCCTAGCCCCGGCTCCCGTCCGAACATCCCACAGCCCTGTATCCCGCCTCTCCTCGGCCGTATTGGCTGCGCTGCCCACCCTCGTCCGGCCCCCGGTGGATTTTGGATTGACGCGGGGGAAACCCTCCGTCTAGGGTGGGGGACCATGAGTCCCCGTCTGGCGGTTCAGGAGAGTCGTGATCACCAGCGCCAGCGAATCCTCAAGGCCTTCGAGGAGCGTGCGCGGGCCAACGGGCCCCGTGGCGTCGTGATGGCCGAGCTGGCCCGTGACCTCGGCATCAGCACGCGCACCCTCTACCAGCACTTCGCCTCCAAGGCCGAACTCGTCCACGAGATCCTGGGGCGCTGGGCCGTCGAAGTCGATGCCGACCAGGCGCGCCGATTGACCAGCAAGGAGTCCCTCCAGGAGCGGATGATCGATGTCGCTGCTCAAGAGCGCGATCCGTCACGCCCTCGACCCGAAGCGCTGCGACCGCCTGGGGCTCTCTCGCCACGAGGCCGTCCGCCAGGCCGTCGAACTCTGGTGCCGTGGGGCCTTGAGCCCGCAGGTCATTCCAGGTTGACCATACGTCCGGAATCGTCGTAGCATCTGCCCGTGAGTGCCGAACAGGCCGTTGAATCCAATCGCGCCCTTGTCCGGGAGCGCATCCTCGATGCCTTTGCCGAGGGCGCGCGCGCCTTGGGCCCGCGCAACGTCGTGATGGCCGAGCTGGCCCGCGATCTCGGCATCAGCACGCGCACGCTCTACCAACACTTCGCGTCGAAATCGGCCCTCGTCCTTGCGCTGATGGATCGCTGGGCCGACCAGGTTCAGGCCGACCAGGAACTGCACGTCGACGACGGCCGGTCGCCCTACGAGCAGATGCTCGAGGCCGCTCGGAGTTGGCTCGAGGGCCAGTGCGCGTTTTCGACTTCGTTCTGGGCCCAGCTCGAGCGTGACTTCCCGGACGCATTCGGCCGCTTCCAAACCCGTTTGCGCGCGCTCCTGGACGAGGGACGCAAGAACCTGCTCCCCTACATCCGTGAGGATCTCGACGATGGTCTCGCGCTGGCGCTGATGCAGTCGAGTCTTCGTGCGGCGTCCGACCCCGAGCGCTGCGATCGTCTCGGCATCTCGCGCCAAGAGGCCGTGCGCCAGGCGATCGAGATCTGGGTGCGCGGCACGCTGCGCCCCGTGCGTGCCGTCCACGTGGCATCCGACCCGGACTGACCACGCCCGGTCTCGACATCCGGGCCGCAGTGACCCGCCCCCTCCCCGCCGAGGGTGGTACGCTCCGCCCGCCATGAATGTCCTCGAGCTCGAAGGGGTCCGGAAGCGCTACGGGCGCCGCGATGCCTTGCTCGATGTCGACCTCTCCGTCCCGGAGGGCTCCACCATCGGCCTGCTCGGGCCCAACGGCGCTGGCAAGACCACGGCCCTGCGGCTGCTGCTCGGCTTCAGCCGGCCCACCGCCGGGCAGGTTCGCGTCCAGGGCCTCGACCCGAGCGACCCGAAGAGCCGCGAGAGCCTCGGCTATCTGCCCGAGCGCATGTCGTTGCCGGCGCGCATGACCGTGGCGAGTGTGATGGGGCTGCACGCCGGGCTCGCGGGCCTGACTCGCAGCGAGGCGCGCCGGGCCATCGACGCGGCCCTCGAATGCACGGGCATCGGCGACCGGGCGGACGATCGCGTGGGCGGCCTTTCGAAGGGGCTTCTTCAACGCGTCGGGTTTGCCCAGGCTTTGCTTGGGGAGCCGCGCGTTCTGCTGCTCGACGAACCCACCTCGGGCCTCGACCCGATCGGCGTCCGCGACGCGCGCGAGTGGATCGGCGCCGTCCGCGAGCGGGGTTGCACGGTCTTGTTGAGTTCTCACGGGCTCTCCGAAGTCGAACGCGTCTGCGACCACGTGGCGATCCTTCACGAGGGCCGCGTCGTCACGGCGGGTGCCGTCGACGACGTGGTTGCGGAGGGCGAAACCCTCGAGGACGCCTTCGTCCGCTGGGTTCGCGCATGAGCGTCCGGTGGGTTCGCGCATGAGCGTCCGGTGGGTTCGCGCATGAGCGCCGTGACGAACTTCCGGCTGTTGGCCGCCGAGGCGGTGCAGGACGCGATCCGGCGCCGGGTCGTGGCGGCCATCGCCGCGGTGTCGGTGCTCTCGCTGCTCGGGATCGACGGGTGCACGAGCTGCGCGGGCGGCTCGATCGTGGTGAACGGCGAGTCCTCCGAACTCCCGCAGATCGCCGAAGCCACGGGGATGATCACCTTCTCGGTCCTCGCACTCTGGTGCATTGCGTTGGCCGGTGTGCTTTCGGCGGAGCACCTGACCCAGCCGTTGGACGACGGCTCGGCGACGCTCAGTCTGGCTCGGCCGGTGGGGCGTGGCGCGTTCGTCTTCGCGCGGCTCGCCGGGGCGCTGGCGATCGCCTTCGCCACGGGCCTGGTGTTGCTCGGCGCGACGGCCGCGCTGTTGAACGTGCGCAGCGGCCTCGCCCCCGGGCCGGCCTTGGCGGGCGTGGGCGCCTTCGCCGTCGGTGCGGTGACGGTGGCGGCCCTCGCGATGGCCCTTTCGTTGGCGATCGGGCGGACCGCGAACGTGTTGTTCGTCTTTGCGCTGGTCGCGGCCATTTCGCTCTCGAACGTGCTCTCGCTTGCGGGCCGGGAGCCCGGCGGAGCCCTCGGGTGGCTCGATGCCCTGGGGCCGCCGCTCGCGAGCTCGGTTGCCGTGGCGGTCGCGGGTTGGGTGCCCCAGGTCGAGCTTTCCGCCGACCCCGCCGACCTGGTCTTCCGCAGCGTCCTTTGGGCCGGCGGTTCGCTCGTCGTGTTGTGGGCGTGCTTCTCGCGCGTGGAGCTGGGGCGGCAAGCGCCGTGAGCAAGGCCGTGCTGACCCGGCCCGACTGCTGCCCACTCGGAGCGCGAAACCTCGAATGGTTCGCGGCGTCGCCGCCGGCCGGGGCCTGGCACCCGGCATCCTTTCGCTGGGATCCGCGCCGCGACGCTCCGGCATCGACGCCGCTCGACGCGTGCCCGTTCTGCGGGCGCGAACTCGGAAGGCCGCGCCGCTAGCGCGGGCTCAGTCTTCGGTCGGTTCGCCTTCGGCGGGCTTCAGGGGCCGGATCAAGCCTTCCTGTGCCACTGAGGCCAGAAGCCGCCCATCCCGAGAGTAGAGGCTGCCGCGCGCGAAGCCGCGCGCGCCCGAGGCGCTCGGGCTGTCCTGCTGATAGAGCACCCAGTCGTCGATCCGGCCGTCGCGGTGGAACCAGATCGCGTGGTCGAGGCTCGCGGCCATCACGCTGCGAAAGGCGGGCCCGCGGACGTGCTGCCGGGTCATGGCGTCGATCAGTGCCATGTCCGACGCGTAGGCGAGCAGGCAGCGATGGAGGAACGGATCTTCGGGCAAGGGCCCGGTGGCGCGGAGCCACATGTGGAGCGGGCCCGAGCCGCCGCCGCCGAATAAGCCGCTGCCCGCGCCGCCCTCGGCGCGGAACTCGATCGCGTGCTCGCGTTCGAGCCAGGCGCGAAATTCCTTCGGGACCTTGTCGCCCAGCTCCTCGGCTCGTTCGGCCCAGCTCGGCAACGAATCCGGGTCGGTGACGCCCTCGGGCATCGCGTCGGCGTGGTCGAAGCCGGGCTCGCTCGTGTGGAACGAGACCGACATGTTGAAGATCGCCTTGCCGTTCTGCTGGGCCACGACCCGCCGCGTGGTGAAGCTCCCGCCGTCGCGAATGGGGTCGACGGTGTAGATCACCGGGTGGGCGGGGTCGCCGCCGCGCAAGAAGTAGGCGTGGAGCGAGTGGGAGGCGCGCGCGCCCTCGACGGTGCGCCCGGCTGCGACGAGCGCCTGGGCCGCGACCTGGCCGCCGAACAAGCGGGTCCGATCGGTCGACTCGTTGCGGCCGCGGAAGATCGTGTGATCGATGCGCTCGAGGTCGAGGACCGAGATCAGGTTCTGGAGTGCCTGGGACATGGCCCCGGTGCTTAGCACGCCCGCCTGATCCGTGTAGCATGGCCGCGCCATGCGATACCCCGACCTGCGACTCGCCCGGCGCCACATCGCCTCCGCTCTCGGCGCGCGGCGACAGCGCGCGGCCATCGCGTCGGTGGAGTCGGTGGCGCTCTTCGTCGGTTATCGGCGCAGTGGGCACAGTCTGGTCGGCGCGCTGCTCGACGCCCACCCCGACGTCGCCATGGCCCACGGCCTCGACGTCCTCTACCTCGTCCGATACCGCTTCTCTCGCGCGCAGATCTTCAGCCAGATCCTCGACAACGTGCGCGAGCGCGCGGCGGAGGGCCGGGTCGTGACGGGCTACTCCTACGCCGTGCCGGGCCAGTGGCAGGGGCGTCACCGCAGCCTGCGCGTCGTCGGCTCGACCCGAGGTGGCGCCACCGCCCGGACCCTCGCGCGACGCCCGGAGCTGGCGAGCCGCGTGAGCGAGCGGCTCGGCGTCCCGGTCCGTTGGATCCACGTCGTGCGGAATCCCTTCGACAACATCAGCACGCTGGCGCTCCGGGGGCGGCGAACCGACCTCGACTCGGCCATCGATGACTACTTCCGCTTGCTCGATGGCGCGGCAAAGCTACGCGGCCGGGTTTCCGCCGAGGATCTGCTCGATCTGCACTCCGAAGCCCTGATCGCCGACCCCGCGGCGACGCTTCGCGGGCTGGCGAGCTTCCTCGGGCTCGAGGCTCCCGAGGAGTGGGTTGCCGCCTGCGCTTCGATCCTCTTCGACTCCCCGAATCGGACCCGCGCCGACGCGCCGTGGACCCCGGCCCAGATCGAGCGGGTGTCGAAGGAGATGGCCCGCCACGAGTTCCTGGCCGGGTACGACTTCGACTCCTGACCGAGGGGGCCGCTAGACTCGGGCGATGCGAACCCGCCTTTCTCGCCACCGAACCCTCCGACTCCGACTGTCCTGCCTGATCGCGGTCGTGCTCGTGCCGAGCCTTGCCCGCGCCTACCCGCTCGACGGCTACGACCACACCGGCATCACGCGGCTCGAGCATCAGCGCATGGTGCAGGAAGGCGAGCTGACCGGTCGCAAGCGGCCGGCGGGTGAGTTGCTCCCGCTCTCGCGCGTGGATCTGCGCCTCGACGACCGTGGCGGACTCACGATCCCGACGGCAGACCCGAAGATCACGGCCGCTCTGAAACGCCTGATCGGCGCGGACGCCAGCCGCTATGGGATGGCGTTGCTCGACCTCTCCGATGCATCCAAGCCGCGCTACGCCGAGTGGAACGGGCAGGTCAAGCAGAACCCGGGCAGCGTGGGCAAGATCCTGGTGGCCCTGGCCGTCTTCCAGGCCTTGGCCGACGCGCACCCGCGCGACATAGGCGCGCGCGAGCGCGTGTTGAAGACGTCGATGATCACGGCCGACATCTTCAGTGTCTACGACCACCACACCGTGCGCTTCTTCGACCTGGCCACCCGCAAGCTCGGGCGCCGGCCGATCCAGAAGGGCGACCGCGCGACGCTGTGGACCTATCTGGATTGGATGATGTCGCCGAGTTCGAACTCGGCGGCGGGCATGCTCGAGAAGCATCTGATCCTGCTCGCGCACTTCGGCAAGCGCTATCCGGTCTCTCCGGCCGAGGAGGCGCGCTTCTTCTCCGAGACGCCGCGCAAGGAACTCTCGTCGATCTTCCTGAAGGCGATCACCGAACCGGTGACCCGGAACGGCCTCGAAATCGAATCGCTGCGTCAGGGCAGCTTCTTCACCCATGAAGGGAAGAAGCGCATCAACGGGACGTCGAGCCATGCCACGCCGCGGGAGCTGCTGAACTACCTCTTGAAGATGGAGCAGGGAAAGCTCGTGGACGCGTGGTCGAGCCGCGAGATCAAGCGCCTGCTCTACGTCACCGAGCGTCGCATCCGGTACGGGTCGTCGGGCGCGTTGCGCGACTCGGCGGTCTACTTCAAGAGCGGATCGCTCTACAGCTGCCAACCCGAAGCGGGCTTCAGCTGCAAGAAGTACCACGGCAACAAACGCAACTACATGAACTCGATCGCGATCGTCGAGACCCCGGCCGGCGCCGACCGGCTCTACTACATGGTGACCGTGCTCTCGAACGTGTTGAAGAAGAACTCCGCCCAGGACCACCGCGACCTGGCCCGCGCGGTGCACGGCATGTTGTTGGCCGACCACCCGGGCAAGGCGACGATCACCGCCGACTTCGGGAAGGGCTTCATCGGCTACGAGGCCGAGCGGCGGGCGATCACCCTGAAGGTGGACGTGCAGGAGGCCCTGGTGTTGCTCGGCTACGACATCGGCGAGATCGACGGCCGCATCGGCCCCAACACCCGGAAGGCCATCCGCGCCTACCAGAAATCCCAGGGCCTCGGCGCCGACGGCAGCGCCACCGCCAGCCTCCTCGCCCATCTCCAGAAAACGGCCAGAGCCCAGGGCGCCATGCGCTGATTTGCCCCACCCCTGGCGAGAGATCCGCCAGGGGTTGACGAGAGGGCGGTTTCGGGCCAAAATTAGAATCAGAATACGGATTCTGATTGGGGACCCATGATCGCCCAGACCGACCTTCGCTGGATCCGGGAGCCGCGCCAGGCGCGCAGCCGGGAGACCCTCGACCGGATCCTCGACGCCGCCGAGACCCTCGTCGCCGAGAAGGGGTTCGAGGACGCGACGATCGCCGAGATCGTCCGCCGCGGGGAGTCGTCGGTCGGCGCTTTCTACGCTCGGTTCCGCGACAAGGAAGGCCTGCTTTACGCGCTCTACGAGCGCTACCTCGAGCAGGCCACGGCGACCGCCGACGATGCGCTCGACCCCGAGCGCTGGCACGGCACCGACCTGCGCGCGCTCCTCCAGGCGGTCGTTCGCTTCCTCGTCGTGATCTACCGCGACCGGGGCGGGATGATCCGCGCCTTCGTGGTCCGCAACCACAGCGACCCGGAGTTCCGGGCCCGCCAGGAACGCCTCTCGCACTACGTGTCCGAGAAACTCGCCGCCGCGCTGCTCACCCAGCGCGACGAGATCACGCACCCCGACCCCGACAAGGCCATCGCCTTCGGACTCTCCATGGTCTTCTCCTCGATCGAGAGCCACGTGCTCTTCGGCGAGACCCGTTCCAGCACTCTCGCTCTCCGCGACGACGACCTCGCCGCCGAGCTCACGCGGGCCTACCTCGCGTATCTCGGCGTGCCAGCGCCCAAGAACCCCGAACCCGACGAAGGGACCCCTTCATGACCCAGAACACGTTCAACCCCGCCCAGCCCGTCGAGGCCTTCGACGTCGCCCAGAACCTCTCCTACAACTGGGAATACGGCACGACTCGCACGCGCCTGACCCGTCTCTACGAGAACGCCAAGCGCGACCAGTGGAACTCGACCGAGCGGCTCGACTGGACGATCGACGTCGACCCCGAGAGCGAGGTTCTCCCCGACATGGGCATCGGCATCTACGGCACGCCCATCTGGGAACGCCTCGACACGAAGCAGCGCGAGGAGCTGCGTCATGAGGCGCTCAGCTGGCAGCTCTGCCAGTTCCTCCACGGCGAGCAGGGTGCACTGCTTGCGACGGCCCAGATCGTCGACGCCGTGCCGTGGTTCGAAGGCAAGATGTACGGCTCGACCCAGGTGATGGACGAGGCGCGCCACGTCGAGGTGTACCGGCGCTTCATCCAGGAGAAGCTCGGCAAGGAGTACCCGGTCAACCCGTCGCTGAAGTCGCTGCTCGACCAGATCCTCACGGACTCGCGCTGGGACATGAAGTTCCTCGGCATGCAGATCATCGTCGAGGGGCTGGCCCTCGCGGCCTTCGGAACGATCCGCGACTCCACGACCAACCCGCTGCTGCGCGAACTCACGGCGGGCGTCATGGAAGACGAGGCGCGGCACGTCGCCTTCGGCGTGCTCTCGCTGCGCGAGTTCTGCGAGAACCTCAGCGAGAAGGAGCGGGTCGAGCGCGAGGACTTCGTCTACGAGGCGTGCGTCCTGATGCGTGACCGCATCACCAACCGCGAGGTGTGGGAGCGCGTGGGCCTCGACCCCGAGGAGTGCATCGCGTACTCGGACGAGTCGGAGATCGCCAAGCAGTTCCGCTACCGCCTGTTCTCGAAGATCGTCCCGAACGTGAAGAGCCTCGGGCTGCTGTCCGATCGCCAGCGCGTCCGATTCGAGGAACTCGGAATCCTCCAGTATGAGGGCAACACGACGAGTGACGTCGACCAGGACATGGAGGAGGAGCGCCGGATCCGCGCCGGCGAGATCGCCGCGCCGGTCGCGGCATAGGGCAGGGCACGGCCCACCCGGTTTCTCGGGGCTTCGGCCCATTCGATTGCACCCAGAGCGGTCCCGCCGGCATCCATGCCGGCGGGGCGTCTGCGTCGTAGACTGCCCCGAGGAGGCATGATGCAGACCCCCGCCGCCGATCCGGCCCGCGGCTACCGACTCGAGACCGAGCCCTACGGTCCGCGCGTGAAGGTCGTCGTCGACGGCATCGCCCTGGCGGATAGCGAGCGCGCCGTGGTCCTGCGCGAGACCCGGCACGAGCCCGTGGTCTACTTTCCGAAGACCGACGTTCGCATGGATCTGCTCGAGCCCACGGGCTATCGCACCCACTGCCCCTTCAAGGGCGACGCGACCTATTGGACCGTCGAGGTGGGTGACCGGCGCATCGAGAATGCGGTCTGGGCCTACGAAGAACCGATCGCCGAGGCCGGGCCACTGGCCGACCACGTGGCGTTCTACCGAAATCGCATGGACGAGTGGCTCGAAGAGGGAGAGCCCGCCCCGGCCGCCGCCGCCGCCGCACCCCATGACCACGAGAACCCCCTCGTCGATTGGCTGATGCGCGATGCCGCACGCGTGTCCTCGGTGGACGAGCTGGTGCTCGGGCTCGGCCGACGCCTCGACGCCATGGGGATGCCGATCCAGCGCCTCAATCTGATCGTGCGCACGTTGCACCCCCAGGTCATGGGGACGCTCCACGTCTGGGAGCGCGGCCAGGCCGCCGTCGACCGGATCGAACTCAGCCACGCGCGTTCGCGCGAGGAGCGGTTTCTCGTCAGCCCCTTCGTGCACATCTTCGAGGGACGTGGCGGTGTTCGCCGCTCGCTCGAGGACCCGGAGGCGAAGCTCGACTATCCGATCCTCGACGACCTGCGCGAGAGCGGCGCCACGGACTACGCCGCGATGCCGATCCTCTTCTCCGACGGCCAGATCCACGCGCTGACCCTCGCGACGGATCGCCCGGGCGGTTTCGAGACCGCGCACCTCGGTCAACTCCACGAGGTGTTGCCCTTGCTCGGCCGACTGGTGGAGGCGCACGCCATGCGCCACACCGCGCGCACGCTGCTCGACACCTACCTCGGCCGCAACACGGGCGGGCGTGTACTGGAGGGGTTGGTGCGGCGCGGTGACGGCGAGGTGATCCCCGCCGTGGTCTGGTGGGCCGACCTGCGCGGCTCGACCGGGCTGGCCGAGAAGCTCTCGCGCGAACGTTACCTCGAACTCCTGAACCACTTCTTCGAGTGTGCGGCGGAGCCGGTCATCGACCACGGCGGCGAGGTGCTGAAGTTCATCGGCGATGCCGTCCTGGCGATCTTCCCGCTCCGGGATGAGCCCCGCGCGCCGGAGCGCGCTCTCGAAGCCGCGCGCGCGACCCTCGCCCAGATCGCTCAATACAATGAGAAGGTCGAGGGCGACGACCCCGAGTTGGCCGTGGCGTTGGCACTCCATCTCGGCGAGGTGAACTACGGGAACATCGGGATCGAGGGGCGCCTCGACTTCACCGTGACCGGGCCCGCGGTCAACACCGTCGCTCGCCTCGAGCGCCTGGCGAAGGGCCTCGACCGCCCGGTCGTGACATCGGGCGACTTCGCCCAGCGGGTGCTCGACCAGACCGCATGCCTCGGTTCTCACGCCCTGGCGGGAATCAGCGCGCCCATCGAGGTCTACACGCTCAAGGAGTTCGCATAGCCCTCGGACGAGGCGCGGGCCGCTTGCGCTGGGTTCGAACACGCGGCCGACGAGTTCCTCGCCCATGGCAATGTGCGCCAGATGGATCGTGGCGCAGCGAATTCCCGTATGATGCGCGGCGATGTCCCTGCGGAGCCTCGCGCCCGGTCTCGTCATCGCCGCCGCCCTCGTGCCCCTGGCCGGGCTCCTCGACCACGGTCGGGCACTCGGTCTGCCGCTCGGCGCGGTGAACGCCCTCGCCGTCCTCTACTTCGTGCTGCTCACCCAGGCGCCGCTCGTTCTCCAACCCATGGGGCTCCGGCGCGGTGCCTCGCTGGCGGAGCGGACCGTGGGTTCCCTGCTGCCCGCCGCCGCGTGGTGGCTCTCGGAAGTGCTCTTCCGGATGCAGTGGCACGGCCTCCTCGAGGCCGCCTACCTGAACCTCTCGCTGCCGAACCTGCTGCACGTCCAGTGGCTGGGAGTCACCCTGGTGGTGGGGGAGGTTGCGGGGCGCTTGATTCATCGGGGTGCGCCGCGAGCCTTCACTCGCGGGACGGTCGCTGCAGCCATCGCCGCGATGGGTTTCCTGCTTTCCGATACCGTGATCGGGGCGCCCTACTACCTGGGCTTCCAGCGCGTGTGGCTCACGATCTTCGGGCCCGACGACGGCTTCACCGCCATGATTTCATGAGCCACGCGGGCCACGCATTCGTGGAGACGCCGAGCCTCGACCGTCTGGCGAATGAAGGCGTGCGCTTCACCAACGCCTTCGTGACGTCCTCCCTCTGCAGCCCCTCCCGCGCGAGCTTTCTCACCGGGGCGCAGCCCTACCACCACGGCGTTCGCAACAACTACTCCGCCTGGAACGACGACAACCGGACCTTCTTCGAATACCTGAAAGCGTCGGGCTACCGCACGGCCTTCGTCGGCAAGTGGCACATGCCCGGGCCGCTCCCCGAGCTGCGCGG
>JAFDDA010000040.1 GCA_019311105.1 Deltaproteobacteria bacterium
GAACTTCGGGTCGCTTGCGAGCCATCGGACCCAAGCGTAACCGAGTCGCTCGACCATTGATGACTTCCGCATGGACGCGCGCGCCCGGTGACTGATCCGAGGGGCCGTTCTGGTAGGCTGCGCGGACCGTCCACGGAGGCCCCCATGCCGGCCGTTCTCCGCACAACGGGAGCCCGGGCCCGCGTGACCCTGCTCGTGGCCACGCTGCTCGCACTCGTCGTCGCCCCCGCGCCCGGCGCTGCAAACTCGCCGAATCCGCATCAGCCGACGATCTCCGCACTCAATGGGGTGATCCGCCAGATCTTCAATCGAGGCGCCGAGGAGGCCAGCGCGATCGGCGCCCTCGGGAGAGGCCTCTACGGCTCCGACACCGGCGGAGAGGCCTCTACGGCTCCGACACCGGCGGGGACCTGTACATCCTCGCCCTCTCCGGCGAGCACGGGGACGGGCCCTGGAGGATCGACCAGCGCATGGAGTGGGTCGACGGGCTCCAACCGAACAGGCGCTGGAACCACTGGTGGCAGTCGACGCGGCAGGCGATCGCCGCCGAGCGCGCCGAACTGCACCAACGCTTGCGTTGGATCCGGGATCTCTGGGCCGCCTACGACGCCTTGGTCCTGCTTCGCAATCAGCTACAGGCAGTGCCCGACGAGCCCGCGTCGGCGCCGCCCGAGCGAGTGCACAACCGACCTCCCGGGACGCCGCCCGTCCACATCCCGAGCGCGCACACGAAGCGGCCGCCGCGGGTGGACGTGAAGCAGCCGCGGCCACGCCCGGGCGGGAAGTACTGAGGGCGAGCCGGGGTCGCAATCAGTCGGTGCTCAGGCCACGATGCCCTTGGCCCGCAGCTCGGCGCGCTCGGCCTCGGGCAGGCCGAGCTCTGCGAGGATTGCATCGGTGTCCTGTCCCAACGCCGGAGCGGGCCGCTCGGCTGACGAGGGCGTCGCTTCGAAGCGTGCCGGCGGGCGAGGCTGGCGGATGCGGCCAAGCACCGGGTGGTCGACCTCCTCGAAGGAACCGCTGGCGACGATCTGGGGATCGTTCGGCACGTCGTCGGGCTTGTGGACCGGCCCGCACGGCACGTCCTCGGCCTCGAGGCGGGCCATCGCCTCGGCCGCCGGAATGTCGGAGCTGTGGGCGCGCAGGGTGTCGAGCAGCTCGATCATGTTGCGGGAACGATCCACCAGCGTCTTGAAGCGCGGATCGTCGGCCAGCTCGGGGAAGCCCATTGCGTTGCAGACGCCACGAAACTGGTCGTCGGTCACGGCGGCAATGGACAGGTAGCCGTCGGGGAAATCGGTGGTCCGGTACGTCGCGCTGATGGCCGGCTTCCGCTCGAAGTCGTCGTCGAGGATCACCTGATTCGTCATGCTGTCGGGCCAGACGAAGGACAACGCCGCATCGAGCATGGAGAGCTGGAGGTGCTGGCCTTGCCCCGTGCGCTCGCGCGCGAAGAGCGCGGCAGTGATGGCCTGGGACACGTTCAGGGCCGTGACCTTGTCGCAGATCGCCTGGCGGACGTACTCGGGCTTCGCGTCTTCTTCCTGCGGGTCCGCCTGGGCGTAGGCGAAGCCGGTGCGGCCTTGAAGGATGTGGTCGAAGGCCGGCTTCCCTGCGTCGGGGCCCGTCGGGCCGTAGGCACTGATGGACGCGTAGACCAGCTCCGGGTGCTCGGCGCGCAGCTCCGCCTCGCCGAGGCCGAGGCGATCGATCACGCCCGGGCGGAAGTTCTGGATGAAGACGTCGGCCGTCGCGGCGAGATCGCGCGCCAGCTGCTGGCCGCGCTCTTCGCGCAGATTCACCACGATCGAGCGTTTGCTGCGATTGAACAGGGCGAAGAAGGTGGACATGCCGCCGCGGGCGGTGCCTAGCAGGCGCATGATGTCGCCGAAGCCCGGCGGCTCGATCTTGATCACCTCGGCGCCCTGGTCGCCCAGGATCTGGGTGGCGAACGGCCCGGTGATCATGGCCGTACAGTCGACGATCCGTATTCCCTCGAGCGCGCCTGCCATAGCGATCCTCCGATTCACCCCCGGCGAGATTGTACGACGCCACGGGACTCGGCGGATAGGGCATTCAAGCTGCGTTCTGGCGTGACGCCGGGGTAGGGGCGTTATGTCAAACCCCTGCCGGCCCCCAACGGGCACAGTCGCAGAACCAGTTCCTTCATGGCCGCCCCTGGGGCCGCGCGACCTCGGCTGAGCACGGCCGGCCGGTGGCGCCGTGCGCCGAGAGGGAAGGCTCAGGCCGACTGCCCCTGCCGCTAGATCTCGTAGCCGAGCGCCCGGTACTTCGGTGCTGTGCGATCGGTGATGAGGTCGATCCGCTGGAGCTGCGGAATCACCTGGTCACGGAACGGATCGGGTTGGGCGGCGAGGAACACGGGGTCGGTGAACTTCTCCATCGCTTCCTTGATTGCCACCGCCGGGTCGACTCCGATCTCTTCGACGATCGCCATCTGGGAGAGCATGCCGGTGCCCGGCTTGCGTCCGCTCAGCACCTCGACCGCCGAGTACGCGAAGTCTTCGATGCGATCGCGGTCGGGATCCGGGAGCCGCGGAATCTCGTCCTTCATGTAGATCAGCCCATAGGAGACGTGGCGCGCCTCGTCCTGGGCGGTGAGCCCGACGATCTTGCGCAGCAGCTCGTCGCGGCTCCCCTCCTTCATGATCTTGAAGGCCCCCATCGCCAGGCTCTCCACGATCACCTGCATGCCCACGCACTTCATCTGCCACATGTCGGCTTCGAGGATCTGGTTCAGCACTGCCTGGAGCGTGGGATCGATGGGATAGACGCGATGCAGGCGCTTGATGTAGCGGTGGAAGACCTCCACATGGCGCGCCTCGTCGATCACCTGGGTGGCGGCGTAGAGCTTGCCGTCCATGTCCGGCACGACCTCGACCAGCTGCCCGCAGCAGAGCAGGGCTCCCTGCTCGCCGTGGAGGAACTGGGAGAGCATCCAGGCGGCATTGCGGACGGCCATGTCGGTCTGCTTCTCTTCGGGAAGCGCCTTCACGAAGTCGAACTCTCGGAACGGGTCCTGGCTCGGATCGAGGATGTCGCCGCTCGGATCGATCTCGAGATCCCAGGGCACGTCCGTGGCGGCGTTCCACTGATCCTTCTTGGCCACCTCGTAGAGGTCGCGCAGCGCCTTGATCTTGGGCTCGTAGTCGAACTTCCAGACCGTGGTCAGTGTGGTCGCCAGCTCTTCGATCGGCATCGTCTCTCCCTCTTGGTTGTTCCGGCATCCCGCTTCGAGCGAGTTCCCCACGAGCATGAGCCACGGCTCAGACTTCGAATCCGAGCTCCCGGTACTGCGGCGCGGTGCGTTCGGTGATGAGGTCGATCCGCTGAAGCTGCGGGACCACGTGATCGCGGAAGGGGCTCGGTCGCCCGGCCCGGAACTCCGGATCCTTGAGCTTCTCGCGGATCTCGCGGACCGCCGCTTCCCCGTCGATTCCCACGCCTTCGAAGAGCGCGGCCTGGGCGCCCATGCCGGGCGTGCCGCGTTGCCCGACCATGGCGGTCACCGCCGCGGCCGCAAAGTCCTCGACCCGGTTGCGATCCGGCTCCGCCATGAGCGGCAGCTCGTCCTTCATGTAGATCAGCCCGTAGGAGACGTGGCGGGCCTCGTCCTGGGCGGTCAGCTCGACGATCTTTCGCAGCAGTTCGTCGCGGCTGCCCTTCTTCATGATCTTGAACGAACCCATCGCCAGGCTCTCCACGATCACCTGCATGCCCACGCATTTCATCTGCCAAAGGTCCGCTTCGAGGATTTGGTTCAGCACCGCCTGCAGCGTGGGGTCGATCGGATAGACCTGGTCGAGCCGCTTGATGTAGCGGTGGAAGACCTCCACGTGGCGCGCCTCGTCGATCACCTGGGTGGCGGCGTAGAGCTTGCCGTCGATGTCCGGCACCGCCTCGATGAGCTGGCCGCAGCAGAGCAGCGCCCCTTGCTCGCCGTGCAGGAACTGCGAGAGCGTCCAGGCCGCGCGGCGCCGAGCCAGCTCCGCCCGCTTCTCCTCCGGGAGCGCCTTCACGAACTCGAAGTCGCGCATCCGGTCCTGACTGGGGTCGAGGATGTCACCGCCCTCGTCGATCTCGAGATCCCATGGCACGTCCGTGGCGGCGTTCCACTGCTCCTTCTTGGCGACCTCGTACAGATCGCGCAGCGCCTTGATCTTGGGCTCGTAGTCGAAGTTCCAGAGCGTCTTCAGCTGCGTTACGATTTCGTCGACCGGCATGTCCGGATTCCCCTTCGGTTTTATCTGACGGCGCCATTCCACGCCGAGCGAGAACAGCAATGCCTGAACCTGCGAAATACACCGTCGACGACGACTCCTGCATCGCCTGCGGCCTTTGCCACGTGCGGGCTCCCGAGAACATCGAGATGGATGAGGAGGCGATGACGGCACACGTCGTGCGCCAACCTGCCAACGACGAGGAAGAAGACGCCTGCCACGAGGCAGCCGACTACTGCCCTACGGGTGGCCTGAATTCCGCCAAGCCAGAGACGACAAACGGCTGACGCCTCTCCACGATCCGCTCGGAGCCCTTCGCGGTCGAGTGTGATCGACCGAGGTACCCGCCGGTATGACGCTGGTCATAGACGTGCCCGGGACGCGCCTGCTAGGGGCGGGGCCGGCCCTCGAAGAGGCCGGGGCTCCTCGTCGAGCAGCTTCAGGAAGCGCTTTCGAGCGGATAGGGTATTCAAGGCTGCGTTCTTGCACCCGTCCCGAGTAGGGTCGTTATGTCAAACCCCTGTGTGGCCACAACGGGCTCCCGGCCCCATGCGGCATGAAGTCAGTGGGTCCGGGGGAAGTCCAAATGATCTCGCCGCAGGCCACTGAGGAGGACGCACATGTACGAGGGTAGGGATAGGGTCGCAGAGGAAAGCAGGCAGAAGGGAAGGGCAGAGGGCCTAGTGCGCGTCGTTCTAACGATCGTTGGGCTGGTCGGCCTGATGGTGCCGACGGGTTGTCAGGCGGAGAACTCCGACGGCAAGAAAGCCGGCGGCGACGTCGCCATCGAGGCGATCGATGCGTTCATCGCGAAACAGGAGATCAACAAGTCGAACCCTTCGTGGAAGCTCGATCTCGAGAAGCCTCCAGTGGTCGCGTTCGACTCGGAGACGTCCTACTACTGGAATCTCGCGACGACCCGGGGCGACATCAGGGTCAAGCTGATGCCCGGAGTCGCGCCGGCCCACGTCTCCAGCACGATCTATCTGACCCGGCTCGGCTTCTACGACGGCACCCCTTTCCACCGGGTGATCCCGGGCTTCATGGCTCAGGGCGGAGATCCCCTGGGCAGCGGCAGAGGCGGGCCCGGATACGAATACGACGGTGAGTTCGACCCGAAGGTCCGCCACGATCGCCCTGGTCTGCTCAGCATGGCGAACCGCGGCCCAGGCACCGATGGGAGCCAGTTCTTCCTCACGTTCGTGCCCACCCAGTACCTGGACGACAAGCACACGATCTTTGGTGAGGTCGTCGACGGCATGGCGACGGTCAAGGAACTCGAGAAGCGCGGTTCCCGCGGCGGTCGTCCCAGCGAGAAGTTGGAGATCGTTTCCGCGACGATCAGCCAGGAGTAGGCTCAACCGCCCTGGCCTCGGGTTCGATCGAGAGGAACCGGGGACCCGCACGCCGGCGCCGCCCGCGCCGGGTCGAGGACCTGGAGACGTTGTCGCGCGCTGCGGCATCGACGACGGGCGGCCGGCTAGGGCCCGCGGCTAGCCGCCGCCGCCTCGATGAGGCTACGGGCCGGCGTCCGCCGCATGGAGTCGCGCCGCTTCGAGCAATTTTCCGTTGTCGGGGCGGACGCGGTAGTCGGGGTTCGAGTAGACCCAGCGGATCGTCCCCCCCGCCTCGACGAGGAACACGCTCGGCACCGGCAGCCGGTGGTGGGCCTTGCCCGAGGCGGCCTCGAGGTCGATCCCGAAGCCGGCATATCGGTCGACCTCGCCCGGGCTGAGCTGGTAGGCGATTCCGAAGGCTGCCGCGGCATGAGTCGGGCTGTCGGAGAAGAGCGCGTAGCCGAGGTCCTTGACCTTCAGACTCGTCAGCATCTGCTCGGGTCGATCGGGGCTGATCGCCACGACCCGAAAACCGAGACTCGTCAGCTCTTCCACGATCTTGCGCAGCTCGCCGAGCTGCGTGTTGCAGTAGGGTCACCAGCCGCCACGGTAGAAGACCAGCAGCGCACCCTCGTCGCGGACTTCGTCCGCGAGGTCGACGGTGTCGCCGAGGATGGTCGTGACCCGGACCGAGGGCACCTTGGCCCCGGGGGCCAGGGGCACGACGGATCTGGCATTTGCCGGCATATCGCTGGCCCCGGCGATGGCGGCCTGGAGGAAGAGCCCAAGGCACGCGAGCAAGGTGAGCCGGAAGCGAGAAGGGTTCGGCGGCATGGGCCGCAGGCTAGCGGATGAGCCATCGAGCCTTGGGGAACGCCCCCGGGCCCTCAGGGGCCGGGCACGCGCCCTTGGGGAACGGCCCGAAGCCGCACAGGGATCGGGAAAGCGCCCGGCTCGGGCTCGGTCGCGCGGCCGGGCGCTTCCCCTCCCTGGTGGAGAAAGAGGAGGCTTTCTTCCTCCCCTTCGTCACCTCACGGCAGCCGTGGGTTTCATCGCGTCTGCTTCCTCCGCCAGGGACCCCGCCAGGGGCGTCCGGGTCGCCAACTTCGGCCGGGGGGAGGACGTCCTGCATCAGGGGGATCTGCTTCCCCAGCTCTTGATCCTGATCGCGGTGGCGGCTCTCGGCGTCGCGGTCTTCGAGCGGATCGGTCTGCCCGCCGTGACCGGATTCCTGCTCACGGGTGCTCTCGTGGGCCCCGGTGGGCTCGCCCTCGTCCCCGACTCCGAGCGGGTCCGCGATCTGGCCGAGCTGGGTGTGGTCTGCGCGGGAGGATTCCCCGAGGGGACCGGGCGTCGACGCGCACCCGGCCCGGAATCCCTGCTCGCTGGACCTATCCCTGGCATTCGTTTTCATGCAATATGGGGCGCTAGACCCTCGATACATGGGCCGGAACAAAAGGAGCCCCGAGATGACACAGTGGATTCGGCTGGCGGCGTTGCTGATCCTCGCGTGCGGACAGGCAGGCTTGGCGGCTGCTGGCCCGACAGACGCGGTCGGGGTCGAGCTGCCTCCCACGGGACAGGGAGCGATCTTCAGCCCCGCCATCCGGCTGGTGGCGGACCTCGAGCCTGCCTACCTCGAGGAGGAGTTCTTCGTCTCGGGGAACGCCAACGTCTACACCTACGACGATCCGCCGGTTCGCGACGAGCTGCTCGTCCTCCAGCCCGACGTACCCTACAAGACCCGCATCATCGTCCGCCGCCCGGCGGACCCCTCCCTCTTCAACGGCACCGTGATCATCGAGTGGTGGAACTCCACCGCAGGCTTCGACACCGCGCCCGTCTGGGATCCCTCGGCCGAGTACTACGCGCGCGAGGGGATCGTCTACGTCGGCGTCACGAACAGTGCCACCTCGATCGGACACCTGGTGGGCGGCTGCCTGCTGTTCGGCCTGTTGCCGCCGCCGCTGTGCGGCACGCGCTACCTCGAATTGTCGCTGCCCGAGAACGGCGCAGCCTTCGAGATGGTCAGTCAGATCGCCCACCTGCTGAAGACCCCGGCGGCGCCCAACCCGCTCTACCCCGACTACCCGGTCGAGCGGATCTTCCACGCGGGTCAGTCGCAGCAGGGCGGATCGATGGTCACCTACGCGACGGCCTTCCATTTCCCGGACAACGACGGCTACTTCGTGCAGGCCGCCGGCAGCGCCCGACCCATCAACTTCGCCCAGCCCGCCTGCGATCCGACGGATCCGGGGGTACCGGCCTACCCCGCATGCACGCCCCGGCTCGAGGACGATGATCGCCGGGTTCGCACCGATCTCTCCGTGCCCGTGTACCGCGCCCAGACCGAGACCGATATGGGAAGCGCGAACACCACCCCCCCGCGCGGCGTGATCGGGGGCGACTCGCGCCAGACCGACTCGGGCGAGTTCCGCTACTACGAGATGTCGGGCACGGCCCACGTGACGGTTCACGAAGACACCGAGCTCATCCCAGGGCTCTTTCTGGAGGATGTCTGCCGGTTCCCGCTCAACACCCTGGCGGACGGACCGATCTTCGGCTCCGTCCTCTACAACGCCATGTGGGACAACATGGAGCGCCAGGTCCGGGACGGGATGCCGCCGCCCAGCGCCTCCCCGATCGAGGTGGCGGGTGGAGACATCGTCCGGGACGCCTTCGGGAACGCCCGGGGCGGCATCCGGGTGCCGCAGCTGGACGTGCCGGTGGCCACGTACGGTCCTGTCAACGAGATCGACCCCGCGGTGCCCCCGCTCCTCGCGCCTCTCCTCGATCTCTTCTGCCGACTGAGCGGAACCGTGGATCCGTTCGATGCGGCCACGCTGGCGAGCCTGTATCCGAACGCGGGCGTGCTGGCGAGCCGGCTCGCCGACCGGGCCGATGCGCTGCACGCCAGCCGATTCCTCCTGCCCGAGGATGCCTCGGTGGTGATTCCACAAACGCTCCTCACGGGCAGGCGGTTCGTACTGCGTGACAACGCTTCCGACCCGTCACGGCGTCGCCTGCGGATGAGGAGCCGTGACCCGTCCGTCTGGGCACCGTCGCCGGGGGGACTGGGCGACCCCGTCATCCACGGGGCCGTGCTGCGCGTGGCGAATCCGGCCACCAGCGAGAGCAGCGAAATCCCGCTCGATGCGTCGGGGTGGCGCGGGCTCGGCAATCCGGCCGGGTCGCGGGGCTACCGCTTCCGGGGCGCCACCTGCCCCAGCGTGACGGTCCGGTCCGGCGTGCTCTCGGTGAACTGCCGAGGCAGCGGAGTCGGGATCTCGCTGGACGAGGCGTCCCAGGGCTCGATCGCCACGAGCCTGCAGCTCGGGTACCACTCGCCTTTGTGCGTCGAGTTCGGAGGTGCGGTGAGCCGGGATCGTTCCAATGCCGAGGCGCGGGGCCGGGGCAGCTTCTCGGCCGCGAACGCCCCGACGCCCTCGGACTGCTCTGCGCAAACACCATAGTTTGCGACGAACCGAGCTTGCACGTCTCCAAGGAGTGAATCATGCGGCTGCGAAGAAGGTTGAACTGGACGGTGTGGATGGTGGCTGCAGTGGGACTGTGGACAGCAGGGATTTCGAGCGCCGCCACCGACCCGGGTGCGCGCTGCATCGATCGCAAGCTCGGCGCGACGGCGCGCCACGCCCGCTCGCTGCTCGCCTGCCACGCCCGGGCGCTGCAACGCGGGAATGCGGTGGCGGCGACCTGCCTGCAGCGAGCCGACGACCGGCTGTCGCGGCGCTTCGCGAATGCCGAGCGGCGCCCGGGCTGCCTCACCGTCGGTGATGCGGGGGTGGCGCGACGCCTCTCCGAGGGGCTGGTCGACCGCGCGCTCTCCGTGCTGGTGAGCGATCCCGCGGGCACGAGCCGCTGCACCGCCGACCAGCTGCGGGCCGGCGGGCTGCTGGCGCTGCGGACTGCGCGAGCCCACGGCCTGAACGTGAAGCGCGGAGGCGCGGATACCGTACGGCTCGCGAGCGACCTGGCCAGGGCACGGGAGTTCTACGATCGGATCTTCTCGCGCGGCACCGTAAGAGGCGACTGCCAGAGCGCAACGGACGGACCGTTCGCCGCGGTACTCTTCGAGTCGGGCTTGGATGCGGCCTACGGGGCGCTGAAGCTCGTCGATCGCGAGACGGTGAGCATCCCGAGCGCTGCCCAGCCGGCCGAGACGCCGGGAACGCCGGGGGTCGATGCCAGCGTCTACGGCTCGCTCGTAGCGCAGTTCGGTGGAGCCGGATTCGACCTGAACAACGCCACCTACACGCGCTACTTCTACCGCGCCGACGACGTCCAGCCCGATGCCATCCTCGTCCTGATCCCGGGCTTCGAGGGCGGTGGGGCCTCCTTCCAGATCCTGGCGGAGAACCTGGTGACGCGCGGCCTGGAGAACGGGCGGCGCCTCGAGCTGTGGGCCGTCGATCGCCGCGGCAACCAGATGGAAGACCGGGCGGGCTTCGCGATCGCCGTGGAGAACGGCAACGCGCAGACCGCACTCGACTGGTACTTCGGCGCAGAGCTCGGCCTGCCCTTGGATCCGGCGTTGGCCGCGGGCCCGAACCGACGCGTGATCTTCCACAACCCCCAGGAGCAGACGGCCTTCATGGCCAACTGGACCTCCCAGGTGTTCTCGCAGGACATCGATGCAGTGGTGGAGGCCGCGAGCGGCGTCGCGACCAACGGCAACGTCTTTCTCGGCGGCCACTCCGCCGGGACGGGGTACACGGCGCGCTACGCCTCGACGGATTTCGACTTCTCGGGCGCCGGCCCGGCCCAGCCGGGCTTCGAGAAGCTTCGCGGCCTGGTGCTGCTCGAAGGCGGCGGCGGAAGTGCCGGCGGCCCGCTGGACTCCGACGAACTCGACCGCATCGAGGATCGGGCCGACGGCGGCCTCTTCTTCGCCGTGCGCGACGACGCTCCCCGTTGCGTCGATGGAACCCCGTGCACGCTGGCGACCGAGGCCATCGACTGCGCAGCCCTTGGGAACGGGACCTGCACCGAGCCGACCCCCGCCTACGCGATCATTCCGGGCCTGCTCAACCCGCGCATCTTCGCCGCCAGCGAGCCGGGCGCACTCCAGGCCCTGGAGGCTCCGGACTCGGACCAGGTGATCATCCAGGTCGACCAGGGCGCCCCGGGCAACAACGCGATCAGCGCGGTTCCGGACCTGGCCAGCCTGGGGCTGCTGCCTCAGGCCACAGCGGAGGGCGCACTCGGATCATTCCTGGACGACGATGGCTTCGTGTCGTCTTTCGCTTCCTTCGTCTCGACGTCCGTCGGCGCCCCTGGGCCCACGCTCGGCGGCCTGGTGAGCTGGCAGGACGCCACCGAGGGCCCATTCGACCCCAGCGTGATCCCCGACAACGGGCCGCCGTCGCCGACGTTCGCGGGGCTCGCCGTGTGGGGCCAGGAGCGGGAAATCTCGCGCATCGACCGCGTGGGCCTGACCTTCGTCAACCCGACTTCGAACTTCTCCGACTGGTACTACCCGTCGGCGGGGGTCGGCGTCACTTCGGGCGTTGGCCTCGATTCCAGCCAGCTCTCGGCGGGGCGCGGTCGCCGCGACATCGTGAACCTGACCCAGGCGGGTGACGTGGACATCCCGGTGATCTGCTTCGGCGGCACCAACGGGTTGACGAGGGCGCCCGGGGTGTTCACAAGTTTCGCCCAGACGATCGGCGACTGCGCCGCCACGAGCTGCGACGGCACGCCGCGGGTGGTGGATGCGCTGAATCCCTCCGAGACCTTCCCGACTTTCGGCGACCTGAACGGAGGTTTCGAGGTCCACATGAGCGAAGGCTACGCTCACGTCGACATCGTCACGGCCGAGGACGACGCGGACAACCAGGTGGTGGGCCCTTTGCTGGACTTCATCGAGCGGAACCTGCAGTAGGTGGGGCGGAACCTGCGGCAGAGACTTGGCGTGCGGGCCTCGAGCGGCCGCGGCGATGGCGCTCCCGCGGCATCAGCGTCGGGCTCTGGACCCCGAGTCCGAGCCCGGGGCTTGCCGCGAGCGCAACGGAGCGCGGTTCTCAGCGCTCGGCTCGCCGGAGCGCCCGACGCTGCCGGCTTGAAATCAGCGACCGCGCCGAGTCATAATGCTCGGGTAGCGAAGTTCCTTCTGAAGCACCGAGTCATAATGCTCGGGTAGCGAAGTTCCTTCTGAAGCAGAGAGGTTCAGCCATGTCCAGCCAAACCCGATTCCCGTGGATGCCCCGTACCCTGGTACTCCTCACCTGCGTTGCAGCTGCGCTCGCAGCAACAGGCGAGGCCCGAGCAGCGGGCTACGCCGGCAACCGCTGCGTCGCCGACAAGATGGCTGCGATGGGCAACTACTGCCGGGGGGCGCTAAAGGCTCGGACCGCCCGGACCGAGGCCAGACGCGACGCCTATCTGAGCCGGGCCGTGACCCGCTTCGACGCGCGCTGGAACGCCGCCGAGCTCCGCGCTGGATACGCCAACGCCGACTGCACCGACACGACGCCGTCGGGCCCGGTGATGCAGGGACGGGTCGACACCGCGGTGGACGCCCTGCTCGCGGAGATCAACGGCGGGCTGGATCCTGAGAACAATCTGTCGCACCGACACTGCTCCGGGGGCTTGGCCCGGGCCGCCGGCAACTACTGCAAGCAGCTGCTGCGCTACGACGGTCTCTTCATCAAGGACCTGGAACGCGATCCGGATGGCACTCGGCTGGATCAGAGGCAGAGCCTGGTCCGGGCCCAGTTCGCCTCTCGCTGGGGCCGCTTCGCGAGCTGCCCGACACTGGCCAGCGAAGCCGGCGTCGCGGGTCAGCTGGAAGCCCTGAGCAGCCAGACCGTGACCGACAGCACCATTTCGCCCAATGTGCCGAGCGACGTGTTCATGGCCGTCACGCATCCGACCGCCGGCCAGTCGGGCCACCAGATCCGATACGAGCGGAAGACGTTGACGCCCCAGTGCCAGGACTCGTCGGCCTACAGCTTCTTCGCGAAGCGCGGGACCGAGAACAAGCTGCTCGTCTACTACGTGGGCGGTGGCGCCTGCTGGGACAACCTCACCTGCGGCACCAACCAATGCACGCAGAACATCGGATACTCACTGGCCGGTCAGCCGGATCTATTCGGTGGTGGCTTCGGCGATCTGTCGAACCCCGCCAACCCATTCCGGGACTGGCACATCGTCGTGGTTCCCTATTGCAGCTGCGACGTGCATTGGGGCGACGCCGCCGTGGACTACACCGGCCTCTTTCCCGACAAGCACGTCGAGCACCGCGGCTACGACAACGCGAGGCTGGTCGAGAAGTGGATCCGCGAGCACTTCCTGACGCCGACGGACGTCTTCGTGACCGGGACCAGTGCGGGCGCTTATGGCGCAACGCTCCACGGCGTATTCCTGAGCCAGGCCTACCCGACGGCCAGCGTCAACATGCTCGCCGACGCCGGGAACGGCGTCATCACCCAGGAGTTCCTCGAGGAGAATTTCGGGAACTGGGGCGTGGAGCCGAATCTCCCGCGCATCCCGGGCATCCTGGGCGTACCCCTGTCGGAGCAGTCGATCCCGAAGATGTTCGAAGCGGCCGCAGAGGAGTTCCCGAACACCAACTGGGCCCACTACACGACTGCCTTCGATGGCGGTGGGGGAGGCCAGACGGGCTTCTACAACATCATGCTCAACCCGGACGACGTCTTCTCCTGGTTCGATTGGTGGAACGCTTCGTGCCAGTTCAATGACGTCATGCGGCAGCAGGCCACAGAGACCGTCGCCCAGACGGCCGGGACCAACAACTACCGCTACTACATCGCCTCGGGCTCCCGGCACGGAGGTTTTGGCCTGGATCGCGCGTACGACGACACGACTGGAGGCGTCCCGACGCTGGTGAGCTGGGTGAATGAGATGATCGATGACGGGCCGGGCTGGACCAATGTGGAGGCGAGCCCCTTCAACGTGCTGTTCTCAGGAACCTGCAGCGCCGGCAGCGACAATCCGGGAGACGCCTGCCACTTCGACACGGACTGCCCGAACGGAAGCTGTCAGGGCGAGGACCCCAACGCCGGCTCGCTGGTGCCTCCGTTCGAGGCGTCAGGAGCAGACGTGGTGATCAGCTGCACCCCCTGACCATGCCGGCCGCAGCCTGACGGATGGGTGCGAGAGGACGGGGCATGCGCCGGAGCGCGCGCCGGACCCCTGGCGTCTTCACGCCTGTCCGTCGGCCGCGCGACCTGGCGGGATGCCGTCGACTCGGTGCGCTTCACCGACCTCGACGATCTGGTGGTGCGCAACTCCAGCCTCGATGTCGCCGCCCACCGGGTCGAGCTGGGCCACGACGGTGGCCGCGCCACCGCCGGAGACGCCGGTCGGCCCGGAAAACCTCTGCACCCCAGGGTGTTCGCGGGATCTCTTGCACCCTCCAAGGTCAAAGCCAATCCCAGCCCGAACTCGTATAGAATGGGCGCGTGGGCCTCCGGAACCTCCTTGAAGCTGCGCTCGGCCTCCTGCTCCTGACGACCGCTCTCCCGGCTCGCGGAACGGTCGCCGACAACGTCTGCGCCGGCGATCCCTGCGTGATCGCCGGGACGCACGCCATCACCCACCTCTCGACCCTCGACTTCGGCACCCGCGACGTCGTCCTCGACGGGACCCTCGACGTCGGCACGGGGCAGATGACGATCCTCGCCGGGAGCTACACCCAGAACGGTGACGTGCGCGCCCAGGGCGGGGCCAGCGGCTTCGGCGGCGGCGTGACGATCCAGACCACCGGTGACCTCACGATCAATTCCACCGCCGGCGACTCCTTCCGGATGAACGGCCTCGATGGCGGCTCGCTCGAGCTGACCTCGACCCTCGGCTCGGTCACTGTCGACGGGGCCGTCGACCTCGGCGGCGGCTTCATCGGGTTCGGAGGCCAGTTCGACGTCTCCGCCGCGGGGAGCGCATCGGTCGCCGACGCGGACCTGGGTGCAACCGAGGGCGGATTCTTCGCCCTCATCGCCGGCGGGCCCGTCACCCTGGGGAACGTGGACGTGAGCGGGGGCGTGCCCGACGGGGGCGCTGGCGAAGTCCTGGTGACCAGCGCCGGTGACATCGACGTCGTGGGAACCGTCGACGGCCGGGGCGGGTTGAACGGCTTCGGCGCCCTGGTGACTCTCGATGCCGCCGGGGTGGTTCGTGTTCCCGGCACCATCGACGTGCTCACCCCGGGCGGGGACGGCGGAGAGATCGAACTCATCGCGAACACCTGCAGCGTGACCGGTTCGCTCACCGCCGACGGCGGGGCCGCGGGCGGCCAGATCCTGATCACCACGACCGCCCTAGCCGAACTGCTGGGCACGATCACCTCCGACGGCACGAATGGCAACGCCGACGGCGGCGAGATCACCGTGGCCACCACGGGCGCGCTCCTTCTCGGGGGAACCCTGTCGACGACCTCGGGCAGCCAGGGTTTCTCCTCCCTCGTCGATCTCTCGGCCTGCACGGTCGATTCGCAGGCGGGCTTGAGCGTCGAGGCCCTCGGGGTCGGCGGGGCCATCTCGGTGGCCGCCGGAGCCCTCATGACGCTCCAGGGCAGCTTCGACGCCGACACCCAGGTCAGCTTGACCTACGGCCTCATCCTGTTCCCGCCCGACATAAGCGGCGCGACCTTCCCTGGGGTGCCAATCCAGACCCACAACCCGTTGATCCAGTGCCTCCCTGCCGATTGCGGCAACGGCACGGTCGAGCCGGGCGAGCAGTGCGACGATTCCGGCGAGTCGGCCTTCTGCAACGCGGATTGCAGCTTCGCGAGCTGCGGCGACCTGACCGTGAACTTCGCCGCCGGCGAGACCTGCGACGAGGGCGGCGAGACCGCCACCTGCGACAGCGATTGCAGCGGGGTCGTATGCTCCGATGGGGTCGTGAACGAGGCGGCGGGCGAGGGCTGTGACGATGGCGACCTCGTCCCCGGGGATGGCTGCGACGGCAGCTGCCTCGTGGAGGGCGGCTACGGCTGTGTGGGCGAGCCCAGCGTGTGCACAATCCTGGGTGCCGGCTGCCCCTTGGTCCCCTCGCCCGTGTGCAGCGAGAGCGCCAAGAACATCACGCTCTTCCTCGACAAGCAATTCGCTGCTGATGCACACCCCACGACCGGCAGCAAGGCGAAGCTCGTCTTCAAGTGGGTCAAAGGCTCGGCCCAGGGCGGCGCCGCCGTCCAGCAATCGGATTTCGGTACGCCCGGGCAAACCGCGCCGGGCGGGGATGTCCGCCTCTGCTTCTACGAGAACGACGTGGTCCAGTTCTCACTCACGGCACCCCAGGACGGCCCCTGGGCCGAGATCAAAGGCAAGGGCTGGAAGTACATCGACAAGAAGGGCGAATTGGACAGCAACGAGGGTGTCGAGGTGGTGGTCCTGAAGGCCAACGACGTCGGCAAGGCTTCGATCGTGATCCTGGCGAAGGGCGTGGACGTCCCCGTGCCGGCATTGCCGCGGGTCGAGGGCGGGTTCCCGAAGAATGGCAGCCTCGATCGCTCCTACGACGTCCAAGTCCACATTGATGACCAGCTCGCCTGCCACGGCATGTCCTACGGGGTCGGCACGATGCCCGACGTCCACGCGGACAAGGCCCGGGGCGACGGCAGCCCCGTCGGCGTGTGGAAGATCAAGCGGACGGGGCCCTAGCCGCACTCCCAGCCCGACACTCGTGATAGGATCGCCGACCGCGAGGGGGCTCAACGGTGCACGTGCGCGCGCCTAGCTTTCCGGCGAACCTTCGACGATCTCGACCAGCTCCACGTCGAAGTGGAGCGCCGCACCCGGCAGGATTTTCGGCGGTGCGCCGCGGTCACCGTAGGCGATCGACGCGGGGCAGATCACCTCGGCCTTGCCACCGACGCTCATGCGCTGGAGTGCCTCGGTCCAGCACGGGATGACCCGGTTCAGCGGGAAGACGGCCGGCGTGCCGCGGTCGGTCGAGCTGTCGAAGACCGCTCCGTCGCGCATCGTCCCGTGGTAGTGGACGCGCACCGTGTCGGTGGGCCCGGGCCGGTTGCCGTCCCCCGCCGCGGTCTCGATGAACACCAGCCCAGACGGCGTCTTCACCGCACCGGCCTTCTCCGCGAAGCTGTCCACCCACGTCTGCGAATCGAGCTTCTCTGCGTCGGCCCCGCGCGACCGACGCTCGCGGAAGATCGCGGCCAGGCGCTGCTGGTAGACCTCGATGTCCACCACGGCCTCTTTGCCGGCAACGGCGTCGTGCGCGCCGGACAGCACCATCTCCTTCTCGCGCTCGTCGAGTTCGAACTCGCTGGCGCGCTTCATCACGAAGTAGCCGAGCGTGTAGAAGGCCTTGTCCTCCTCGCTCTCGGGCACCGCGGTGGTCGTCTCGCCACCCTGCTGGGCGGGGCACCCGGTGAGCGCGAGGAGCGCGAAGCTCGCGGCGGCGACCGCAAGACGAAGGGGCCGGACGGCCGCACGATCGGACTTCATGATGTTCCTTCCTTGGCTACAGGGGCGGGCACCGGGCCGAATCGGCAAGCTGGAGCCGCGGATCGAATCCGAGAAGGCGGCAGTGTAGGGAACGGATGGGGGATGCGCCTCAAACTGCGACATCCTCCCGGACGTGAACCACGACGAGCCTCCCAACCGCCACGCCATCGCCCGAGTGCAGCGGTTCCGCAATGCGGAAACGACCCTCGTGCCCGGCAACGCGGAAACGACCCTCGTGCCGAAGCACGCATGAACGAACCTTTAAGGTAGGGCCCCCGAGATAGTCGGGCACGATTGCAGCCTTCCCTGAATGCCGTCCCACGATCCAGTTCGCTAGGATTCCCGCGTGGCAGGTCCCGACCGAGAACACGTGTCGAAGGAGGAGCGCCGTCGAGTCCGGGTCCAGGCGGCCCGGCGGCGGACCTTGTGGAGGCGGTTGCGGCTGGCGATGTGGCCGCTCGCTCTGCTCGCCCCGCTCGTGCTCTACGCCTACGAGACGCGCGGACCCCAGGAGCTGGTGGAGGCCGAGGTCGTCGAGACCCAACGTTATCGTCACGTCCCCAGGGACGGTCAGGCCCACGATCACACCCGGGCGATCCTGTTGATCGAGGGCGTGACACGCGCGACCCTCGACAGGGCCGACGGCTACCAACGCGGACAGCGCGTCCCGGTCTGGATCCGCCGGGGACGGCTCACCGGCCGACCCTCCTTCCTCGACTTCGCGGCCGAGGACGAGTCCGTAGAGGATAAGTAGCGAGGGGGTGGCTGCTCGCCGGGGAGGCGCGCTACCTTTACGCCATGGCCAGTGGAAACCAGAATCCGACGATCGTCTCGGCCGTGGCGGTCGCGGCAGCCGTGCTGGTCGGTAGCTACATGGTCGCCAACGCCCTCGATCGGCTCACGGGCCAGATCGATCGGGCCACGGGCCGGCTGGCCGACATCGAGAAGGCCGTGGCGAGCGCCAATGACGCCCTCGGGAACCTCGGCTCGGCCCGGCCCGCCGCCCAGGCGCGCCGCGGGCCCGACCCGGACAAGCGCTACAGCTTCGAGCTCGCGGGGTCGCCGGCCCTCGGGCCGCCGAAGGCCGCGGTCACCATCGTCGAGTTCTCCGACTTCCAGTGACCTTTCTGCGCGAGAGTCGGTCCGACTCTCAAGCAGATCAAGGACGAGTACAAGGACGACGTCCGCATCGTCTTCCTCCATATGCCACTCGCCATGCACGACAAGGCGCCGGGAGCCCACGCCGCCTCCGAGGCCGCGAACCGCCAGGGCAAGTTCTGGGAGCTGCACGACAAGATCTTCGCCAACCCGCGCGACCTGACCGAGGAGGCCTACCTTCGCTACGCCACCGAGCTCGGGCTCGACGTCGATCGGTTCAAGCAAGACCTGGCCGGCAAGGACGTGAAGAGCCGCATCGACCGCGACACGGGCCAGGCCGCCAAGGTGGGCGTCACCGGCACCCCTGCCTTCTTCATCAATGGCCGGTACCTCTCCGGAGCGCAGCCCTTCGGCGCTTTCAAGCTGATCATCGACGAGGAGCTCGAGAAGAGCTGACGCCCGTTCGACCGGGCGACAACACTCGGCTGGGAATCCCGGTAACCGGGATTCTTCCATCTTTGGAGAACGCGGAAGGCCTCCCTAGGCCGGCGTCGAGGTAGGATCGTACCTACCAGGGTATGGAACTTGCAGTGGCATCCGCCTTGGAGGCGCACCCGATGCGCTTCTGCCGAGCCCTCCAAGCACCCGGAGGCCCCATGATCCGATCTCTCCGCACCACTTCGTTCCTTCTCCCGTTCCTGTTCGTCGTGCCATTCGCCCACGCGGGCCCCGGCGTGCTCCTCTACGGCACCGAGGGCAATCGCCTGCGACGCTACGACCTCGACACGGTCGACGGACCTTCCTTGATCGAGGACGTGCTGATCGATCGCGCCAGCGCCAGCGAGGAAGGTGGCGCGGCGCCATCGGGGAACTTCCGCGACTCGAACGGAATCATCTGCCTCTTTCGCGACGGCTCGGGCCGATTCGTGCTGGGCGAGGACTCGGGCCAGCCGAACCCGCCCGCCGGCTTCGGCGTCTTCGAGAAGGACGGGAGCCAGATCGGCAAGCTCACACCCACCTACAACAACCAGACCTCGAACCCCGAGCCGTTCGGTTGCGCCTTCGACGACGTCGGGCGTCTGTTCACCTCGGACGTGGGAGACCAGGGCTTCACCACGCCGACGGGCCAGCTCACGGTCTGGTTCCCACCGTTCGACGTCTTCCCCGGTCCCCCGGGCGCCTATCCGAACACGAACGATTCGAGCACCAACTTCTGCAAGCTCGCCACCGACATCGGGACGGCCGCCGAAGTGGTGGTGGACTCCCAGGGCCGCATCTATATGGCCTCCGCCAGCGGCTTGCAGATCCTTCGCTTCAACCCGCCCTTCCCGACGGGCCCCGACGCGGCCCGCGGCTGCGGTGCGATCGATCCCCAGGGCTCGCCCCGGGCGACCCTGGTGGACCGCGAGACGTTCGCGACGGGCTTCGTCTTCACAGGTCTCGCGCTCTCACCGCGCGGAACCCTCTACGCCTCGAGCGTGTTGACTGGAGACATCCTCGAGTACGACCTCGACGGCAACCTGCTGCGCACCCTGGTCGATCCGCCCGAGGCACTGCCGCCGATTTCGACCGGCAACCCGCAGTCCCTGGCCGTCGGGCCCGACGGCACGATCTACTACGCGGACCTCGATCTCGTGGGCACGTTCCCCGATCTCGGCCCCGGGCCGAACGGCAAGGTCCGGCGGGTCCGCTTCGACGGAGCCGGAGACCCCCTGCCGCCGGAGGTGATCCGACAGAACCTGAGCTTCCCCGACGGCGTGGCCGTGCTGCCCGGAGACCTCGAGCCCCTCGAGTGGCGCACCTACTTCGGGGACCCGGAGCGACACGGCTTCAATCCGGCCGAGGTCCAGGTCCGCAGCGACAATGTCTCCGGCCTGCAGCTCAAGTGGGAGGCCCCCTCCGGCGCGATCATCACGGGCTCACCCGCCGTGGCCCGCGTGAACGTTCCCGGAGAAGGCCTGGTTCGCGTCGTCTACTTCCTGTCGTGGGACGCCAACGTCTACGCGGTGCGCTTCAGCGATGGAAGCGAGCTCTGGCGTTTCGCCACCGAGGATCAGCCCGACAAGTCGTTCCCGTTCGCCGGGTCTCCCCACGTGCAGGCAGTGGGTGGCCGCGAGACCGTCTTCATCGGCTCGGGGGAGACGATGTATGCCCTCGATGCCGTCACCGGCCAGGAGATCTGGCGTTTCGACGCCGGAACGGGCTGCGTGGACCCGCCGGGGCTCTGCTCACTCGGACTGGAACGCAATCAGATCGAATCCTCGGCCGTGGTGGCGGATGGTCAGGTGGTGTTCGGCATGGACGTCGACGACCGCGTTGGCGGCAAGGGTGGGCTCTTCTCGGTCGACGCTGCCCTGGGCACCCTGGTCTGGTACTTCGACGTCACCACCGGCTCGACCTGCCGACCGCTCCCGGGCGACGTGGTGCGCCGCTACGACGGCTACCACGACGAGTCGGAGCTCGCTCTCCCGGCGGGCTTCCTCGCCACGAGGCCAGGCTGCGACCACGATCGCACCGCGAACGGCTGCGGCAACGTCTGGTCGTCGCCATCGGTAGACACCGAACGCCAGCTGTTCTTCACCGCCTCGAGCAACTGTGACACCGACGGAGATCCACTGACCTTGGAGCCGTCCCCGCCGATGCCGCCCTTCGACGAGGCTCTCTTCGCCCTCGACTACGACGGCAATCCGGTCTGGCGCTGGCGGCCGCGTGAGGTCGACAATGACGACCTGGCCTTCGGGGCCGTTCCGAATCTGTTCCAGGTCCGGATCGACGATGTCCTGCGTGACGTGGTCGGGATCGGGAACAAGGACGGCAGCTACACGCTGCTCGACCGCGACGGCGTGAATGCCGCGACCGGCGTTTCCTGGGACGATCCCGACCCCTCGGGCCTTCCCTATTGGCGGACCCAGGTCGTGCCGGGTGGTTCGGCGGGCGGCGTGATCGCGACGGCCGCCGTGGACGAGGGCGCCGCGCGTGTGTACTTCAGTACGGCGCCGGGCTCGTTCTCCAGTGTGCTGAACCCGCAGCGGCCCACGATGCACGCCCTCGACGCCCGCACCGGTACGGTCCTGTGGCAGAACACCGGCGAGGCAGACGCGGACGCGAGCTTCTCCCCCACCCACGCCATCCCGGGCGTGGCCTTTACCGGGAGTGTCCTAGGTGGCTTCCTGCGCGCGTACGATGCAGCGACGGGGGTTCGTCAGGCCCGGATCCCCAATGGGTCTGCCGTGGCGGGCCCCGCGGTCGCTCTGGACGGGATCGTGCTGGTCGGTGCCGGGGTCGGGCGGCGCAGCGAGGACCCGTCGAACTCGAGCGACATCACCTCGAGGATCCCGGAACCGCTTCGCGCCTATTGTGTTCCGGGAACGCGTGCCTGCGAGACGGCCCAGCTCCTGGCGGGCCGTCGACTCCTGGTCCGGGATCCTGCGAGCCAGGCGAGGGGGCGTCGCATCGTAGTGAGGGTCACCGACCCGGGGCTCTCTTCGCCGCTGTCCGGGGCCGCGGGGGATCCCAGTATCGGAGGTGCGGAGCTGCGCGTCGGGAATCCTGCAACGGGTGAGACCACCGTGATCTCGTTGCCGGGCGCTCGCTGGACAGGCCTCGGACGGCCTGCGGGTAGCCGGGGCTGGCGCTATCGCGATTCGCGGCGCGAGGACGGGCCCTGCACGGCGGTGCGCCTCAGCCCGAACGGATCGCTGCGGGTGAGCTGCCGCGGCGAGGACATCGACCTCAGCTTGGACGAGCCGAGCCAGGGGAGCCTCACGGTACAGCTGAGGCTCGGTAGCGACGAGCCCTACTGCCTGGTCTTCGGTGGAAGTGTGCAGCGCGATCAGCCCGAGCTCTTCCGCGCCAGGGACGCCCCCGCGCCGGAGCGGTGCCCGGATCTCTGAGGCCGAGCCGCAGCCGCTTTGTGAACCACACCCTCGCCGTGGAAGCGGACGTTCACACGTTGGAAGCGGACGTTCACACGTTGGAAGCGGACGTTCACAATGAGGCCGCGTGATCGTGCGAGTTCTCCGTCAGGGAGAGTCCGCCGCCATGACGGCCGACAGGGCCGAGACCTGCACGTCCCTTGCGTGGTGCTCGACGCGGGTGGGCACCGGTCCCCGGGCGATTCCGCTTGCGACGACGGCAGGCTCGCGTGTAGGAATGGCAGCCGCGGGAGGTCGCGATGAATCGGTTCCCCGCCTGGGGCCGCCCCAGGCCCCAGGCGATCCTCGCCGTCCTGATTGGCGCTAGCCTGCTCGCCCCGGGCGCCCGCGGCAGTACCTTCGTCCTGATCGAGCCGGAAGACCATGCCCGCGCGGCCGATGCCGTCGTCGTAGGGTGGGTCACATCCGTGGAGACTCTGGCCCTGGCCGATGGCCGGATCGAGACCCACGTCGCCGTATTCGTGGAGGACGCGGTCAAGGGGATGTTTCCGATGGGTTCCCTGACCCTGCGGCAGCCGGGTGGGCGCGTGGGGGACACCGCCCTGGAGATCCACGGCGCCCCGAGCTACGAGCTGGGCGAACGGGTGATGTTGTTCCTCGACCAGCATCCCGATGGCGGGCTCCGCCCGAGCCACCTGGCCATGGGCAAGTTCCGGATCGTCAACGAGCCGGGTACGGGCCTCGCGCTGGCCGAGCGCGACTTCGGCCGCTCCCGGGTCCTCGCTCGATCCGGCGCCCGCCTGGCGCCCGCATCTGCCGAGCAGGCACGCGGCCCGTGGGCACTCGACTCCCTGCTCACGCGTGTCCGGTCGGCGACGGCCGGATCCCGAGCCGGTGTCTACTTTCCCGACTTCGCGCCCTCCGGCGCCGCCGCGCAGGGGCAGCAGATCGCGGCCTTCACGCTCCTTACGAACCCGGCGCGCTGGTTCGAGCCGGACGGCGGAATGCCCGTGGGCCTCGCCATCGACGTCGCGGGCGACATGGATCTCGGCCAGCCGGCGAGCGCCGACGCCGTCGTGGCCGGCATGGCCGCCTGGTCGGACCTCCCGAACGCGAGCATCGAGCTGATCCATGCCGGGGACGTCTTCACGCCCACGCCGATCGGCGCCTGCGACGGTCTGAGCCACGTGATGTTCGATGATCCGTTCGACGAGATCCCTCCGCCGGTGGGCTGCGGGGGCACGCTGGCGCTCGGGGGCGGCTGCTCCACTTCCGCGGAGACGATCGAGATCGGCGGCACGTTCTTCGACCGCCTTACCGAGGGGGACGTGACCTTCGCCGACGGCTTCGGCGCCGGCTGCGACTTCAAGGATCCCTGCAACTTTGCCGAGGTCGCCGCTCACGAGATGGGGCACGTCATCGGGCTCGACCACTCCTCCGATACCGCGGCCACCATGTTCACCACCGCCCAGTTCGACGGACGCTGCGCCACCCTGACCCCGGACGACGTGACGGGCGCGGAGTTCATCTACCCCCCGATGCTGCTCGGCTGCGGCGATGGCGTGCTCGACCCCGGCGAGTCGTGCGACGATGGTGGCACGCTCCAAGGCGACGGCTGCAGCTCGCTGTGCGAGATCGAGGTCGGCTTCACCTGCTCGGGCGTTCCGAGTTCGTGTGCCGCCGTCTGTACGGACGGACTCGTGCGCGGCAGCGAGACCTGCGATGACGGGAACCCGTTCGATGGCGACGGCTGCAGCAGCATCTGCAGCGTCGAGCCGGGCTTCGCCTGCACCGGTGAGCCCAGCGACTGCAGCGAGGCCTGCCCGCTCGCTCCCGCTGGAACCTGCACCACCCTCGGGCCGGGTGGCCGAGCGCTCCTGTTCATCAAGGACGACGATGCGGACGGGCCCAGCGCCAAGGATCGCGTGGTCTTCCAGTGGGTTCGCGGCCCGGCGCTCGATCAGGCCGACTTCGGGAACCCCCTGGACGGCGGCGGCCAGCATCTCTGCCTCTACCAGGACGATGGCACCGGGCACCAGCTGCTCATGTCCCTGAATGCGCCGGACGGCGTGCAGGCCCCGGGCCGCTGGACCGAGATCAACGGCCGGGGCTACAGGTACGTCGATCGGGGCCTCTCTACAGATGGCATCCTGAAGCTCGTCGCGAAGGGTGGAGCCGCCGGTCGATCGAAATGGATCCTGATCGGAAAGGGAAGTGCTCTCCCCCTGGCGGGCGTACTCCCGCCCTCCCCGACGGTGGGCGAGTGGATCGTCCAGACCCGCAGCGACGACGTGCCCTCCACGTGCCTTCAGGCCACCTTCGACGCCACGAATGAAGTCGTCGCCGACAAGGACAGGCCGGGCGTCGTCCGCCTTCTCCGCCTCAAGACATCGAACTGAGGCCCGTCTGAGAGCGGGCCCCCCTCCGTTCGCGGAGGCTCTCGCGGGCAGGGGTCGGGCGGCTCCAGCGCGAGTCGGGAACCGAGCCCGCGCAAGCCGCCGTGTTCGCCCGGACTCTCCGGTCAGGTCGCCCGGAGGCGACGCAGGCCCCGCTCCGCCACTTGCGCGCGTGCGCCCCCCGTCTCGCCTCTCAGCGGGTGAGGGTCTCGACTCCCTCTCACGATCGAGGGGGATCTTCGCCGCGTTCGCCGTGCCAGCGCGCCGTCACCGCGGCGAAGATCAGCAGCGCGAGGGCCGCGCCCTCCGCACCCAGGGTCCGGTAGCAAAGACTCACCACCAACAGGGTCACCAGAAGCCAGGCGGTGAGAGGGACCACCCTGCGCACGCCATTCATGGCAGGCGGAACCCGTCGGCGCTCACTCCGACGAGCCGAAGGTCAGCGTGCGTTCGTCCCCATCGACGCCGAGCACCCGGATGTCGGCCAATTCACCAATCTTGACCTGCTGGAGGAAGCGGGCGCCGTCGCCAGGGCTTGCGACGGGCTTGCCGTCGAACTCGATCACGGTGTCTCCATCTGCGAGTCCCAGCCCCTCGAAGGTGCTTCCTTCGACGAACTGGCTCAGCTCGAGACCGACCATCGCTCCCGCTTCGTACTTGGGGCGGATTCGTGCCTGGGAGTAGAGGGCCGCCGGGTTGCGCAGGATCCGTTGCAGGCGAGCCTCCGCCCGCTTGCTCTCGATCTCCCGCTTGCTCTTGGTCTGCAGCTGGGGGGCTGGAGCAGCGACCGCTGGAGTCGCCACTCGCACGGGCTCGGGTGCCGGATCCGGAGGTCGGAGCCCGCCTTCCGAGACGAGCTCCTCGAGCCGTCCGTTGTGGTCGAGGAGCAGGCGCCGCCGCTCGATCCCCACCACGAAGACCCCGGGCGAGATCTCGCTGCCGAGGGTCACGAGCTGGTGATCTTCCTGGTCTTGATTGGAGATGGCCGCCCAGGCGAGGGGCTCGTTCGGCGAGACCACGGTGCCCAGCAGCTCCAGCCGAAGCGCCGTCGGCGTGGCCTCGCCGGACGCCCACGCCGCGCGCGTCGCTTCCGTTGTGGGAACGTCCAATCCAGCCGCTGCTGCGACATCGACCTCGTCCGCATGCCCCGGTCCAGCCATGCCCGCCATGCAGACCCAACAAAGGAAGAGAACCTTGCTTTTCGAACCCGACCGACCGTATCCACTCATGGCGTTACTCAGGGCTGCGAGGCCGTCCAGCGAGGACCCAACCTCGCGACATGATACCCCGTCCGGCTACTTGGATTCTTGCGGAGCGGGCTTCCACGTCCAGCCGGGAACCTCGATCCCACGGCCCGAAGCGTAGCCCGTCTGGTAGTGCTCGATCCTTCCCTCTGCGTCGACGATCACGATGGTCGGCGTCCCGCTCACGCCGTAGCTGCGAAAGTCCCCACGCTCCTGATCCGCGGCCACGAGCGCCGGAAAGGGTGCGGACCGGCCGTCCAGGAAGGCCTGCAGATGGGTCGGGTCCTCGTCGCTCACGGCGACGATCTCGAGGTCGCGCGCCCCCGACAAGGCGAGGACTTCGGGCAGGGCACGTTCGCAGACGGGGCACCACGAGGCCCAGAAGAAGAGCAGGCGCGACCCTCCTGATGCAGGCAGCTCCCCACCGTCGAGCCGCCGTGCGAGCAGCTTCGGTGCCAGGCTACCGGGACTCGGGCGAGCGTGGAGTTCGGGAAGCGTGAGGGGATAGGCGCTCGGCAGGATCGTGACGGTTCGAGGCACGGCGGCGCGCAGCAGCTCGAGCTCGGCCGCCTGGCCCACCTCCCTGCGCATGACCCACTCGCGAATCGCATGGGCCTCGACGAAGGAGCCGGCCGGCGTCCCCACGATCACGTCGGCCGCCTCGAGCCCCGCGCGCTCGGCCGGCGAGTCGGGATACACGTCGAGGACCGTGACCGCGCCACGCGGCAGGCTGGCGTTCGATTCGTTGCGCCGCACGGGCTGGTAGTTGATCCCCAGCCAGGCCGGAGAGACCGCCTCCATCCTCTGTTGCTCCTGCTGCAACGAGGGGAAGTGCGCCGGCGACGCCACTTCCTCGGCTTCCGCAGCCGGATTGCCGTTGCCGAGCGGGAGATCCTCGCAGGCGGAGAGCGCCGCGAAGGAGCCCCGCTCGGCCTCCCGAGCCGGATCCTCGAGGTAGTGAAGGCCCGCGATGCGCACGAGGACACCGCGCATCCGGAGCACGACCCCCAGACGCACGTCATTGCGGAAGTGCAGAGCCCGTGCCTCGTCGGCACGCCAGCGGAGCGCTGCGAAGCGCGCCTGGCCTTCGCTGTGGCTCTCCGCGCTGTGGCTCTCCGTGAAGGGCGCGAGCGCGTCGAGCAGCTCGACCGCCAGCGCCCGCCGCGCCGGCCAGTCGAGGGGCCCGAGGGCCGTCGGCGTGAGACGCTCCCCCCAACCCGGATGAGCCGCCTGGAAGCGCCGCCAGTTCTCGCTGCGTAGCGCCTCGAGGGTCGCCTCCCAGCGGTCCGCATAGGTCTCGAGGCGCGAACCAAGGGCCTCGAGATCCTCGGTCTGCTGCTGGAGATCGGCGAGCGACCTCGGGCTGGAGAACCCGAAGATCTCGCCCAGGCGGTCGAGCAGGCGGAGTTCCGGCTCCCAGCGCGCAGGACTCGCCAGGGCCTTGGCCAGCTGCTCGTCGACGAGCCGGCGAAGAGCTTCGTCGTCGTCGCCGACCGCGCGACGCAGCACCTGCTCCAGGTAGAAGTCGCTGGTCCGGAAGGGCACGTCGG
This sequence comes from Deltaproteobacteria bacterium, assembly GCA_019311105.1. GTDB lineage: Bacteria > Myxococcota_A > UBA9160 > UBA9160 > JAFDDA01 > JAFDDA01. The sequence goes on from JAFDDA010000040.1 coordinate 27,192, forward strand.
GCGAGCGGTCGGTCAACAGGGCCTGGTTGTGGGCGGCTGGAAGACGCGGATGCTGCTCGAGCCCCTCGAAGAGGCGGACCGAGTGACCTTCGAGCTCGCGGAACGCCTCGGGGTAGCAGCCGTACGCCTGACGATCCGCGGGCACCGAGAAGTAGCCGCACACGTTGCCCTGCGGGTTCGCGGACCCGTTGGTCCAGATCGTGTGGGCGAACGCGCCCGAATAGCACTGGGACATGATCTCTACGACGCGCACACCGGGGGCGAGGCCTGCCAGGAGTAGCGAGAGATCCTTGACTCCGAGCTGCTCGTTGTTCCAGAGCAGGATGGTGTTGTCGGAGAGGTCGTCGGCGTTCTTCTTCCCGTGATCGGTGACGTAGAGCAGGAGGATGTCGCCGGGGCGCAGCTTCGCGCCCTCCCGGTCGAACCATTCGTCGAACGCCTGCCGGGTGGCCGGAAGCAGCTCGATCCCGTCGATCTCCGAGTTGGCGTACACGATCGGCGGCCGCAGCGCGCTCGCCACGCGGCTTGGCAGCAGCCAGGACCGCTCGGGCGCCTCTTCCTCTCTCACGGCGAGGTCCGGCTCCGCATCAGCGCCGTCGGAGGCGAGCACGGTGATCCGCTCTCGCGCTACGCCGGCGAGGTCGAGGAGGCCGAGCAGCGCCTTCAGGTGGCGGAGGTGGGAGTAATAGTTGCTGCGCTTGCTGCCACCGCCGTTGACGAGCAGCGCGTGCACCCGCGTCGCATCCACGGCCGCGCCAGGTCCGTCGTCAGCCGACGTAGGCACGGGACTCGAGAGCAGCAGCAGTCCGCAGACTACGAACAGCCCGGTCCAGCATGCCGGATTGTCGCTTCGTCTCTGCATCGCGTCACCACCTCCATCCCGCCCGATTCGCCACAGACCCACTCAGCCGATGCCGCTGCCATTCTACGCCCCCTGCGTTTTTTGCAACCTCGCCCTTCGTGCAACGGCTCCGAACGCCTTCCTCCGCGAATTGGTCCCGTGTGTTCGCAAATTAGTCGTGTGCACCGGCGAATCGGTTCCGTGTGGGTCAGGCGCCGAAAGGTGGCCTAGTGCGGTGATGCGGCCAGAAGATCGATCTGGGCACGTGAGCCAAATGCCACTGCGGCTACGCCCCATTTTGGTCAATGACTAGTCAGGAATTGATCAACTACCTGACAGCATCGCTGCCACGGTCCAAGCAGGTTGAACCGGAGGTTAAATCGGAGGGCTTGGATAATTTTCCTAGTCTCGGTAGACGGTTAATGAGGCCAGACACTCACTCCCTGCGGGGAT
>JAFDDA010000120.1 GCA_019311105.1 Deltaproteobacteria bacterium
TGCCGCGGCCACCGACGCGGCGAGGATGTTGACGACGTTGTTGCCAAGCAAAATCGTGACGAGAAGACGTGACGTCGACTTCAGGAGCCGCTGGACGGCCAACACCGAGGGGCCACGGTCGACCTGAGCGTCGCGCTCCACTTCATCGTCACGCAGGCGCAGGAGCGCAGTCTCGCTGCTCGAAAAGAACGCAGACAGGAGCAGGCATACGAAGATGACGGCCAGGTGAGCAATCGGGTCCATTGAGTCCTCCAGGGCCGTGGCGCCGGGTCAGAGTTCACGCGCCAGGGCAGCGACAATTCCTCCGTAACCGAGCACGAGCGTTCCATTTCATATCAGAGCAACCGCACACCCAGGCTAGATTGCCTCAACAAGCGCCGGCGCGTGCCGGGACGACCGATCTTCCGCGAAGAGCGCTTTCTCGTCGGTGCGTACAGACGACGTCTAGCGGAGCTACCGCGCCGGCGTGGGCGGCCACCTCCGATCGCTCGTCTCTTTCTCTACTCGGACCGCACGGCTAGCCGGCGCCGGCGAGGCGGCGCGCGTCGCGTTCACGCCGGACGGGGCACGTCCGCGCGGCGAGGGGGCTGCACGAGCAACCCTCGCCCGCTCCGCCGCAGCTTCCCTTGAGGCGGCGGCCCTGGAACAAGGTGCCCACGGCCATGGCGGCCACGGCGAGGACGAAGATCGCGAGAGCGGGAACGAAGGTGGCCATCGGCGTCTAGTATCGCTCCGAGGGTAGCGCGACGCCCGGCGGCTGCGGCTCCGCGCCGACCACGACCTCGAAGGCGGGCGTCGTGACTCGCCGGAACTCTCCTTCGGCGGTGCGCACGATGAAGTAGGCGGCGAGGCCCTCGGTCGCGGCCAGCGCCGGACCCTCCTCCGGCCCGAGGACGGCGAGAGCCGTCGCCCAGGCGTCTGCCCGGGTGGCGCTCTCGTGGACCACGGTGACCGAGGCTAGGGCGTGGCGCACGGGGCGCCCGGTGCGCGGGTCGATCACGTGGGAGACGCGCTCACCGCCCTGCCGATAGAAGCTCCGGTAGTCGCCCGAGGTCGCCATGGCGCGGTCGGCGAGGGAGATCACCCGATGAGGCACCCGATCCGCCGCGTCGGGATCCTCGATGGCGACACGCCACGGTCCTCCCGCCGGGCGCTCGCCGCGGGCGCGGAGCTCGCCGCCCACCTCGATGAGGAAGTCGCCGTAGTCGAGGGCCTCGAGGGCAAGGGTGACCGCGTCGACCGCGTAGCCCTTGGCGATGGCCGACAGGTCGCATTCGACCCCGGGGTGTCCCTTGCTCGCGGTCCCAGCGGTGGCGTCGATCTCGACGAGCTCAAAGCCCACCCGCTCGCGCAGATCGGCCAGCTCCAAGGCATCGGGCTCGGCGCCCGGCAGGCGCGCTCCCGCACCGAAACCCCAGGCCGCGACCAGCGGGCCCGTGGTCACGTCGAAGGCACCGCCGCTTCGCCCGCTCACCTCCTGGGCCACGCGCAGCACCTCGAGGGTCTCCGGCGACACCCGGAAGGGCTCGGTCGAGGCGTGCCGGTTCAGACGCGAGACCTCCGAGTCCGGATCCCAGGTGGACATGAGCGCGTTCACCCGCTCGAGGCGCTCCTCGACCGCCGCACGGACCGCGGCACGGTCTTCCAGCGGAAGATCCCGTGCGGCGACCTTCAGAACCCAGGTGGTCCCCATCGTCGCGCCTGAGAACTCGAGCACCGGCAGCGCTGTCGGCGTACACCACAGCCGCCTTACGGTGAGAGCCAGTAGCAGCGCCATGGCGAGAGGCAGCAGTCGCCGCGCCCTCGGCGTGAGAATCTCCGTCCGGCGCTCAGCCACCGAAGTCGTCGAACAGGAGGTTCTCGGGATCGACCCCGAGGCCGTGGAGCATGCGCTTGCAGGCGTCGATCATCAGCGGCGGGCCGCACAGGTAGTACTCCACGTCCTCGGGAGTCTCGTGGTCCTTCAGGTAGTTGTCATAGAGGACCTGGTGGATGAAGCCGGTGAGACCGGTCCAGTGATCCTCTGCAAGCGGCTCGGAGAGCGCGAGGTACCACTGGAAGTTCTCGTTCTCCTCGGCGATGTGTTCGAAGTCCTCGATGTAGAACGCCTCGCGAAGGCTCCGCGCGCCATACCAGAAGGTCACCTTCCGTTTCGTCTGCAGCCGCTCGAACTGATCGAAGATATGAGAGCGCATCGGTGCCATGCCCGCGCCGCCGCCGATGAAGCACATCTCGTTGTCAGTCGGCCTTGCGAAGAACTCTCCGTAGGGCCCGGAAATGATTACGTCGTCGCCAGCTCGGAGACTGAAGAGCCAGGACGACATCTTCCCTGGCGGCACCTCGGGATGGCTGGGCGGGGGCGAAGCAATCCGCACGTTCAACATAATGACTCCTTTCTCGTCGGGGTAGTTCGCCATCGAATAGGCCCGCTGCACCGGCTCGTCCACGTGCGAAACGTACCGCCACAGGTCAAAGCCGTCCCAGTCGGCCCGATACTGCTCATCGACCTCGAAGTCGCGGTAGCACGCCTCGTGGGCGGGGCACTCGATCTGGATGTAGCCCCCTGCGCGGAACGGCACCTCCTCTCCCTCGGGCAGCTCGAGGATCAGCTCCTTGATGAAGGTGGCCACGTTGTCGTTGGACTTCACCCGGCACGTCCACTGGCGGACCTCGAAGACCTCGGGCGGCAGCGCGATCTTCAGGTCTTCCTTGATCCGGACCTGACACGCTAGGCGCATCCCCTCTCGCGCCTGCTTCGAGTTGATGTGGCTGACCTCGGTGGGAAGGAGCGCCCCGCCGCCCTCCTGGATCGCGACGCGGCACACACCGCAGGTGCCCTTCCCGCCGCAGGCCGAGGGGATGAAGATCCCATTGGCGGCCAGGGTGCCCAGCAGCGTGCCGCCACTCTCCACTTCGAGTGTGTTCTCGGTGTCGTCGTTGATCTCGATCTCCACCCTCCCACCGGGCATGAGGCGCGCCTTCACCGCGAGCAGGAGCACCACCAGCGCGACGATGGTGACGGTGAAGCCGAGCATGCCGAAGAGCACCGTGGTCATGGGGCGCTCAGAGCTGGATCCCGGAGAAGGACATGAAGCCGATCGCCATCAGGCCCACGACGATGAAGGTGATGCCGAGGCCGCGCAGCGGCGCGGGCACGTTGCTGTAGCGAAGACGCTCACGAACCGCGGCGAGCGCGACGATGGCGAGGGCGAAGCCGATCCCCGAGCCGAGGCCGAATGCCGCTGCCTCGCCGAAGGTGTAGTCGCGTCGCACAATGAAGAGCGAGCCGCCCAGAATCGCGCAGTTCACCGCGATCAGGGGCAGGAACACGCCGAGGGAGCCGTAGAGAACCGGGACGAAACGGTCGATCACCATCTCTACGATCTGGACCACCGCGGCGATCGTCCCGATCAGCACGAGGTACGTGAGAAACGAGAGGTTCACGCCCTCCCCACCCGGGAGCCAGGCCAGGGCGCCCTCCTCGAGCAGGTGCTTGTGGAGCCACTGGTTGAGCGGGCAGGTGACGCCGAGCACGAACACGACCGCGAGCCCCAGCCCGAAGGCGGTCTCTACCTTCCGGGAGATGGCCAGGAACGAGCACATCCCCAGGAAGAACGCGAGAGCCATGTTCTCAACGAAGATCGCCTTCGTAACCAGGCTCAAGTAGTGCTCCCACATGCAACTCCTCCTCGACCTGCTCGGGCCTCAGTATTCGAACCACCCAGATGAAGCACCCGATCAGGATGAACGCGGCCGGCGCCAGCACCATCAGACCGTTCGGCACGTACCAGCCGCCCTCGGACACCGTCGGAAGGACGGTCATGTTCAGCAGCTTCCCCGTCCCGAAGAGTTCGCGGAACGCCGCGACCAGGATCAGCACGAGGGCGTAGCCCGCCGCGTTGCCGACGGCGTCCAGGAAGCTGAGCCACGGCCGGTTCTGCATGGCGAAGGCCTCGCAGCGGCCCATGATGATGCAGTTGGTGATGATGAGACCCACGAAGACCGAGAGCTGCAGGCTGATCTCGTAGACGTAGGCTCGGAGCACCTGGTCCGCAATCATCACCAGCGAGGCGATGATCGTCAGCTGGGTGACGATGCGGACGCTGGACGGGATGTGGTGGCGCAGGAGGCTCACCGCCGTGCACGAGCCGGCGAGCACAAAGAGCACGGCCACGCTCATCACCACCGCCGTCTCGAGCTTCGTGGTCACAGCCAGCGCCGAGCAGATGCCGAGCACCTGCAGGCCGATCGGGTTGTTGTCGATCAGGGGGTCGAGCAGGACCTCCCGCGGCTTGCTCATCGATCTCTCCGCCTCTCGCTTCCCGGCGCCTGCCCTCCCCCGCCCTGCCGGTAGGCCGCCAGGTAGGGGCCGAAGCCGTGGTCCCCGAGCCAGAAATGGAGCAGGTGCGTCACGCCGTTCGAGGTGAGCGTAGCGCCGGACAGTCCGTCCACACCGTAGGGGTCCGCCTCCGCGGTACCCGCCCTTCCCTTCTCGACGGTGATGCGAGGACGCCAATCGTCGCCGAACGCAAGCCGCCCGGCCCACAAGGCCTTCCAACGGGGATTGTCCACCTCCCCGCCGAGTCCGGCCGTTTCGCCGTGTTCGTAGAAGGTGAGGCCGCGGATGGTGCGCGCGTCCGCCTCAAGGGCCAGGAACCCGTAGAGGGTGGACCAGAGCCCCATGCCTTCGACGGGCAGGATGATGCCCTCGACCCGGCCCTCTCTGCGCAGCAGATAGATCACCGCGTGCTCGGGCAGACGCCGCACCCGGGCCGGGTTCTTCGGAGCCGGCCGGCTGGTGTCGGGGTCCGCGGCGGCCTTGCGCTGGTCGTAGGCGAGCGGGTCGACATCCTCGACGAAGGCGCCGGTGGCGAGGTTCACCACACGCGGCTCGAGACCCTCGGCGAAGCGGCGCTGGATCTCTGCCCGCTCCTGGCGCTCGCCGGGCTCGACCAGCCCCGACACCGCCAACACGTTCTTCATCCGGTCGAGCTGGCGGTTCTCCTCCTGCCGCTCCCGGAGACCGACGGCTACAGCGGAGACGAGCGCAGAGCACACGACGCAGAGCAGCGCCGTGAAGGCCACGGTGTAGCGGGCGTCATGCTCCACTGCGGACGATCCTCCGCTGGATGTTGCGCCGGATCGCAAAGTGGTCGACGAGCGGAGCGAACATGTTCATGAACAGGATCGCTAGCATCATGCCCTCGGGATAGGCGGGGTTGACGCAACGGATCAGGATGCACAGCACGCCGATCCCCACGCCGTAGAGCCAGCGTCCGCCGTCGGTGAACGCCGAGGACACCGGGTCGGTGGCCATGTAGACCGTTCCCAGAGCCCAGCCCCCGAGCACCACGTGCCAGCGGAAGGGAACGGCGAACATCGGGTTGGTCTCCGAACCGGCGCTGTTCAGCACCGCCGCCATGGCAAAGGTGCCAAGGGTCACCCCCGCCATGATGCGCCACGATCCCACCTGGGTGAGAAGCAGGAGCCCGGCGCCCAGCAGACAGGCAAGCGCCGAGGTCTCGCCCATGGAGCCCGGGATCCTCCCCACGAAGGCGTCCCACCAGCTGGCGCCTGCGAGGGCTCCCGGCATCGCCGCCGCCTGGGCCAGCAGCGTCGCGCCGGTATAACCATCTACGTCCGCGAAGTCGGCGGCGATCCAGGGCGCCTCGCCGCTGATCTCCACGGGATAGGCGAAGAACAGGAAGGCGCGCGTCACGAGCGCCGGGTTCAGGAAGTTCATCCCGGTGCCGCCGAAGATCTCTTTGGCGAAGATCACCCCGAAGGCCGTCCCCAGCGCTACCTGCCAGAGCGGAATCGCGGGCGGTAGGGTGAGGGGAATCAGCATCCCCGTCACGAAGAAGCCCTCGTTGACCTCGTGGCCGCGCAGGATGGCGACCGTGACCTCGATACCGAGGCCCGTTGCGAAGGTCACCATCAGCACGGGCAGGTAGTAGAGGACTCCGAGGGCGCAGCAGAACAGCGGGCTGTCCGGATCGTAACGACCGCCGAGGGCCATGAAGACGGCATTGCGCCAGTCATCGAGCGGCGTGGCACCGGCCTGGACCGCGAGAAAGGCCTGGTAGCCCGTATTGTAGATGGCCATCGCAATGCACGGCACGAGCGCCAAGACCACGATGCTCATCATGCGTTTGTAGTCGAGGCCGTCGCGGACGTGGGAGCTGGTCCGCGTGACGAGCCCCGGTGTGTAGGCGAAGGTGTCGAGGGCCTCGTACAACGGGTAAAGCTTCTCGAGGCGGCCCCCCTGGTGGAAGTGCCGTCCGACGCGGTCGAGGGCGTCGCGCAGGAGCCTCACTCAGCCTTCCTTCTCGATGCTCTCGAGGCTCCGGCGCAGGTAGGGCCCGAAGTCGGTCTTCCCGGGGCACACGAACGTGCAGAGCGAGAGATCCTCCTCGTCGAGCTCGAGCGCGCCGAGCTTCTCAGCCTGCTCCGTATCGCCCACCACCAGGGCACGCAGGAGATAGGTGGCGATGATGTCCATGGGCATGACGCGCTCATAGGTGCCGATGGGCATGAGCGCGCGCCGCGAGCCGTGGGTGTCGGTGTTGAAGGCAAAGCTCGCGCGCCGCAGCAGCCGGGATGCGAACACGGGGAGCACCGAGTAGCGGTCGCTCCCGGGCGCGGCCCAGCCGAGCAGGTGGCGCTCGCCCCCCTCCTCGAGAGCGCTCAGCTGGAGGTGGTAGCGGCCCAGGAATCCGAACTCGGGGCCCATGGCCTTCTTGCCCGCGAGCACCGAGCCCGCGACGAGGCGGATCTCCCGCCCGGGACGCTCCTCGAGCTCGCCCCGGGAATGCTCCTCCGTGCTCGCGCCGAGCCGCGAGCGCACGAGCCGGGGGCTTCGCACCGACGGCCCGGCCAGGGAGATCACGCGCCCCACGGGCAGGCGTCCCGACTCGAGGAGGCGTCCGATCGCCATCACGTCCTGGTAGCCGATGTGCCAGACGGAGCGCTGGCGGCCGACCGGCGCGAGCTGGTGAATGTGGACACCGACGGTTCCCGACGGGTGCGGACCCGAAAAGATCTCGATCGAAACCGGCGCGTCGACGCCCTGCGCGAGCACCGAGCCCGGGCCCACGCAGAGATACGTGATGCCCGGGCACAGCTTCACCACCGCGCGCAGACCGCGCTCGAAATCCTCGCGCCCCGCGGCGATCACCACCTCCGGGTCCGCGGCGAGGGGCTGCGTGTCCATCGCGTTCACGAAGAACGCGTAGGGCGTGGTCTCCGGCTCGGGCGGCTTGCTGTAGGGCCGGCTGCGCAGCGCCGTCCACAGCCCGGACTCGAGAAGCAGAGCACGCACGCCGGCCCCGTCGAGGGCCTCGGAGTCGCGCGTGGGGTGGGACTCGAAGCGCGCGGTCTCGCGCTCGGGCGGCGCCCCGGCGCGCTCGCCCTCGCTCAGCTGGATCACGACCGAGCGCAGCATGCGGCGCGCGCCCCGAAAGACGGCAGCCACGCGACCGGCGCCGGGTGCGGTGTAGCGAACGCCCGGGCGCGTGCGGTCCTCGAAGAGGAGCTGGCCCCGCTTCACGACCTCGCCTTCCTCGACTGCGAGCCGCGCCCGCAGGCCGGGCGTGTCGTCGCCAAGCAGGGCCACGCGGGTGATCGCCGGTGCTGTGTGGATCCGCTGCTCCGGGGCTCCCGAAATGGGGAGGTCGAGACCGCGTCTGATCCGGTGCACCGCCACCGCCTGCCACTCCTCCGGCCCGCCGGCCCCGAAGCAACCGTCGCGGGTGCTGGAGGCTGTAGCGTACCCGCCCGCCGCGGAGCCCGCTACGCGTACACGCCGGCAAGGCTATCCTTCCGGAATCTGGCGAGCTCGCCGGGAGGAGCCAAGCGTGGTTCGTCCGAAGGTCCCCACGGCCCGCGACATCATGACCCGCTCCCTCGTCACCCTGCGGCCCGAGATGCCAGCGGCGGAGGCCGCCGCAATCCTCGTCCGCCGCGGCATCTCGGGAGCCCCGGTGGTCGACGAGGAGGGATCTCTCATCGGACTCCTCTCCGAGCACGACAGCCTGCGGGCCGTGGCCGCCGCCGAGTACGAGGGCGACAACCACGACCGGGTCGAGAGTGTGGCGGATCTGATGACCCGGGAATGCCTGACCGTGACGCCAGATCTCGATCTCTTCGGCCTGGCCCACGAGTTCCTGCGGAAGCGGGTGCGTCGCTTTCCCGTTGTCGAGGGGGGCCGATTGATCGGTCAGGTCAGCCGCCGCGACGCCCTGCGCGCCGCCCTCGAGCTGCGCCGGGCCTTTGCGAACGAGCACAACTACCCCGACTACCCCGAGGGCCGCTAGCCTATCCACTGCTATCCACGCCGGCGCCGCTGAGCGGGTCGCGGGCGGCACCGGCGCCCGGAGGAGACGTAATGCCCGAGAGAGAGCGACCCCGGATCCTGGTCTACTTGACCCCAAAAGCGAGCAACGAGACTCTGTTGACGTTGGCGGAGCGACACGCCGAACGCCGTGGGGCATCTGTACTCGCGATGAGCGTATTGCAGGAACTTCCTTGGTACGCGCGCCTCGGAACCAGCAGCGTGGAGACGATCCACAGCGAACGCGAGCAGTCAGCAGATGCGTGGCTCAATCGCGAGGTTGCGCCACTCGCACGTGCGGGGGTTCGAGTAGAGACCCGGGTCGCGTGGGGTCGCCCCTTCGATGTGATCATCCAAGAGGCTCTTCGCCATCCGACCCAGCTGGTCATGAAGACCGCGCACGGCGACGGACCGCTGAGAGGTCTTCTCGGGTCCACGGCGATGCACCTCCTTCGTAAGTGTCCCACTCCGGTCTGGGTAGTGAAGCCGGGCCGCAACGCGCGAATCCGCACCGTCCTCGCCGCCGTCGATCCCGTGAACTCGCCGGACGCAGGCGATCTGAACGCCGCGATCCTGCGGCTCGCGTTGGAGACCGCGGTGGCAGAGGACGCCGCACTTCACGTCTTCCATGGCTACTCCGTCCTGGGACGCCACAATCTGCACCACCCCATCCCGGACGCCGAGTATCACGCCTACACCCAAGAAGTGCGCGAGCGCCTGCAAAGTGCTCTCGCGCAGCTGATCGCTCCGCTCGACATTAAGCTCGACCAAGCTCGAATCCATATCCTTCCTGGCGAGCCAGGGTCAATTCTCCCGTCCCTCATCTCGAAGATCGATGCCAATCTGCTTGTGATGGGGACCCTCGGGCGAGCTGGCATCCCCGGGCTCCTCATCGGCAATACAGCGGAGCGAATGCTGAGTGTGGTCGACTGCTCAGTGCTCGCCATCAAGCCAGATCGCTTCGTTTCTCCCGTGGCCTTCTAGAACGGCTCAGACCTGCTGATCATCGCGGAGACTTTCGTTTCTCGAGGCGGGTGGATCTGTCAGGTACTCGTCAGACCGACCGATCGGCCCGGCTGCGCGGCCGAGATCGTTTGCGCTTGCAATGTGCTTCTCGACATCGGCGCCGGCGGCGATCTGCTTCGCGATCCGACACCCGAGGGGCAGCATGGTCCGAGCGAGAGCTGATGATCGTCCCGCTCAGCCCATCAACGCTTGGCTGATCCTGCGAGAAGGTGCCGCCGACGGAGAGCGCCGAATGCCCGCGGCAAGCTATCGTCAGTTGGACTGCCTTCCGACCGAACGACAAATCGCCGTATGGGAGATCCGATGTCACGCCTCTCGATTCTAGCGGCGCTGGCAGCGGTCCTGGTCACGGGGTGCGCCAAGTCCGACGAGGTCGCTCCGACGGGCCAGAGCCTCTACCTGCGACACTGTGCCTCATGCCATGGCATCGGGGGCGAGGGAGATGGCCCCCTCGCATCCTCGCTACTCACTCCGCCAGCGGATCTCACTCGGATCGCGGAGCGTTCCAGTGGGACCTTTGACGAGGCAGAGGTCATGGCCTTCATCGACGGGCAACGTTCGGTGAAGGAGCACGGACCGCGAGAGATGCCGATCTGGGGCGCGGTGTTCGAGGAGGAGCACAGGGGTGAACGGTATCGTTCGTATACTGCGCTTCTCCACGGTCGGGCGCTGACGGACTACCTGCGGTCGATCCAGCGGGAAAGCGACTGAACACATCGGAGAGGAGCAAAACGGTGAAGAGGATCAAGGACCTGAGGACGCGAGGGATAGGCACGCATCGAATTCAGCAGGAAGCGCCCGTCGAAGATGCCGTTGCCGAATTCACCGCCAAGAACGTCAGCGCACTGGTGGTCTACGACGGCGAGAAGCTGGCTGGCATCTTCACGAAGAATGATCTGATCCGTTGCGTCTGCGGCCACCCCGATGGGATTCGCGGGCTCAAGGTCGGCGACCACATGAAGACCAACATCTTCACGACGACCGTGGACGCCAACCTCGATGACGTGAAGGAGGTCATGGTAGAGAAGGGGTTCCGTCATGTGCCGGTGCTCGACGGCGACGAGGTCATCGGAATGGTCACATTGATCGACATCCTTGCGAATCAGAAGTCGCATCTCGGAAGTGAGAGAGACGAGCTCGTGCGGTACATTCAAGGAAGCTAGACGCCGCCGCGATCTCCGCCCACGATTCGACGGATAGCGTCGCGGCTCGGGCGCTGGATCCGATCTGGATCAGGTTGGCCCGGCTTTCCTGTGGTGCCGAACATGCCCGAGGCCTGCGACCTGCCTCTAGGCGAATGGGACTCTGGGGGCCACGTCTAGGCGAATGGGACTCTGGGGGCCACGTCTAGGCGAATGGGACTCTGGGGGCCACGTCTAGGCGAATGGGACTCTGGGGGCCACGTCTAGGCGAATGGGACT
>JAFDDA010000041.1 GCA_019311105.1 Deltaproteobacteria bacterium
GGCCCCGCGGGCCCTGGCGGCCCGAGCTCGCCCTTCGGCCCGCCCAGCCCTGTCGGCCCGCGCGGCCCGGGCCTGCCCGCCAGCGAGGCCAGCCGCGTCCAGCCGCCCTCGTGTTTCCAGTAGAGGTCTGACGTGAGCTTGTCGAAGTAGAGGTCGTCATCGCCGCCCGAGGTGACCTCGGGTCTGCCGGTCCCGGTGAGGAAGCTCGCGCCGTCGCGCCCCGGTTCGCCCTTCGGGCCCTCCGCGCCGCGCGGCCCGTCCGGACCCTCGGGCCCGTGAGCGCCCTCGGCCACGGACGTGGCGGCAACCCACGCGCCCGCCTCCCGCAAGAAGACCTCTCGCGAAAGCGTGTCGAGATAGAGGTCGCCATCGCGGCCGGCCTCGGGGTCGGCCGCGCCCTCGCTCACGATCCAGGTCGCGCCGCGTTCTCCGCTCGGCCCCAGCGGGCCCGGCTCGCCTCGGTCGCCCGAGGCACCGGGCGGGCCGACGGGGCCACCCGGCCCGGGAGGACCCTGCGGGCCGACTTCGCCCGCAATCGATGCGACGGGCAACCAGCGACCACAGCCCTTGCGGTAGACCTCTTCCCCCGGCTGATCGAGAAAGAAGTCGCCATCGCGACCCAACTCGATCTGGGGTTCGCCCGAGCCCGAGAGCCAACGCGCGGCTCCGGTACCGGCTGCCCGCACGGTGACCTTGGCGATCGCATGCTCGGCATCGTCCGCGACGGTGGGCACCACCGAACACGACGCGGCGCCACCCGCGACTCGCAGGTAGTACTCGCCGGGCATGCTCGGCGCGCTGACCGTCGCACCGGCGGCCGCGCCCCCGGCGAGGGCATCGCTCGCCATGGCCTCTGCAAAACAAGTCGGCGGAAGCGAGCCCAGCGACAGGAACAGGGCCTGCGTCTCGCCGCAAGCCCCCTCACAGGGCGAGACCCAGTTGAAACGGACGTCGATCTTTTCGCCCGGGCGCGCCTCGTAGCACCGGCCGCGCCCGTTCAGGCTGATCGCGGAGAAGTGGACGCTGCGCCCATCGAGCCCGATCACCGGCACCGGCGCCGGCGGCTCCAAGGCCGTGGCGACCGACGCGGCCCCGAGAAAGAGGCCCAGCGCGATCCCGAAGCGCAGCGACATGAATCCCCCCTGCCGGACGTGCGCACAAGATGTAGCGAACCTTCTGGCCGATCGTCGTTGGAGGCCCGCTACGAATCGCGCAGAATGCCCAGGTGGATGCTTCGCGGACACGCCTGTGCATCGGCCTTTTCGTCGCCGCCCTCGCGCTCACCGGAATGGCCTGGGTTGCACGAGATCACCTCCGAGCCGAGCACTCGCCGATGGAGCGAGGCGTCGCCGCCGCGCGGGCCCTCGGCTGCTGGGAATGCCACCGAGGCGCCGGCGACGCGGCCGGCGTGCCCTCCCTCTTCGGGGGAAGCCGCGACCCCGCCACGATGCTGCGAACGATTCGCGAGGCGCCCCCGCATCAAGCCATTCCGGTCACGGAAGGCGAGGCCCGCGACCTCGCGGCCTGGATCGCGGTGGTGCAACTCGAAGGAGAGCGCGCCGGCGACCCGCGCGCTGCGGGCACACCGGTCGGCGCCGCCGAACGTCTGGCCCGACGCAACTGCTTCGGCTGCCACGGTGACCTCGGCCAGGGCGGCGCCCGCAACCCGGGCTCTCTGAAGGGCTACGTCCCCGGCTTCTTTGGCCGCGACTACGACGCCCTGACGAAAGACGGGGACCCGGAGGTCGTGCGCGAATGGATTCGCGATGGCACGCCCGGCTTCTTCCACCAAGGCGTCTCGCCCCTGCGCCTGGGTGCGTGGTTCGCAGCCCGACAACAGGTCCAGATGCCGCCCTATGAGCGGACGCTGCGCTGGGAAGAGATCGACATGCTGGTGACCTACCTGGGTCTGCTTCGGAGCCTCGGCCCACTCGATGCAGCGGGCGTGGCGCGCTACCGCGCCCTGCAGTCGCTCACCGAGTCCGGGCGGGGGCGGTAGCGAGCACCGCTCGCCCTCCCCCGCCCGCCTTGGCTACTCGACCTCGCAGCCCGTCGGCGTGAGCGTGTCGATCCAGCTGTTGACGAGCGCCACGCCCTCGTCGTGGACGATCGCCTTCGCCAGCTCCGGCATCTCGATCGCCGGGACGGCCGAGTTCAGCCGGAACGACAGGATCGACTCCGACGAGTCGCCGGGCACGATGTCGAACTCGAGCCCACCGGCGCCGGGGCCTGCCGCGATCGGCGACTTGCAGAAGCCGAGGTTGAAGCCCTCGGGCGTCTGGATGTTCAGCCACAGGCTGGTGAAGCCCGCGCGACCGTTCGGCCGGTGGCAGTGGGCGCAGTTGGTTTCGAGATAGGCCCGTGCCCGCTCGCCGAGCGTGCCGTCGGACGGGTCGTTCCAGACCGGCAGGCGGTCGACCGTCCCCAGAGCCGGGAGGCCGGTCAGGATGCCCGCCGTCGCCCACTCTGTCAGCTGGTTCGTGCCACTCACCGGGTCGGCCGGGTGCGGCCGGTTGAGCACGCGCGCCTTCAAGCCGACCACGTCCATGTCGTCCGCAATGCCTTCGTGGCAACCGGCACACTGGTTGGTGTCCGGCACGCCGTAGTCGATCGTGCGACCGACACCCGGCGCATCGTCGGGGTGCTGGAACGTGATCTCGAGGATCGCGCCTTCCGGCGTGAAGTCGGCAACCGTCATCAACGAATCCCACAGATAGACGAGAGCCTTCCAGCCCGTGGCGCGACGGATCAGCAGGCGTGTCTCCACCACTTGCTCGCCCCCGGCAGGCAGGTCGAAGCCGAAGGTCTTGGTGATGATCGTCCCCACCGGGAAGTCGAAGAGCCCATTGGCACTGAAGGCCGCCGCCTCGCCCGGAGGCACGAAGACGAAGCGGTACTTGTTGGTGTAGTCGGAGAAGAGCGGCGTCGTAAGGCCGTACTCGAACCCAGCCTCGACGACCGGCCCACGCGGGTCGTTGCCCTGGAAGAGGTTGTAACCCGAGAGTACGGGGCAGTTCGCCTCGAAGGCATCCCAGTTCACGCCCGCAACCATCGCGCCACACAGTGCCTCGGTCTCCTCGGGCGAGAGCTCGTCATCGAGATCGGGGACGGGCGGGAAGTCCGGGATGTGGACCGGAGGGACGGACGGGTACGTGCAGTCGTGGAAGGCCTCGTCGTAGTGCGTGCCGTCGGGCCCGAGGCCCATCGTCCCGAACATCTCCTGGTTCAAGAGCGCCGCCGGCGGGTCGCCGTTGCGGCTGTTGTTGCGGACGCACATCTTGAGGCCCGGCAGCGGGAAGCCATCCTCATCGACGCGGCCGGGCAGCGACGGGAACGGCGGACCGGGCTGGGTCTTGTCCGTGGGCGTGATGCTGTCCCAGAAGATGTGGGGAATCTTTTTCGGGCTGAACTGGAACGCCACGACGCTCGCAACGAGGCCATCCGGGTTCTGGCCGTTGTTCGACATCGCGTTGTCATGGACGTTGATCATCTCGGGCCAGGCGTCGAAGTCGGGCGGGAACGGCAGGAAGCTCAGCTCGTAGCTGATCACACCGATGCCGACGCTGCGGTTGTCGTGGATCTCGTTTTCGAAGATCTCGACGTCGTCGGTGGAGACGATCAGCATGCCGGTGCCCGAGGGGACCAGCGCGAGGAAGCCATGGCCGAAGTTCACGGTGTTGTTGTCGAACACCCAGTTGTCGTGGACTCTCGTCGAATGCCCCGCCTGGCTCAAGCCGGTGAGGTCGAACACCAGGATGCCGGCAGCGTTCTCCGTCGCCACGTTGAACCGGACCTGAGCGTCGATCGAGTTCTCGATCTCGATGCCCGCGACGTTCCCGTCCACGTAGTTGTACTGAACGAGGATGTTGGTCGACTGACCGACGTAGATCCCGGCGTCTTCGGCGCCGCGAACGTGGCAGGCTTCGATCAGGATGTTCTGGCTCAGAACGGGATAGATCCCATAGGGCCCGTTGCTCGAGTCGGCGACGCTGCTCCAAGCCACGCGGAGACGCTTGGCGGTGAAGCCGTCGATCCCGACCGCCTTCACCCCATCCCCGGGCGGATCGATGACGGCGATGTCGTGGATGCTGAAGTGGTCGCCGGAGACGAGGATGCCTTCTGCCGCGTCGGAAGTGGAGAAATCGAGGCTCGTGGCGTTCATCCCCTGCCCGCGCACGATGACGTGGGACGCGCTGACCGAGAGGCCTGCCGTGAAGTTGAAATAGCCCACACCGAACTCGAGGATGGTGCCGGGCTGGGCCAGGTTGAACGCCTGCCGCACGCGAATCTGGAAGTCCTCCGCCGGCTCGCCAGCCAGCGGGGCCAGGTGGATGATCGTTCGGCCGGAGGGGTCGCGGATCAACTGGCAGCTGGAGACCAGCAACGACACGGCGACAAGTGCCAGGACTCGAGTCAGGGGACGCCTCATGTTCGGACCTCGGTCGGTTCGGGTGAATCACCGGCGAGCGAGGGTTCGCTGCTGGAGGCTTCGAGATAGAGGGCGAGATACGCACGCAGAAGCTTCTTCATTTCCGTTGCCATGGCGGCGGCTTCGGTTTCGGTCCCGGCGCCGAGCACCAGGTGTTGAACGGCGTCCCCGGCCTGGATCACCACGCGCGCAATCTGCTGGACCTCGGCCCTCGGGAGGCCGGAATGCGCCAGCGCCGGGTGCCGCGACAAGGCTCCCGCCAGGCGCCGGTTCGACTCGTCCGCCAGGCTCGAGAGTTCCGGTGTCGCCACCAGCGTGCGAAACAAGGCCTTCGTGTCGTCGTGCGCTTGGTGGGAAGCCAGGGTCCCGTCGATCACCGCGTCGACCGCGCTCTCCCACGGGACCGACGCGCTCGCCCGGAGCCTGGCAACGGTGGCATCGTCGATCTCGCGCAGGACGCCTCGCCCGACCTCGGCAAGGATGGCGAGCCGGTTGGGGAAGTATTGGTAGAGCGATCCGACGGGCAGCCCCGCCCGCTCCGCGATCGCCGTGGTCGTGACCGACTCGATCGGCTCGCACTTCGCGATCTCCCGGGCCGCATCGAGGATGAGCCGCACCCGCTCCTGGGCGCGGGCCTGGGTGGGGCGCTTGCGAGGAAACAGCGATTCGGGGGTGGCGGCAGGCATCAAAGGCTCTCGTGAAAATATGAAGAGGTTTCATATACAAGGGGCCACCCCCCCACGTCAAGACCGGACGCGACGGAGACTTTGTCCGAACTATCAGGCCCGGTCGGCCTGAGCGCCGGCTCAGCGAGCCGGGGGCCGCGGACCTGGCCGGGCCACCGCCAACCGAAGGGCCTGATCGAGCAGCTCGATCGTGCTCTCCCACCAGTCGGGCCACACGAACGTCTCGGGGGGCTGGACGTCGATCGGCAGCCCAGTCGCCTCGAAGCCCTCGATCGCGGCCCGGAGCGCTTCCGCGCTGTGCCGCGGGAAGTAGATGCCGTGCTTACCGCCCACCTCCATGTGGGAGGGGATGTCACTCGCGAACACGGGCACACGGCGTGCCAGGGCCTCGACCACGGGCAAGCCGAACCCCTCCGCGAACGACGCGCAGACCACGGCCCGAGCACGTTCGTAGGCCAGCGCGAGTTCGTCGTCGCTCAGGTCTTCGAAGACGAACAGGCGGCGGCCCTTCTCGGGATGGAGGCGAAGCCGCTCGCGCAGAGCCTCGGAGCCCCAGCCGGCCCGACCCGCGATGACGAGCCGCAGATCGTTTCCGCCCGCCCACAGGGCCTCGAAGGCCTCGAGCACCAGCGCATGGTTCTTGCGCGGCTCAAGGGTGCCGACGGTGAGATAGAGCGGGGCATCACCCGCCAGGGCCTTCGCCACCCCCGGCCGGGTGGCCGCCTGGCCGGCGGCGAGGTCGAGCTCGGCGCCGAGCCGGAAGACGCCCGTCGGCACGGCGGGCGAGCCCCCACCCTTCTCTGCCATGTGCTGCAACAGCCGCACCCGCGTCGCGTCCGACACGCTCACCACGAAGTCGGCGGACTCGAGGCCCATCTCCAACCAGGTCGCGAAGCTTCGCGTGGCGAAGGAGCACAACTCAGGCTGGTCGATCGGGATCAAGTCGTGCACGACGAGACCGATCCGAGCCCCACGCGCCCGGGCCCTCCGGACCAACCGCTCCACACCCGCGATGCCCCAGCTCGAGTCGAGCAGCAGCAACAGGTCTCCTGGGCCGAGATCGATCGACCTGCCGCGCAGAAACTCGAGCGGGAAGGCGGCGATGCCTGCCGATCGGTGCAGGATCGGACGCAGCTGCGCACCACACCAAGCCTGCAATCGGGCGAGCCTCCCCCGCCCCCCGGCCAACCGCAGGTTGCGGATCCAAACCGGCACCCACCGCCCCAATGTGGAGACGGCCCTCCCGATAACCGCCAGGCCGAGATCTCGCAACTCGGAGACCCAATGGGGTTGGACGCGCAGAGCCCGGCGGGGCCGGACCGCGCCGAAGCCCGCCCACACGAGCGGCTCGCACGTGACGCCACGGCGCAAACCCGCGGCCGAAGACTCCCGAACGACGTTGCGGACCACGCGCTGGATGCCGGTGTTGCCGCCGCGGAAATAGCTGCGTGTGCATTCGATCCACACCCGGCTGACCGGTTCCCGTGCGGCGTCGCCGCCGGCTTGGAGGCTTCCTTCGGTCGTCATGCTTGGCGGCCACGCAGAGCTTGGACACTCGACAGTGTGGAGACGGCATAGGGGACCAGGACCGTCAGGCCCATCTTGAGAGCGCGGACGCCGTCGACTTCACCCCGGAGCAGGGCGTCGCCATGGTTGATCGAGATCAGGATGGCGCCCACCACGACCGCATAGCCGAAGGCTCGGCGCACTACGCTGGGGGATCGAGCGATTCGAAGACCGTCACGCACGGCGCGAATCTTAGCCGAACGCACTCGGACGGTTGGCGGGGAGGGTCAGGAGCCGGGGATCGCCTCGACCGGCGAGACGACCGCATAGGCCTCGCCTTCGACTTCGACCGGCGACAACACCTCGGCCGTCGCGAACTCGGGCGCAGTGGCGCCGGGCGCGAGGTCTTCGGCAGCCCGTTCGACGTCGGCCACGGTGACGGCGCCCCGCCCGTCCAGGAAGGCCTCGAACAGGGCGTTGTCGGCCAGGGTGTTGAGCAGGCGCGGCACACCCTCGGAGTGCTCGTGCAGTGCGGCCACCGCAGCCGGGGGCAGGATATCGGGCTTGCCCCGAGCGAAGCCCAGCCGGTCGGCCAGGTAGCGCGCGCTGGTCTCCTCCTCGAAGGATTCGAGACGCGCCTTCACTTCGATGCGGCTCGCGAGGGCCGGGTGCTGCCCGAGGCTGGACTCCAGGGCCGGCAGACCCGCGAGCACCAGGGAGAGCGTCCGCCCTTGCTCCCCTTCCAGACTCAACAGCCCACGCAGCTCGTCGAGCACGTCGCCGCCCATGAGCATGTGCGCCTCGTCGATCACGGCAACGGCACGCAGACCGCGCTCCTGGATCTGGCCCAGCCGACCCGCCAGCTGCGCGATCAATGCACCGCGTTCATCGGGCGGCGTCGTGACGCCGAACATGCGGGCAATCCGCTGCAGGAAGACCGTCGGGTCGACCTCGCGGCGCGCCATGACCATGACCCCGGCTTCGAAACGGTTGGGCGGAAGGGCTTCGAGCAGGCGCCGGAGCAGCGTCGTCTTGCCCGAGCCGTGGTCGCCCACCAGGACGGAGAGGCCCTTTCCCTGGAGCGGGCCGCGCACGAGACGACGCTCCGCCCCAGTCTGCTGCGGACACTCGAAGTGGAAGCCCGCCATCGGATCGTTGCCGAAGGGCTCGCGTTCGAAATCGAAGTGCTTCAGATAGTCCACCCGAAGGTTCTCCATCAACCGTACGAAATCTTCCGGCCCCACTGCGTCGAGCCGTTGCTCGAGTCGTTGGGGTCGGAGCCGCCCGGTCCGTCGTCAGGGTCATCATCATCGTCGTCGTCGAAGCCCGACTCGGCCTCGGCGATCAGGTCGTCGAAGTTCTCGAGCGCCTCGCCGGAGCCCTCGGTCTCGACGGGGTCGAGGATCCCGAGGGCAGGCGAGCTGTCGTCCGCAAGCTCGTCGAGCCGCGTCGCCACGTCCTGGAACTCCGGATCGAACGCCTTCACCTGCTCCCACAGAGAACGGGTGCGGCTCCAGTCGCCCTTCATCGCGAAGGCGCGGCCAAGGTCGAAGCGGAGGCCCGCCAGCCGGATGTCGTCGAGGTCAGGCATTGCCAGCGCCTGTTCGAGGTGCGCGAGCGCGTCCTCGCAGCGCCCGACGTCGAGGGCGCACAAGCCCATCATCGCCAGGCAGTCGAGCCTGCGTCCAGGCGACGCCATGGCCGCCACGAACTCGCCGATGGCGTCATCGAACAGGCCCATCTCGCGGTAGGCAATCCCGAGGTCGTAGTGCGTCTCGACATCGCCCTCGCCGAGGGTCTCCTTCACGCCGGCCTTGAAGCTCTGGAAGATCGACTGGAAGCCCGCCTGGGTCGTGCCGCCGACACCCTCGTCCGCGGTGGCGCCACCCGGGCTGGGTTCGAACACGTCCTCGAGTTCCGCCGCCAGGTCGAAGCCCTGGCCGGACTCCTCCTCGGCCGCATCGGCCACGTCGGCGACGGTCTGCAGGCTCGGGACCGTCTCGCCATCGAGGGTCACTCCGCTCGCGTCGTCGTCGTCGAACTGCACGTCAACGTCGATGTCGTCGATGTCGTCGGGATCGACCTGGACCGTCTCATCGTCGGGGCCCGCCTGGGGCTCGCCCTCGGACGGCGCACCGTCGAGGTCCTCGAGAGTGCGGTCGCTCGTCGTGCCGAGACCCGGATGGGTGTCCTCTTCCGTTTGATCGAAGTCGACGCCGTCCGCGACGGGCGCACTCGGGCTCTCGCCCCGCGACTTCGCGATCTCGCCGAGCCGCAGCAACACCTGGGGGTGCCCCGGCGCCAGCGTCAGCAGGCGCTTCAGGATCTGCTCGGCTTCGTCCAACAGTCCCTGGCGGTAGTAGAACTCCGCCTCTTCCAGGTCTTCGGCCGGCACCTCACCGCTTACGGACCCGTCGATGCGGACGCCTCCAGTGCGGGCCTCGAAGTCCGCGGCGATCGGTTCCTCCTGCGCTTCCGCGGCAGGCGGCTCCTCAATCTCCGGCGTCGCCACCTCGAGAGCTTCGTGCTCTTCGGGCACGAGCGCTTCGTCTTCTTGGGGCGCGAGAGCTTCGTCTTCTTGGGGCGCGAGAGCTTCGTCTTCTTGGGGCGCGAGAGCTTCGTCTTCTTGGGGCGCGAGAGCTTCGTGCTCTTCCGGTGCTTCCGCGGCCGGCTCCTCGACCGCTGGCGATGCGTCCCCGACGGAATCCAGTGACGGCGGGTCGTCCTCGAGCAGATCGATCTCGAGGTCCATGGAAGAGACCTCGCCCGTCAGCTCGGGCTGGCCGCTCGGCGTGTCGAACTCGAGTTCGAGGTCGAGGTCGTCGCCCGCCGAGTCGTCGCCGAGCACCGGAACCAGCGCATCGGCGGCGAGCCCCTCGGCCGCGCCCTCGTCGAGGTCGCGGATGCGTTCGCAGAGCAGGTCGAAGGCTTCCTGGTTCCCGGCCTGGCGCGCGTAGTCCGCGCCTTCCTTCCACAAGGATACGGCCACCTTTGCGTCGCCCATGGCAAGGCGGGCCTCGCCGAGCTTCTCGAACGCTTCGACGTGGCCCGGCTCGGCTTCGAGGATCCGTTCGAGGCACTGCACGGCCTTGTCGTGCTGCGAGTAGCGCAGATAGACGCCGGCCTCCGCCAACATCTGGGCGGGGTCCGCGTCGGCGGACGCCGCCCCCTTCTGGACATCGAACAGTGAACTCTCGCCGGGCGCCTCGCCGACCTCCACCTCGTCGTCGAGTTCGATCTCGATCTCGTCGTCGAGGTTTAGCTCCGGGGCATCGCCTGCGTCTGCTGTGGCCGCCGCGGGCGCGGCCTCCGCAGCGCTCCCGATGTCGAGGTCTTGATCCGGGTCGGCGGCCAGGTCGCCCAACGTGACCCCGCCGGTCTCCTCATCGAACGACTGCTCGCCATCCTCGGTCAAACCCTGGGGCGTGACGTAGAGCTGCAGGATCTCCTTGGCCTTCTCGTCGTTGCCGCGATCCTTGTAGATCGCCGCCACGGTCGTCCAGGCGTCCTCGAGATCCTTGCGTCGACCGAGGGCCTCGTGGACCCGGGCTATGGCCTCCCAGGCCTCCACGGAATCCACCGCCACCTCAGTGGCCTTGAGCAGCGGGATGTCGGCCTTCTCGGGATGGTTCAGCTCGAGGTGCGTCGAGCCGAGCCCGATCAGGTTCTCGATGCGTTCAGGGAGGTGTCGCAACACCTGCTCGTGTACCCGCACGACGCCTTCGTGGTCGCCCTGGCGGTCGAGCTCCGCGATCACCTCGTCGTATTCAGCGAGGCTGTCGTCCTGGAGTTCTTCCTTCCAGAGCATTTCCGCGATCTTCATCCGCGTTGATGTGTTGCTCGGGTCGAGCGAGGCCATCTTCCGAAGGAGCGTGAGGCCCTCTTTCTTCCGACCCTCGCGCTGGTGCGCTTCGGCGGCGGTCTGGAGCGCCGTCATCGCCTCCGAAGTGAGGCTCAGCCGCTGGTAGAGCTCCGCCAAGGGCTCGTAGATGTCGTACCGCTTCTCGTCGATCTTGGTGATCTGTTTGAAGAGCGCCACGGCCTTCGCATCGAAGCCGCCTTTCATGAACTGGGTCGCCACCTCGAGGTAGGCGTCGATGGCCGCTTCGCTGTTGCCCTTGCGAAGCTGGACGTCGCCGATCTTCAGGCGGACGTTCGAATCCTTCGGATCCGCATCGAGGACCTTTTGGTACTCCTTCAGGGCCCGATCGAGGTTGCCCTTCTGGAGAAACTTCTGTGCCGCGTCGAGAACCTTGCGCTTGTTCAGAGCCACGGATTCCGCCCACCCCTACCAGTCCAGACGGGTTCGTGCCGAGGGGAAGGCACCCTACCCGCACTACTCATCGGAGCAGCACAGGGGCGCCTTGAGGCGGGGAGTGCTGTGATTTCAGGAAGTCCGGGGCGCCTCTCGCACCGGGCCTTCCCCCCGGCGAAGCGCCCCCAAGCGCTCGGGCGAGGACAGGGTGCCGGGCACCAGCGAAACCCCGAGAGGCCCGAGGACGGCGGCAAACCCGGCGACGACTGCGGCGCCCACCCGCGCGGGGTCGGGGTTTCCCCCGAGCTCCAGGACGCTCGTAGCGCGGCCTGGGTCGAGGCCCGCTGCCGCGGCGGCTTCCGGACGGTCGGGGGTGAGCCGGATCGACCCGTGCTGCAGGACCGCGCCGCGCGAGCGACGCTGGGCACTGCCCGCGAGCTTGCGCCCACCCGCCAGGAGCTCATCCGGGGCGGGCACCGCAAAGCAGTCGAAGCCCGCACGGCGCCCTGCCCCGCTGGCGGGCCGACAGGCCGGCGTACGTTCCACCTCGACCCCGAGCTGCGCGAAGGCTTCGCACAGGGCGTCCGCGACCAGGCAGTACGAGCCTTGCAGGCCGGGCGGCAGCGCCGCCTCGGGTGCGGCGACGGTGTAGGTCAGGTCGGCCCCGTGGAGGACGGCGAGCCCTCCCGTCCGGCGCCGCACCACGCCGACGCCGGCCCGTCGGCAGGCCTCGGCGCGCTCGGGTGAGAGCTTCTGTCCGTAGCCGAGGGAGAGCCAGGGGCCGTCCCAACGATAGAGCCGCAGGGTTGCGCGACCCGAGGCCTGGGCCGAGGCCAGCAGGGCCTCATCGACGCCCATGTTGTGGGGGCCGGACGCGGCACCGTCTTCCACGAGACGCCAGGGAGCGGTGAGGGCGAGGCTCACCCGCGGGTGAGCGAGTCGAGCAGGCCGCGCAGCCCCAGCACGTACGAGTCGGGGCCGAATCCGACGATCACGCCCGTCGCGACCGCGGACAGATAGGAGTGATGCCGGAACGACTCGCGCGCGTGGACGTTCGAGAGGTGGACCTCGACGACCGGCAGGTCTGTCGCCGCGAGCACGTCGCGCAGGGCGACACTGGTATGGGTCAACGCTCCGGCGTTGATCAGGATGCCGTCGGCCCAGCCGGACGCATCCTGGATGCGATCCACCAGCGCCCCTTCGTGATTCGACTGGAACGTCTCGACCTCGGCGCCCCATTCCTTGGCCTCGGACGCCAGGCGGTCGTCGATTTCGGGGAGCGTGGTCTCGCCGTAGATCTCGGGCTCACGGGTCCCGAGCAGGTTCAGGTTCGGACCGTGGACGACCAGGACTCGAAGAGAATCGGGCACGGGAGCCTCCAGGCCCGCCGCAGCGCGACGCCCTAGAGAAGGTCGCGGAGCGCGTGCAGCTGGCTCCGAATGAGATAGCGCGCCTTGCCGAGGTTGCCATCGGGCGAGATCGCGAGCACGAGGAAGTTCTCAGCATCCACCACCTGGAAGATCAACGTGAAGCGCGCCAGGCGCACCACCGTCTCGCCCAGGGCGCCGCCGCCGAGGGAGTCCGAGACCTTGCCGATCTCGGCCAGGATGCGGCCGAACTCGATGCCTGCCGCCCCGATGTCGTCGGCATCGAGCGCCACGGCCGGCGTACTCGCCATCCGCTGGTCGATGGAGACCCCATCGTCACCCATCAAGGCGACGCCGACGCCGCCCCCGCACTCCTCCACGATCTTCGACAGAAGGTCGGCAAAGCTCATCACGTATCTCTCCGCAGGTTGTCGAGCCAGCGCTCGAGTGTGGCTTGCTTCTCGGGGGCGCCGTCGTCCCCAGCGGTCTCGGCCGCGGGCTCGGGCGTTTCCGGTTCGGGGACGGGCTCGGCGGCGATCTGCTCGCGCAGCCGCTCGGCGTCCGCGACGTGGCCCTGCCGCTCGAGCAGGCCCGCAAAGGTTTCGGTGGCAAAAGGCGACCCCGGCGCACCGGGCAGCACTGCGGGGTCTTCGTCTCTGCCGACTTCGGCGGAGAGAATCGGATCGAGGCCGTCCGCAGCCAATCCGTCGACCGCAGCGAGGTCATCTTCGCCATCGGCGACGTGCGCGCGCGCCATCGGGTCGAGATCGCCGTCGGTGCCTTCATCCTCGGTGACCGCCGACAGCGCGGCTTCGGCTACGTCATCGGTGCCGAACATCTGCTCGCGGTCGGCTTCCGCTTGATCGAAGGCGTCGTCGAGTTCGTCGTCGCGAACCTCGTCCGCGTCGAAGACCAGGGGTTCGGCGGGCGCGGGCGGCGGCAGCGGACCAAACTCGTGGGTGGGCACGGGCGGCGGCGGCGGACCGAAAGGCCCGCTCTGCGCCGGCTCGATCGCCAGGGACGGAGATTCTTCGATCGGCTCCGAGGCCGGCGCCTCGTCGGTGATGGGGATTGAGCCGGGATAGGGGTCGAGGGTCGCCAGCTCCCCGGCGACCGGAGCCGCCTGGAGGCCCACGCCTTCCGGCGCTCCGAAGGCCGCCGCGTCGTGGGCGATGACGTGTTCGCTGTCACCGCCGAGCAACCGCTCCAGCTCGACACGGGTTTCGTCGTTCCGCTTCTGATCGAGCAGCGCGAGGGCCAGAGCAACACGGCCGGCACTGACGTGGGGTGCCAGAGCGAGCCCATCGCGTGCGACGCGCTCCGCCTCTTCGGGATGGCCCGCACGGCGATGCGCTTCGGCCAGAGCCGGGAAGGCCAACGCGCCGGCCGCGCCCGCCACGAGTTCTTCCAGGCGCCGGATCTGTTCGCGCAACTCGTCGCTCACGTCGCTCGCTCCCACGGTCTTTCGACCCGCCTCACCTGCACGTCCGGCCGTGCGCTGGTCATCGCCGCACGCGGCGCTTCTTCGAGCCCGGACGCGGGGGGTACACCTCGGCCGGCGTCAATGGGACCGTATCCGCAGCCCCGATGCGGCGCAGCACCACGAATCGGATGTGCGCCTCCGTCCTCTTCTTATCGACCCGCAGCGCCGAGAGATAAGCCCTACGTGGAAAACTGGGGAGCTCGGTCTCGATGCCGAGGCGCCCGACGATACCCTCGATGCGCTCCGCAGTCCCCGCGGGAGCCAGATCGAGGGCCTCGGAGTGCCGCGCGGCGTAGACCATGCCCATGCCCACCGCCTCGCCGTGCAGGACCTTCTGGTAGCCCGAGAGCTTCTCGACGGCGTGCGCGAGGGTGTGGCCGAAATTCAACAGAGTCCGGATGCCCGCCTCGCGTTCGTCCTGGCTCACCACCTCAGCCTTGATGGCCACCGACCGCGTGAGGAGGCTCACCAGCACGGTCGGGTCGAGGTCGAGGGCACGTTCGAGGTCACGCTCGAAGCGCTCGAACAGGGCGCGATCGAGGATGGCGCCGTGCTTGATCGCCTCGACCATGCCGGCCGCCCTCTGGCGGGCGGGCAGCGTACCCAGGACATCCACGTCGGCCCAGACCAAGCGCGGCTGATGAAAGGCCCCCACGAGGTTCTTGCCCTGCGGGACGTTCACACCCGTCTTCCCGCCCACGCTCGAGTCGACCATGGCGAGCACCGTGGTCGGCACCTGGACGAAGGGCACACCCCGCAGATAACTGGCCGCGACGAAGCCGGCCAGGTCGCCCACGACGCCGCCGCCGAGGGCCACGACCGCAGTCGACCGGTCCGCCCCGAACTCGAGCATCGCGTCGTAGAGCTTCGAGACCTGAGCGAGATTTTTCGAGGCATCGCCGTCCGGGACGACGATCCGATGCGTGCGGATGCCGGCAGCACGCAACGAGCGTTCGAGGCGCGGCGCGTAGCGGCGGGCCACCGGCGGCACGCTCACGATCACCGCGCGCGTGGCCTTCGTCGCCTGGGCGATGGCATCCCCCGCATCATCGAGGGTGCCCGCACCGATCCGAACCGGGTAGGAGCGATCCTTCCCGGCCAATCCGACGCGAACCGAGCGAACGCGCGAACTCATGCCCCCTGCCCTTCCCTGGCCTCGAGAGCGCGGGCCAAGGCCGCGCTCGCGGCGTCGATGTCGAGCGTGTCGGTGTCGAGGGTCACGTCGGCTTGACCGTAATGGATCTCGCGTTCCGCGAGTAGCTCACGGATGCGTTCGAGACGGGCCGCTGGATCGAGCCCGGCCAACAGCGGCCGCACCGAGGCCTCCCCGACTCGCTGGGCAAGCGTCTCGGGTGTGGCGCGGAGGTACGCCACGGTTCCACTGCCACGGAGCATTTCGGCCGCTCCAGGCTGGCAGATCGCCCCGCCCCCGAGAGCCACCACACCGGGATGCCCCGCCAGGCTTTCGATCACCTCGCGCTCGAGCCGCCGGAAGGCTTGCTCGCCATCCTCTGCGAAGATCTCGGGGATCGGGCGTCGCGCCCGGGCCTCGATCAGTGCGTCGCTGTCCTCGAACCGTGCGCCCCGACGCTCAGCGAGGGCCTGCCCGACGGCGGACTTCCCCGCTCCCATCATCCCCACGAGCCACACCGTCGAGCCTTCCATGCTTCGAAGGATAGCGAGGCGGAGCCGCCGGCCACGCCCCGAACGAGAACGCCCCGGGGCTCTTGCGAGCCCCGGGGCGTCCCGGAGTGAAACCAAGCCGGCCGGGCCGGCTCAGGTTGCGATCAAGTCCCGACTTCTTGCGGCTGCACGATGCGCGGCGTGATGAAGATCAGGAGCTCCTTGCGGATGTCGCGGACCGACTTGTTCTTGAACGCCGCGCCTACGAAGGGCATGCGGTGGAGGATCGGGACCCGGCTCTGCCGGTTGGCCTTCTCGACCACGTAGATGCCACCGATGACGAGCGTCTGGCCGTCCTTGACGAGGGTCTCGGTCGTCGCCTCGTTCTTGGCGATGGCCGGCGAACCCGTCGGGGTCGGCACCGAATCGTCCGGTGCGTTCCGTGAGACATTCAGCTTCATGATGATGCTGCGGTCGGCCGTGATGTGCGGCCGGACCCTGAGCGACAGCACCGCGTCGATGAACTCGAGAGCCGCATCGCCGTTCTCGAAGGTCTGGAACGGGATCGACACACCTTGCTCGATGACCGCTTCCCGGTTGTCCAGGGTCACGATCCGCGGGCTCGAGATCACCTTGCCTTCACCACGGCTCTCTGCAGCAGCCAGGCGGAGGCGGACGTTGATCCGGTCGTTCAGCAGGAACGAGCCCAGGTTCACGATGCCGGTGGCCACGTTCGAGATCGGGTTCCGAACCACGACGTTGTTGGCATCGCTGTCCGGGAACCCACGGCCGGGCACGGTGATCGGGATGATCCCGCCGGTCTGGAAGTCCTCGAAGTCCGAGTCAGGCTGCGAACCCGCACCCCACTCGGAGCCAAGCTCGCGCGAGAAGTCGAGCTGTGCTTCGACGATCTTCGCTTCGATCATGACCTGCGGGGTCTGGGTATCGATGGCCTTGATGAGCGCCGTGGCCTCGTCGATGACGGACGGGATGTCCTTCATGATGAGGGTGCTCGTCCGCTCGTCCGTGTTGACGGTGCCGCGGGCCGAGAGCAACCGCTTCACCAGCTTCGAGACGTCGCGCACGTCGGCGTAGTTCACCGGCTGGAGCTTGACGATCAGGTCCTCGAGCTTCTCCATCGCCCGGCGCTCCTGCATGCGAGCTTCGCGCTCGGCCTGCAACAGATCCTGAGGAGCGATGCGCAGGACGTTGCCGACGCGCTCGAAGCCGAGCCCCTGGGTCATCAGGATGACGTCGAGGGCCTGGTCCCAAGGCACGTCCACCAGGCGGATCGTCACCTTGCCACCGACCTCATCGCCGGCGATCACGTTGAGGTCGGAGACCTCGGCGACCAGGCGGAGCACGTCGTCGATCTCGGCGTCCTTGAAGTCCAGTGAGATGCGGCGTCCGACGTAGGGCTTGCCCTCCTGGAAACCACCCTCCTGGAGGATCGCCACCGCGGAGTCCGGATCGAGGGCGGCCGGGCCAGCCCCGATCACCTGCTCCTTGATGCGCAGGATCGCGGGTTCCGCCGTGACGGCCGACTCCGGCAACGGCGCCAGGGCGGCGGGCACGTTCTCGGGTGCGGGCGCGAGCGGCGTCGCAGCCAGGGGCAGCGGCTCCGCGAGGCCCGGGGCCTCGTTCATCGCGTCGACCATCTGCTCCGCGGTCTTCGCGAAGTCCACCATCAGCAGCGGGCCCTGCTGGCGGATCTCCGGCGCAGCACCCGCCTTGCGGCTGATGACGATGCGCACCTCGGGCGTGGCGAGTTCGGGCTGCTGGAAGGCAGTCACGAGCGAAACCGGGCCACCTGTCGGCGGGATCAAGCGCACGGCGGTCTCGTCGTCGATCTGGGCGTCGAGCACGCGGATCACCACGGTCTCGTCGTCCGGCTCGAAGAGCGCGTACTCACGGACCTCGCCCGTGAAGATCAGGATGCGATCCCGATCCGGGAGCGATTCGAGCTCGACACCACTCACCTGGACGGCCTCGACCGGCGCGGGCTCGGTCACGGCGACCGCATCGGCCACGTCGGCGACCTCTGCCACGTCGGCGGCTTCGGCCCCGTCAGCGGCTTCGACGGTTTCGGGCGCCATCACGGGCTGGTTCGATGCGTCGGCGACCTCGGCCACCTCTTCGAGCGGCTGCGACTCGGCGGCCATCGGCTCGCTGTCGGTCGTGGCCGTGGCCAGGGTCGGCTCGGTGTCGGTCGTGTCCAGGGTCGGCTCAGGGTCGGTCGCGGCCAGGGTCGGCTCGGTGTCGGTCGTGTCCGCGGCGATGGCCTCGGCCTCGACTTCTTCCTCGACCGCCTGGCGCACCGCCTCGACGGGTTCGGCCGGCTTGCTCGCCACGGGCGGGAGCGTCGAAGCCAGGGATGCCGCCGAAGCCGCGTCCCCGATGGTCAGGACCACGCCCCGCTCGGTCACGGCGATGTCGCGGTCCCCGAAGGGTGCATTCTCGGTGCCGTCGAGCACGATGCGAACCTTGCCGTCGTGCTGGCCGATCCGCAGGCGCGAAGCGTGCGGCAGGTCCAGCGGAATCTTCGACGTGCGGACCTTGTTCGTCAGGCCCACGAGGTCGATCACCAGGCGCGGCGGGTCACCGAGCGTGAAGGTCTTGACCTTCACGACGCTGCCATCGGTCTGCATCCGCACGATCGTCTGGCCCGGGGTGCCTTCGACATCGACGCCCACGAGCTGGGTCGCCGTCGTCGTGACGGTCGCCACGCTCTCGGGCTCCGGAGCCGGCGCTGCGGGCAGCGGGGTCGCTGCCAGCGGCGACGCCGGGGCGCTCGCCTCGGCGACCGCTTCCTCCACGGGCGTCGGCGTCGTGCCGGAAGTCGCTGCGGTGCTGCCGCCGCGGCCCACGAGTCGGACCTCCAGGCGGTCGCCCAGAGCGACCACGTCGTGGTCGAGCTCGATCTGGCCGTTGATGGCCACCACGGTGCGAGGCTCCCCGCTGCCGCTGGTCTCCTCGACGAAGCCCACGGAGGCGACGCGCGAGTCGTTCAGCACGAGGTTGCCCGGCATGAACTCGGGGCGGACGCCTTCGAAGCGGAGCCAGATGGTCTTGCCATCGGGGTCCGTGGCGGCCTCCCAGGTCGCACCTTCGAGGCCATAGAGCGACACCACGGTCGCACCATCCACCTCGTCCACGCTCACATCCGAGAGCATATGGACGTCATTGGCGCGTGCCATGCCGGTCACGGCCACGGCCAGCACGAGCAGACCTGCCGCGAGCGTCACGGCCCGGTTCGATCGGTTTCGCCCGGTCATTGTTGAACCCCTTCCTTCCCGACGCGAACCCGCATCGTGACGTCCTTCGTGGTCGTCTCACCGAAATAGTCGACGTAGCTTTCCTTGACGACGAGCGAGTTGTCGGCAATGCCGATGATCCGCCCCTCGTTCTTCCCCATGTAGGTGCCTTCGCGCACGATGTAGCCGCGACCCGACGGGTCGGCGACGACGGCGCGCGGCCGGTCCGTCCCCCACACCACGGCCATGACCGACAGCTGCGCCAGGTCGAACTGCTCGAGCGGGCCACGCGCGTCGCGTGACTCGTCGTTGGACGTGAAGATGAAGCTGCGGAACGGGTCACGCTTGCCCTTGGGGTCGTAGGTGTACTCCTTGTCGACCACCGCAAACTCCGTGTCATCCGCATTCGCCCGATTCGGGTCGTTCCGTCGGGCGGCTGCGCTGGCGATCTTCCGCCCGCTACCCTTGACCCGTGCCGACAGCTCCGCCCGCTCCTTCTCGAAGTCGGAAACGGTCGGCGCGTTCGCCACCTCGTCCGACTTCGGGCAGGCCGTGAGGAACAGCAGCGCCAGGATCGAGATCCAGGCCCTCTTCATCCCACATCCCCCCGCGGCCCGATCGCGGCCGCCGTCTGATCCGGATTCTGGTCGATGAAGCGGAAGGTCGTCGCCTTGCCGCTCACCTTGAGACGCGTTCGCTCGGAGCCCTCGTCGTCGATCTCCATCTTCAGCTCACCCACGTTCACGATCCGAGGGAGCTTGGCGACGAGGTCGAAGAAGGTGACCACCTGGTGGAAGGTCCCCGTGAAGGAGATCTCGAGGGGCACCTCGGCGTAGAAGCCGCGCGGAATCTCCTGGCTCGGCTTGAAGCGCTTGATGTCGAGGCCCGCGTTCTTGCCGAGCGAGCTGATGTCGGTGAGCAGACCCGGGATCTCCTTGCTGTCCGGCAGCTGCCGCAGCGCGACCTTCAGCTCCGCTTCGAGGTTTTCGAGTTCCTTCTCGAAGGCCGGCAGGTTCTCCGCAACCGATTCCGCCTTGGAGAGCTCGATCTGCTTCGAGCGCGCCTCGCCTCTCAGCTGAGTCACCTCGGCGTTGGCCGGGAACAGCGCGAAGTAGAGGAAGGCGCCGATCACGAGGCCCCCCGCCACCGGCGCCATCGCCTGGCGGATCGGTTTGGGCAGCTTCGCGAGCTGGTCCAGCTGACCCTGAAACTCGTCTAGCTTCGAGTTCAACTTGTTGATGATGTCGAGTTCCGGCAGTTCCATTAGAGAATCCCCGCCTTCTTCTTCTTCTTCCGCTTCTTCTTGCGGCGCTTCTTCTTGCCAGGCTCGGCATCTTCACTCGCCTTCAAGGCGGCTGCTGCCTCGGCCTGGATCTCCTCGATACTCTTGGCCGTCAGGCGGGCCTTCAGGTTGAACTGGTTCAACCGGACGCCGCCCTTCTGGACGAACTCGGTGCCCTGCAGGTCGACCGCTCCGAAGTGCTCGGATTTGTCGAGGGCCGTGAGGAACTCGGCGACCACCTCGTTGTCGAGGCTGTAGCCGGAGATATCCATGGCGGAGCCACGCGCCGTGAGTGACGTGATCCAGACCCGGCTGGGCGTGTTGGTCGCCAGCTCGTCGAGGGCACGGACCGGACCGGTGCGCGAGCGCTCGAGGCCACGGATCACGCCGAGCTTGCGCTCGACCTCCGACTTCTTGTTCTCGAACTGCCGGAGCTGGGCCATCTCGGGCTCGAACTCGACAATCTTCTTCTCGATCTGCGTGACGTCGTTCTTGGCGGTGCGCACACGAGTCGACGACCAGATCTGCAGCATCACGCACAGACCGGCCGAGATCACGACCGCGAGCATCACCAGCCCGAGCTGGTCACGGAGCTCGGCGCGCCGTCGCGCTTCGCGGAAGGGAAGCAGGTTGATTCGGATCATTGCTCGTCGAGCCTCCGCATCGCGAGGCCCATGCCGACCGCAAGCGCCGGACCGAGATCCTCGAGTTCGTTCGTGTCCACGCCGGAGCCGACCTGGACCGCACCAACGGGATTGATCACCTCGACGGGCACATCCATGCGCTCTTCGAAGGCTGCGGCCAGGCCCGAGACGTGGGCGCTGCCACCCGTGAGCACGATCCTGCTGATGCTCCCGTCCTCGGCCGTGGCGGAGTAGAACTCGAGCGAGCGAGCGATCTCCCCCACGATCTGGGAGGTGACCTGTCGCATCGACTCGTCCACCTCCTTGGGCACGACGTCCTTGCTCGCCACGTCCGCGTCACCGATCTTGATCTTCTCTGCTTCGTCGAAGCCGATCGAGAGCGTCTTCTGGATCTCTTCGGTGTAGAGCGCGCCGCCGAGAGCCACGTCGCGGGTAAAGACCGGGATGCCCCCCACGACCACGTTGAGGTTGGTGACCTGGGACCCGACGTTCGCCAGGGCGATGACCTCGTCCGCACTCTCGGGGCTGTTGGCCTCCCAGGCGTTCTCGACGGCGAAGCCTGCGATGTCGACCACCTGGGCCGTGTAGCCGGCCTCGGCGATCACCTGGACGTAGTCGTCGAGCAGGTCCTTCTTCGCTGCGACCAGCAGGACATCCATCTGCCCTTCCGCCTCGGCAGTATCGAGGATCTGGAAGTCGAGGTTCACCTCGTTCACGTCGAACGGGATGTACTGCTCGGCCTCCCACTTGATCGACTCTTCGAGCTGCTCGCGGCTCATCTCCTGGACCGTGACCTTCTTCACGATCACGGAGTGGCCGGAGATCGCCGTGGCGACGTCCTTCGTGCGGATGCCCGCGCCTGCGACGGCTTCGCGAATCGCATCGACGATCGCCGTGGTGTTGAGGAAGGCGCCCTGGACGATGGCTTCGGACGGCAGCGCAGCGTGGCCGAGCTTCACGAGCTCATAGCCATCGCCGTGTTGCTTGAGTTCGACCGCCTTCACGCAGGACGACCCGATGTCGAGCCCTACCACGGTGGCAGCCGAATTCATGCCGGAAAGAAACGGAATCTTCACGACAGGACCTCCGGCTCGACGGCGCTCGGCATCGAAGCCGCGACCGTCTGGATTCCAGTGGAGAACAGCTCCCCGAAGACCTGGTCTCGGTCGGAGACCTTGAGTTCGAGAGCCAAGAGAATTTTGCGCTTGGTATCCAGCCGACAGGGCCGGCCGGCTTCTACGCGATCGATGGTGAGGGTCGACAGTCCCGCCTTCCGCGCGAGTTCCGCCTTGCTCATCATCAAGGCCTCGCGAAAGGCTTGAACGTTGTTCGCCACGAAAGTCCCCCCCGTGCGCCGATGGGAGGGGGGGGACGGCGCAACATTCCAGAATCAAACTGTGATCAGCTCTTCGGCGCGCCTTTCCGGGGACTTGAGGCACGTTCGCTCCCCATAACGGAGCCTCCTTTGGGCTCGTGAGCCCGCAGCCAGAGCCCTCGGACCCGCAGCCCCGGCGCGTGCGACCGGCAACTCCGGCGACCCGCCGCTGTTTCCGCTCGGCCAAACGAACTGGGGCGAGAGCCACGCATCGCCCCTCCCCCTCGGCCACCCACCTCCCGGCTCTTACGCGCCGTTTCACAACGACGCCTCACGGCCGCGCGCCGCGCGACCGATAAGCCCGCAGACCCCGCGCGCATTGCGCAGGGATTTGCGGAGGAGCCGGTGGGCCAACGCATCCTGATCGTGGACGATGACGACTCCCTCCGCGAGAGCCTCGAGATGGTCCTCGCCGCCGAGGGCTACGAGGTCTTCGCGGCCTGCGACGCCGACGAGGCCCTGGCCCTTGTGGAACGCACACCCGTCGAGGTGGTGCTCTGCGACATCCGCATGCCCGGCCTCGACGGGATGGAGCTCCTGCCCCAGCTTTCTCGCCGTCTGCCGGGATCGACGATCGTCATGATGTCGGCCTTCGGCACCGAGGACATGGCCGTCGAGGCCCTCTCGCGCGGTGCCTACGACTACCTCGCCAAGCCCTTCCAGCCGAGCGAGGTGCTGCTCACCCTGCGCAAGGCAGAGGAGCGCGAAAAGCTCCGGCGTTCGAACGAGATGCTGCGACGCGATGTGGCCCGCAGCGTCGGCGAGCGCCCGATCGTCGCGGCGTCGGGCGCCATGATCGAAGCCCTCGAGATGGTCGAGCGCGCCGCCGAGTTCAAGGCCACCGTGCTCGTGACGGGCGAGAGCGGCACCGGCAAGGAGGTGATGGCGCGCGCCATCCACGCCCAGTCGGGCCGCCGCAACGACCCTTTCGTCGCAATCAACTGCGGCGCGATCCCCGACACCCTGCTCGAGAGCGAACTCTTCGGCCACGCCCGAGGCGCCTTCACCGGCGCCGACCGGGCCCAGCGCGGGCTCTTCCTCGAAGCCGATGGGGGGACCGTCTTTCTCGACGAGATCGGCGAGATGCCGGTGGCCCTCCAGGTGAAGCTCCTGCGCGTTCTGCAGGAGGAAGAAGTGCGCCCCCTGGGCGAAGCCAAGTCGCGCCAGGTCGACGTCCGCGTCATCGCGGCCACCTCGCGCGACCTCGAAGCCGAGATTGCGAGCGGGGGCTTCCGGGAAGACCTCTTCTATCGCTTGAACGTGCTGCGGATCCACGTGCCGCCCCTGCGCGAACGCCGCAAGGACATCCCGCTGCTGGCGGACCACTTCCTCGCCCACTTCAGCGCCACCCTCGGCAAGCCGCTCGCCGGCATCACCGACGAAGCGCTCGAGCGCCTGGTCGCCTTCCACTGGCCGGGCAACGTGCGCGAGATCGAGAACGTGATCGAGCGCGCCGTGATCATGGCCCGAGGCGACCGCATCGCACTCAGCGAACTGCCAGGCAACATCATTGCCCCGGAGTTCGCACCGGGCGAGGCCGCACCCGGCGACCTCTCGCTTCGGCGCGCCCGCAAGGCCGTCGAAGCGGATCTCATCCGTCGCGCCCTGCAGGCGACCGATGGCAACCGCACCCATGCGGCACGGTTGCTCGAGATCAGCCACCGATCGCTGCTCTACAAGATCAAGGAATACGGGATCCGCTGAAGCCCTGCGCCGGGACGATGTGCCCGCGCACCGAAAGGCCGGTTAGCCCTCGCTCGGTGCAGCCGGCGGCGCGGCTTCGGCAGCCGCCTCTTCCTCACTGATCACCACCGTGAAACGCTGGCTCCCCACCCCGCCCTGGAGGTCGTCCACGGCCACCTCGACGTTGTGGGTGCCCGTGGCGGATTCAGCCGGGGCCCACGACAGGGCACCGGAGATCGGGTCGATCGTCATGCCCGGAGGCCCCTGCTCGAGCCGGTAGCGAAGCCGCCGGTCGCCGTCGGGGTCTTCCGCCTGGACCTGATAGAGATAGACGCTCGCGTCGCCCGCATTGGCCGGGGTCGACACGATCTTGGGCGGCGAGTTCTCCACCTTGATCGGTGCGCTGCGCAGCGGGTTGCTCTCCGAGTAGCCGTCGCTTGCGACGACCTCGATGCGAACCTCGTCGCCGCGCTTCAGCCGGCTCGTGTCGAGCATGTCGCTCTCGCTCGAGAGCTCGCGGTCGTTCACCCACCAGCGGTATTCGTATTGCAGGACGTCGCCGTCCTGGTCGATGGCAATCGGCCGTGCGGTCACCCGCTGGCCGCGGTGGATCGTGCCGAGCGGGTCGAAAGTCACGGATTGAAGGACAGGCGGCGTATTCCCGACGACCGCCCGTGCGGTGTAGGCCTCGCTTTCGTCCCAGCCATCGCTAGCCGTCACGGTCACGCTGATCGGGTCGCCCTTCAGGGCGTTCCCGAGCGTGATCCGGTCCCCCGAGCTGCGGACCGGGCGGCCATTGATCCGCCAGGCGTAGCCGTACTCGATGTCGTCCCCGTCCGGGTCATTCACGCGCACCTGGGCCGTGACGCTTCCGCCGGGTGCGGGCGAGCTGGGCTCG
The DNA here is from genome assembly GCA_019311105.1 of Deltaproteobacteria bacterium. GTDB lineage: Bacteria > Myxococcota_A > UBA9160 > UBA9160 > JAFDDA01 > JAFDDA01. Next base: position 24,486 of record JAFDDA010000041.1, read on the forward strand.
AGGTGGACCCACTCGATTACGGGGATCGTGTTCTCTTCCCACTCGTCTTCTTCTTCCACGGCGGTGTTGGACGCCGCGGCTCCGGCCTCACCGGGGACATCGCCCCCGCCACAGCCCGAACCGACGAGCGCAATGGCGCAAGCGCCTCCCAACCAACGAACGATCCCGCGATGTCGAGCCATGGCCCCTCCCTGGGTTCCGGTGCCGCTCAGCGAGGTGCTCGGACTGCTCGGAGCAGCACCAGCACATCGCCATGGGCGTCATAGGCGTACGTGACGCGATCGAGGTCGATCCCATCGTCGTGATCCGCGGCGGTTTCGACCTGTTCGAACGGCAGCGGCTGGCCGGTGAGGTCGAAGATCTCCGTCTTGGCGGTGACCTTGTAGACCTGATCGTCGATCGTCAGGGTTCGCTGGACCCTGTTCTTCGACTCGGCCATCCCGATCGGTAGATCGTCCGAGGCCCGAGCCGGGGACACCTGCAGAGCGAAGGCGGCGACCGCCGTGGCCAGAGTGATCCTGAAGAGCTTCATGTCGTCCTCCCGAGGCGACGGGGGCATCCGCCCCCGTCCTCCTGGTTCCTAGTCTTCTCGCCACTCGCGCAGGTAGGTGCCCGAGTTCGGCCGTTTGCCGGCGCAGTCGCTCGACACCTCACCCTCACTGGTGATGACCACGACCTTCATCTCCGTGCATTCGTCGTCGTCGTCCTCGTCGGAGTTTCCGACCGAGATGCGCGGCGCCGTGGGCAAGCCCGTGCCGAGCTTCTTCTTCCGATCGTCATCGCTCTCGTCGGCCTCGCCCGCGCCGCAGCTGAAGCGGAAGAGCCAGAGATAGGCCTCGCCACCCGCGATGCAGGGGTCGGTCGAATCGATCGGCACGAACGAACCGGTGAAGAGCGTGCCCAGGAACACGATGCTGTTGGTCACGAACTTCTCACCCTGATCGGCGACGACGTAGTAGCCGCGGTCGATCGGGGTGTCACAGTCCGCATCCGTGACATCCATCAGCTTGCTCTCATCGAGTGCCAACTCGGAATCGAGCGTGCTCGACTTCGGATAGAGGTCGCTGAAGACGTAGAAGCGGTTGTTGTCGCCGTCGTTGTCGTCGGCGTCGCCATCCCCATCCACGTCCACGCCCTCGAACTTGAGATTGTGACGCTCTCCGGTCCCGACACCGAGCCACAGCACGCCGTTGCGCAGCAGGCCCGTGGGCGGGAAGAAGAAGTTCTTGTAGTAGTACTCGAACGAGGAGAGGCCACCTGCGGTCACCGTGTACTCGAACGGGTCGGCCTCGAGCACCTTCACGAGCTCCCAGTTCCCGGGGTCCGTGTCCGTCAGGATCCAGCGCCACATCTGACCCCCGAGGTCACCGATATAGGCCACGTCGGCATAGCCGTCGCGGTCGAGGTCGAAGACGCTCGGGGCGGACGGGAACGCGAAATCCATCTCCTGTTCGACGCCGCTGGCTGTCACGCTCGGGTCGAACCGCTTGGCTGCCAGCACCTCGCCCGTCTTCACGTCGACGACGTAGATGGCCCTGCCCTTCACGCTCGAGCCGCTGTAGTTCGCATCATCGTTCGGGTCGCCCTCTTCCGAGAAGCCCGCACCGAAGATCGCCACCCAGCGCTCGTAGCCCTCGCCCTCGGAACCCAAGCTCCCCGAGACCTCCACGCGAACACGCGTGATGATCGCCTCGGACCAGGTCTCGCCCATGTAGGCCGCCTCGGCCGAGTTCGAGTGGGCCGGATCCTCCGACGGGAACTCCCACAGGTACTCCGGGTAGCTCGGGCCACCGCTCTCGCTGTCCGGGTTGGTGATGTCGATGGCGTAGTACTGGGACCCGCCCTGGCGCATGCCGCCGATCATCACCGTGTGCCACTCGTCGACCTCCTTGGTCTCGTCGCTGTTGGTCGAGTAGAGCCACACGTCGGCCGCCTGGGGCGAACCGTCCACGAAGTAGTAGTCGCGCGGCGAGTTGTCGAGCGGCTGATACTGCATGTTCAGGCGGGCCTGGTAGGGCATGAAGCCGAAGAGCTCCGAGCCGTCGCCCTGGTCGAAGGCCTCCTCGACCGAGTCCCACGAGCCCGCGTTGAAGGCATGCAGGAAGCCGTCGTTCGAGCCGCCGTAGATGACCTTCGTGCGCTCCTCGTACTTCTCCGAGAACTCGATGTACGAGCTCTCGTTGATGGCCGCGTTCGGCGGCGCAATCACCACGGGGTTCGCGTGGAAGATGTCCCCCAGCATGGCCAGCGGCGGCTCGAGCTGGTTTCGCGGCACGCAGGGCGAGCTCGCGAAGTCGCAGCCGGCGAAGTACTCGACGATCTCGTCGGCCAGCTCCTCGAGGTCGGTCGCGGCACTACCCGACCGCACGCCGGAGTAGAGTGCGATCTCGTCGGCCGGCCCGTCGAGTTCGTCATCGACGATGCCGAGGTCCGCGGCGGACAGGCCCGTATCGAAGTCGACCACGGCACCGCCCAGCGAGACACCCAGGGTCCGGTCGTCGGGGTCGCCGATCTCGTCGGAGGCGTCGAAGATCGGCGGCGCCGTCGGCAGCAACTGGCCGAAGTAGCAGTCGCCCGTCGGGTCATCGAGAGCGCAGTCGCCGTTCGCGTCGAGGATGCGGCCGTCCAGCGTGAACTCGTAGTTCTTCAGGTGGCCTTCCCAGAAGCTCGAGTCGTCCGAGGGGATGAAGGAGCTGAAGAAGATGTCGTTGCCGTCCGTGGTTCGGCTGGCCGGCACCGTGGCGGCCGTGAACGACTGCGACTTCTGGATGATGTCCGTCACCGACTCGACGATCGCCTCGGTCAGCTCCTCCGCGTTGTTGCTCTGGAAGAACAGGCCGTTGCCCACCTCGGCCGTCTTGCTCAGGAGGGCGTTGGCCCTGGCGTTGGTCGTGAAGCCCACCGTGTAGACGTCGATGGCCTGGGTGCCGTCGTGGTCCTCACGGAAGTCGGTCTCCTGCATGAACTTCGCGATGTCGTCGAGGTAGAACGTGCACTCCGAGCAGCCGCCCGGCACCTCGGTCTCACCGTCGTCGTTGAAGTCCCCAATCACCTGACCAAAGCGCTCGAAGCCCCAGTCGGTGCCGGTGCCACCGTAGTTGTCGAAGTCGTCGCGGGTCGGCTCGCCGTCGGTGATGATCAAGATGAAGTTCTTCTGGCAGGAATACTCGACCGGATCGGCCGGGATGCTGCTCGAGCCCGCAGAGACCCTGCTGCCGCTGAGACTGAAGCGGTAGTCGCGGAAGACGTTGCTATTGGCGCCGTCGGGAGTCGCACCCGAGTCGCGCTCCATGAAGTACGAGTAGATCTGGTAGAGCGACTCGGCAAGCGGCGTCCAGGTCT
>JAFDDA010000206.1 GCA_019311105.1 Deltaproteobacteria bacterium
CGCCCCCGAAGAGATCCGTCTCCCCGCTGTCACCACGCCGTGTGTAGACCTTCACGACGAGCGGCCGAGCTCCTCGTCCACCAGACGTTCGAGTTCGGGGTCGCTTGCAGCAGGCGTCGTTGCCCCCGGCGAGTCGCCCGTCGCGCCCCCACCTTGTCGACGCAGGAAGACCGCCACCAAGGCGCCCCCCAAAAGGAAGGCCAGAACCGGGATGGCATAGGCCGCGGCGCCGAAACCGCTCGTAGTGGGCGCCTGGCGGATCTCATCGCCGAACTCGGTGAGGAGATCGGTGTAGACGGCGTCGGCGTCGCGGCCCTCGGCCTCCTGTTGCTCGATCCAGACGATCAGCTCGCCCGCCTGGGGGCTCGTACAGCTGCGAAGGGTGCGGCCGGGGCAGTAGGGGCTCATGAGGTCGTCGACCATGCCGGCGCTCCAGGCCTCCTCGGCGGAGGCCGGTGCCGCGCCGCCCGCCACCAGCAGGGCCAGCAGCACCGCCAACAGCGAAGTCACGAAGATCGATCCGTTCGACATGTCGCCCCTCAGATGTCCCAGTGGAGCTGGGCCTCGTCGTCTTCCTCTTCGCCCGTCTGTACGCGCTGGGCGGGAGGTTTGATCTGGACCCGGGTATGAGGCGGGATCGACTCGTGGAGCCAGACGTTCCCGCCGATGATGCTGCCGCGGCCGATCACGGTATCGCCTCCGAGGATCGTGGCGCCAGCGTAGATCGTCACTTCGTCCTCGATGGTGGGGTGGCGCTTCTCGCCGCGAATCATCCGGCCGTCGGCGTCGCGCGCAAACGACAGCGCGCCGAGGGTCACGCCCTGGTAGAGCTTCACACACTCGCCGATCTCGGTCGTGCCGCCGATGACGACGCCCGTGCCGTGGTCGATGAAGAAACGTCGACCGATCTTCGCGCCCGGGTGGATGTCGATCCCATAGGCCGCGTGGGCATGCTCGGTCATGATCCGCGGCAGCAGCGGCACCTTCAACCGGTGGAGCTCGTGGGCCACGCGATAGATCGTGACGGCGTGGAGCGACGGGTACGCGACCAGGATCTCCGCATAGCCCGTGGCCGCGGGGTCGCCCTCGTAGGCCGCCTCGACGTCCTCGGCGAGCTGCGCCCGGATCCCAGGCAGGGTCTGAAGGAAGCAACGGCTGATCTCTTCGGCGCTGCACGGCAGCCCGCCCGGCAGCGCTTCGAGCAGCGTCACGAGGTGATCCACCAGGGTGGCGAGTTCGGAGCGCAGGGCGAAGGGATCGCGCTGGTGGAGCAACACGTTGCGGACGCGGTCGGTCCAGGCGATCACCCCTCCGGGGTCGGGAAAGCCCTCGGCGGCGGCCTTGGCGAGGGCGTCGTCGCCATCACCGGCCAAGGCCTCGATGGCGGCGTCCAGGACGTCTTGGGGGGTTCGGGGATCGGGTTTGGGCTCGGAACTCAATGAAAGGCCTCCTGGCCTCCCCACGAACGGCGTTCGCAGTGTAGCGAAGCCTTCGGGCTCCGGGTCGGAGGCCTGCGGTGGTAGCCTCGACCGCGGGGGGTCGAGCATGGCGCTCGAGAACGAATATTCCTGGTCCAAGTCTCGCGACGGCAAGTTCCGCGAGTGCTTGCGGGCGTACTGGTTCCACTACTACGGCGCCTGGGGCGGCTGGTCGCGCGACGCGCCGGAACGAACCACCGCCCTCTACCGGCTGAAGAACGTGCGAAGCCGCCAGATGTGGGCTGGCGACGTGGTGCACCGATGCATCGAGCGCGCCCTCACGAACGTCCGACGGGGCATCGAGCCGCTGGCGGCCGATGCGGCCATCGATGCGACGATCCAGACCATGCGCGACGAGTGGCGCCTGTCGTTGGCCGGCTCGGTGAAGGAACGGCTCGGCGAGCATGAGTACGAGATCCGCCTCCCCGACGCCGAGTGGCAGGACAATGCCGACCACACGCGCCAATGCCTGTGGAACTTCTACGCCTCGCGACTGTGGGAGACCCTGCGCAAACTCCCCGCGGAACGCTGGCTCGAGATCGAAGCCCTGAACTCCTTCGACTTCGAAGGGACCAAGGTCTTCGTGAAGCTAGACGTCGCCTTCCGCGACGACGACGGGCGCATCGTGCTCATCGACTGGAAGACCGGGCGGGCTCCCGACCCCGACCATTCGATGCAGGTCGCCACCTATGCCCTCTACGCCGCCCAGGCCTGGGGCGGCGCCCCGACCGACGTCGAGACCCGGCTCGCCCACCTGGCGACGGGCAGCAACGAGAGCGTGACCCTCAGCGAGAAGGCCCTCGAAGCGGCGCTGTCTCGCATCCGCGCGAGCATCCGTGACATGCGCCAGAAACTGGCGCCGGACGGTGCGAACGTCGCCCAGGAGGCCGACTTCCCGCTCGTCGCCGACCCGCGCACATGCCGCCGCTGCAACTTTCGACGCGTGTGCCTGAACGAAGGTTTGATCCCGCCCCTGTCGCCCCCGGACGGGGGTCGCCTATGATGCGCGACGTGGGTTTCCTCTACAGCCACAGCCGCCTGTCGTCCTTCGACAACTGCCCGCGCGCGTTCCGCTACCGCTACGTCGACAAGATCACGGTGGACGTGCAGTCCATCGAGGCCTTCATGGGCAAGCTCGTCCACTCGGTGGCCGAGAAGGTGAACCTCGTGACAGCCACCGGAAAGGTGCCGTCCCTCCCGTCGGTGCTGCGGCGCTACGAGATCATGTGGGACGAGGCGTACCACCCGAGCCAGGTCCGCGTCGTCCGAGAAGGCACCGAGCCCGACCTGTACCGCTCGATCGGCGCGCGCTGCACCGAGAACTTCTATCGCCGGCACTATCCCTTCGATCTCGACGAGTCGCTGGGAATCGAGGAGAAGGTGCTCTTCAACCTCGAACCGACCGGGAAGTACAAGCTCCGCGGCGTGATCGACCGCCTGGTGCGAACGCGTGCCGACGGGATCGAGATCCACGACTACAAGACGGGCCAGCGCGTGCCCTCCCAGAAGATCGCTGACCGCGATCGGCAGCTGGCCCTCTATCAGTTGGCGGTACGCGAGCGTTTCCCGGACGAGCCGGTGACGCTCGTCTGGCACTACCTGGCAAGCGATCGCGTCCGGACCTCGGAGCGAAGCCCCGAACAGCTCGAAGCCCTGCGCGCCGAGACCGTCGAACGCATCGACGTGGCGGAGGCCGAGACCGAGTATTCACCCAAGACCGGGCCGCTCTGCGGGTGGTGCGAATACAACGACCGCTGCGAAGCGGGGCGGAGCCACCTGGGCCTCGAGCCGCCGGCCGCGGAGTCCGAACCTCCGCATACGGTGCCCGACGCGTTCGAAACGGCTTCTCCGCCGGCCGACGAAGCTCCGCCCGCCGACCTCGAGCCCGCGCCGCCTGTCGTCGAGACGCCAACGCAGGTGCTCGAACCCACCCGGCCCGAGCCCACCCCGCCGGCGCGCCAGCTCGACCTCTTCTCGTAGAACCCATCTCACAAACCCCTCGGTCGCCAGACACTCGCCTTCGACCCGATCTCGGCGTTGCGAAACCTCGCCGTGGCTGGCCAGGGCTGCGATTTCGCGCCTTGATCTCGG